>JAPLAO010000358.1 GCA_026393245.1 Mycobacterium sp. | reverse complement strand
GCCGGCGACGGGTGCGGTGTTCTTCGGACTGATCGCCACCGTCACAGCCACCGGGACCGGTGCGCCGTACCCGTCGGTGACGGTGACCGTGAATGTATCTGCGGTTGCGGCGGTGGCCCCGATCTTGGCCGCGGCATGCCGCGCCGGGGCAGTCGGGGTGTAGGCGAAGGCCCCGGTGCCGGCGTTGACGGTGACAGTTCCCTTGCTCGTGGTCGTGCTGCCGCTGTAGGTCAGCGGGTCGTTATTGACGTCCGTCGCCGTGACAGAACCAGTGACGACGCCGGTGCTGGTGTTCGGGGTGCCCACCGTGGTCTTGGGCACCGGCACACTGTTGGCCGGCAAAATCGTCACCGTTACCGCTCTGGTGGCCGTCGCGCCCTTGGAATCGGTGACCGTAACGGTCACCGTGTCGGTGGTAACGGCAGTGCTCGCACCGGTCTTGGCCGCGGCGTGCCGACTCGGCGTGGTCGGCGTATAGATGAAAACTCCGGACGCAGTGATCGTCACCGCGCCCTTCAACGACGTCGCAGCCCGGTAGGTCAGCGTGTCACCGAAATTGGCGTCGGTTGCCCGTACTGTTCCGGTGACAGCGCCGGTACTGGAGTTGGGTGGGCTTACCGTCACAGTCGAGATGACCGGCGTCGAGTTGGCAACGGCGGCCGCCCTGGGTGTGGCCAACTGGCCGGTTGACGCTGTAACCGCCGGAGCCACAACAGTTTTCGATGCTCCGAGCTGACGACGCGCCGTCGCAAGCACTATCCACGAGATCGGCGACTCAGCCGGAACGCCGGTGCCCGATCCCAGCAGCGGGGACGGTAACGAGCTCACCGCGGCGGTCGCGGGGGCCTGGACCATGGCAGGCGCGGCCGGCGTCGCCGAGGCGGTCACGGCCTGCGCGACGACCGGAATGCTCGTTGCCGCTGGCTCCGCGGACGGGGTGGACTCAGCAGGAATCCTGATCGCAGCGGGAAGGTGCACCCGGGCCGACTGTGGCGACTGTCGCGCCGAGGCGATCCCGAACGCGGACAGCGACCTGGCGGCAGCAGTGGGGCCGACGTTCGGATGGGGGTTCGAGTGGGACGGCTGGCCGGATGGCCCCGAATCGCGGCCAGTGCCGTTAGGCGCCACCGCTGCGGTACGCCCGATCGCGCGGTTCCCGCGAGTACGTGGCGCCACGGGCGATGGGTCCGCGTGAACGGCTGAATCGGCAGTGGTCTGGGAGTCCGTCGCGTCGGCCGGCGTGGCCCAGGCGGACCCCGCGCCGCCCGCGACCACCGCGGCCCCGATTCCGAGCGCGACAGCCAGACCACCAACCCGTCCGACGTGGGCCGACGCTCGCATCACGTTAACTCTCCCGACCGATTCGCACGCCTCTAGCCTGCAGACCCAGATTGAGCTGAGAGTACCTGAGAAATTCCTGAGCGGCCAGTCTTGCGGTGACTTGTCGGCGGGTGCGAAATGGACGTAAATCGAGCGTCGACGCCCGAGTGCTCACACACCGCAGATATATACTTTCAACAATAAATATATAGGAGCAGAGATGACCAAGCGGCTAATCGACCTCGACGACGCATTATTGGCGGACGCACAACGCGAGTTGAACACCACTGGCGTATCCGACACCGTCCGGGCGGCATTGCGGCAAGCGGCCGCGCGTTCAGCGCGGGCGCGGCAGGTGACGTGGCTCCAGGAGGGCGGTCTGGCCGCCATGGCGGACCCATCCACCCGCGGCGAGGTGTGGCGCTGATATCGAGGTATCTGCTCGACACCAGCGCCACCGCCCGCATGCGGCATCCCGAAGTCGCGGCACGCCTGGCGCCTCTCATCGAGGCCGGACTGGTGGCGACGACGGCAGCACTCGACGCCGAGGCGCTCTACAGTTCCCGCAATCCGGTTGAATACGAACAACTCTGGGCGGATCGCCGGGTGGCCTATGAGTACCTGCCGACCGAAGATGAACACTGGCAGGCTGCGCTGGGCGCTCAACGGGAACTGGCACGCCAGGGCCGGCACCGGGCGGTCGGAATGCCGGATCTACTCACCGCGGTGCTGGCCGCCAGATACCGCCTTGCGGTGATCCACTACGACGCCGATTTCGAGACCGCCGCCACCGTTGTCGATTTCGAGCAGGTGTGGGTCGCCCAGCGCGGCAGCCTGTGACCGAGGCGTGCACCGCCGCCGGCCACGGGAAAACCGGCGGGGTTTCGCCGGATTGTGCTACGGTGTCGCACATGGAGGTCGGTGTACGAGATCTGCGGAATCGGACAAGTCACGTGATTGATGCAGTCAAGGCCGGGGAGCGGGTCACTCTCACGGTTCACGGCGAGCCCGTCGCCGATATCGTGCCGCATCGGCGCCGCGCCCGCTGGCTGTCCGGAGAGCGTTTACGCAATGAGCTCGCCGAACGCTCGGCCGATGCGCGCCTGACCGACGAACTCGATGACCTCGCCGGTCAGACCCTCGATGACCTGTGACCGAAGTCGAAGTAGGTCTACTTGACACGTCGGTTTTCATTGCGCGCGAAAGCGGCCGCGCTATCGCGAGTCTGCCGCAGCGCGTAGCACTTTCGGTCATCACGATCGGCGAACTGCAACTCGGTGTTCTTAATGCGGACGATGCGGTAACCCGATCACGACGTGCCGACACGCTCGCGCTGGCGCGCGCGGCCGATCCGATCCCGGTGAGTGAAGCGGTGATGGTCTCGTGGGCGCGACTCGTCGCGGATTGCCGAGCCGCTGGCGTGCATCGCGCAGTGAAGCTGACCGACGCTCTTATTGCGGCAACCGCGATCGAACACGGGCTTCCCGTCGTCACGCAGGACGCCGATTTCGACCAGATTGCTCGTGTGTGTCCCGCTCTGTCCGTGATCAGGGTGTGAACACTCAGACCCTCAAGGTCGCGGTCAACGCGGCACTCAAAATGTCGGCGTCGCGGGTGGCGATGGTCAGGCCGCGGCGGGCGGCTTGGGCCACGATCATCCGGTCGAACGGGTCACGGTGATTCCACGCAAGCCGGCCGGCCAGGATCGCGTCGGCGGCCTCGATCGCCAACTCGGTGACCGCCATCGCGGCCATGATGTCGGGCCACGCCGACAGCAGTGGTTCCCCGTCGAGCCGACCCAGCCTGGTCTTGATCGCGATTTCCCATGCCGAGACGGCGGAGACCATCACCTCACGCGTGGAGTCGGCGATCTGCTCGCGCGCGGCGGCCGACACCTGCTCCGGTGTGCTGACCAGCCAAAGCACAGTGTGGGTGTCGAGCAGGATGGCATTCGCGCGGGGTTCAGCCACCGGCACCCCCGCCCCCTTCCCATGCGGCGATCTCCGATTCCGGAAGCGGTTCTTCGAAGTCGGCTCCGACCACCAGTGTCGGCAGTTGCCCGAAGGTGCGCGGACGCGCGTGCACAGGCGCCAGGACGGCGACGGGCCGACCATGCGTGGTGATCGTGACGGGTGAACCCGTGCGCTGCACCTCCGCAAGGAGGGCATTGAGTCGCGCCTTCGCCTCGGTGCTCGTGACACTCTTCATCGGCCCAGCATAGCGATTTCTGACCAATAGGACTAGTCTGATTAGTGCGATTCGTGGTCGCGCACGGGTCTATAAATGACGGAGTGAACAGGATCGCGATGGGCCGCCTCGCTGCCGCGGTGATCGCCGTCGTGACACTCAGCGCTCCGACCGGGGTCGCGTCGGCCGAGTCGGACGGTCTCAGCGGCGATCCTGATGCCGCCGCCCAGTACTGGGGCCGGCAACACTACGACGACTGCGCACTGATGGCCGTGGCCGACGTCGTCGGCGAAGTCACCGGCACCAAACCGTCCGAAGACGAGATCATCGCACTGGCCGGATCCATCCCGAACGGCCGCGGTTCGGGACCGATCTACATCGTGGCTTCCGACCCGGCAGCCGTATCGGGAGCGGTCCCCCGCAGAAACCAACTACCGGTCATCTCGGATCTGCCTGTCCTGCTTGGTCATTACGGCGTCGGCTCCGTGCACACCAACGATTCGATCGCGGCCAACGGAGGCATGCAGACCGGCATACCCGGTTTGGCGTTGCTACTGGCCGACGGCAAGAAGGTGATCGCCTCGATCAACGGCGAAACCATCTGGGATCAGGCAGGTGACCGCACGGTCCACGATCACGACGTCGTCGTCACCGGCATCGACACCGGATCCGGCATCGTG
>JAPLAO010000317.1 GCA_026393245.1 Mycobacterium sp. | reverse complement strand
GTGGTCTCCGGCCGGATCAACGGCAAGATCTCAATCTCGGTGGAGGCCTACCAACTCGACGCGGAGAACTCCAAGGCGCGACTGCGCGGCGTGGTGGAGCAGACGCTGGCCGAGTTCGGCCTTAGCGCGGTAGTCGACTAGACATTGACGATCATCAAAGGCGCCTGAGGCCGACTGTCAGCATCAAAGCACCGGCGATGGCAAGAAGCACCGCGTAGTCGCGGCGGCTGCGGGCGAGAACCCAGGTGCGCAGGTTCTCGAGGATGCGAATCGTGCGTTCTCGTGCAACCAGGTAGCCGATCATGGGGATCAGCAGGATGATATTTGCAACAATCAGGAAGGTGAACAGCGCGGCGACCTGAACTTTGGGTGGTTCGCCCGATGCCGCAATTAGCAAGAGCAGCGCGATGAAGTCGACCGAAGGAAGCGCGATGCCGACACCCAATGCTGCCGCGAACCGCAGCGAACGGCCGTGCATTAGTTTCCCTGCCCGCTTGGTGAAATTGTCCACGAGGGTGAGTCCGCTCGACGGCACGGCCGTCGATGCATTCGATGGGTCAGCCTCCGATTGACTCGGCTGGCTGCCCTTGCCTCTGGATAGTGGGATATTGGTGAACAGTAGGGCGGCCACGATAAGCGCAAAGGCACCCATTCCGATCTGCATGATCGCGCTGCTGGAATCCGACTTCAGAACAGATCCCCGATTCACCAGGAAAAGAACGCCGAGGCCGGCGGTGGAGCTCATCAGAAAGCTAGTGCACAGGAAGACCAGCAGTTGTCTAATCGGGTCAGGACGAAGCAGTAGGAGCCCGATTATTCCGAGGCGATTCGGTTCAAGATTCAATGCGAGCGCGAGGACTATCACCGTCGTCCACATGGTCGCCCACCCTACTGTCGATGTTCCGGTTCCGGAGAACTGCCGATCGTCCGGTCCCGGCGTGCGCCGGTTCTCACCTCGTCACGGCGTCGATCGATTCGTCAATCTCGGGTCTCGTTCGGGGGGTAGCTGCCGGCGGCTGCCACTTCGACGGCCACCAGTTCGCCTTGCCGACCAGTACCGCGATGGCCGGCACGGTGATGGTTCGGACCAGGAAGGTGTCCAGCAGAATTCCTGCCGCGATGATGAAGCCGACCTGGACCAGGGTGGTGATGCTGGAGAATTGCAGACCGATCATCGAGGCCGCGAAAATCAACCCGGCCGCCGTGATCACGCCACCGGTCTGGCCGACGGTCCGGATCACGCCGGAACGGATGCCGTACGGGGATTCGTCGCGAATGCGAGATATCAGCAGCAGGTTGTAGTCCGCACCCACCGCCACCAGAATGATGAACGTCAGGCCCGGCACGCTCCAGTGTAATTCCTGGCCCAGGATCAGCTGAAACACGGCGACGCCGATGCCGAGCGCCGAAAGATATGAAACGATCACGGAGACAATGAGATACAGCGGTGCAACCAGCGCCCGCAAGAGAACAATCAGAATCGTGAGAACCACGAGAATCGTCGTCGTCACGATTCGTCGCAAGTCCTGAACGTAGTAGTCGCGGGTGTCGCGAAGTGTCACCGTCAGTCCGGTCATGCTGATTGAGGCGTCTGCGAGCGTGGTGTTGGGCTGGGCTCCGCGCGCGGCCGCGAGGACCTCGTTGACCTGATCCATCGCCGGGGTGGCGAACGGGTTGAGCTTGCTCTGAACCATGTAGCGGGCGGTTCGGCCGTCCGGGGAGATGAAGATCTGGGCGGCCTTCTTGAATTCGGCGCCGGATAGGATCTGCGCCGGTATGTAGAAGCCGGCCATCGACTGGGTGGTGGCGTCACGTTTCATCGACAGCAGAAACGACGATGCCTGATCGAGGCCAACGCCGAGTTTCTTGGTCTGGTCGACCAGGATGGCGACGCCGTCGGCGACCTGGCGACTGGCAACGGACAGCAAGTCGATGCCCTGCTGGAGCTGGTTCAGTTGGGACTCCAGATCGGCTGGATTGGTGATTCCGGCGGCCTGAAGGCTCGCACTGATCGAATCCAGCGCTGGGCCCATGCCACCGGGGGTGGGCGGGCTCGCCCGATTGCCGCCGCTGGTGGTCTGACGGCCAGGAATAGGGGTGAGTTGACCGTGCTTCTCGTGGCCGGGGATCACGGGTGTCGGCATCGGCCGCTCGGCGGGCAATGCGGTGGGATCGCCCGGGACCTCCTCCAGCAGGCTGCAGAGGTTGGTGATCTGGTTGAGGGTGCCGTCGTTACGGGCTTCGGCCAGTAACTGAAGGCGGGAGCGGGTAGCCACACATTTCGGATCCGCGTCGCAGACCGGGTTTCCGTTGAGGGCATTGAGAACGGGCGCAATCGACTTGTCGTACGCCGCGACGGCGTCACCGGTGTTTACCCCCATGTTGCCGCCGAGGCCGTGAATGGTGTTGAGCGGATCGCTGCCTAGTTCGAAACCCGGCAGCGCCTTGCCAGTGCCGTACTGGTTCTGCATGAACGCCAACGCCCGCACCAGGTAGCTGACGGTGGCCAGCGTCTGCCCGAGTTGGCCGCGAATTCCGCCGAGTACGTCGGCGATCTGGTCGGCGCCGCCGGCGAGGGTGTTGAGGTTTCCGGTATTGGTGTTGATCGCCTGCGCGGCCTGGTTTAGCGGGCTGCCGACCTCGCCGGCCTGGAATGACAGTCGGGCCTGCTCCAGAGACTCACCTGTGGGCCGGGTAATCCCGCGAACGATGTCGATGTCGGGAACCTGGCTCACCCGGTAGGCCAGCTGCTCCATGTCGGCCAGCGCCTTGGGGGTGCGCAAGTCGTGTGGAGACGCGATCAGGATGTACTGCGGCAGGCTGGCGTTCAACGGAAAATGCTGGCTGATCGCGTCGTATCCCAGAATGCTGGCAGTCGAGGCGGGCAGTGCCTTGCGATCGTCGTAGTTGTACGTCGCCAGGGCCGAGGTGGAGGCAAGGATGACCAGAATCAGCAGGCTGGTCACGAGGTAGATCACCGGACGGCGCACGATTCGGATGCCCGACCGCCTCCAGAATCGGCCCGTCAGGTCCCGCCGCGGCCTAGCCCAACCCCGGCGGCCCGCCAGAGTCAGCAGCGCCGGAAGAAACGTCAGTGCGCCCGCACAGCCGACGATGATGGCCGAGGCCAAGGCGACACCGACGGTCGAGAAGACCGTCAGTTTCGTGAAGATCATGCCGATGAACGTCACCGCGACGGTGCCGGCGGAAGCTGTAATGACTTTGCCTACCGAGGCCATCGCGTTGCGTACGGCCGCATCGGACTCCGTGTCCATCCGTAGATAGTCGTGATACCGGCTGATGAGGAATACCGCGTAATCAGTGCCGGCGCCGGCGAGCATCGCGGTGAGCAGCACGATGGTCTGGGAGGAGATGCTCAGGCCGAGCGTGCCCATACCGGCCACGACTCCCTGGGCCGTCACCAGGGACACCCCAATGGTGATCAGCGGCAAAATCATCGTCAGCAGGTTGCGGTAAACCATCAGCAAAATCGTCAGCAGTGCCAACACCGTGGCGATCTCGATGGTGGTTGTGTCTCGGTCGCCGAGATCCTTGATGTCGTTGAAGGTGCCGGCCGGCCCTGTGGTAAACGCTTGCAACGAGGTGCCGGCCACGGTGTCCTGCACGGTGTTAATGGCGCGCTTCGTCGCCGCGATCGCTTTTGGGGTCGAAACCTCGCCGACGATATTGACCGGCAGCAGCCAAGCCTTATTGTCCTTGCTCACCAGTATCTCGCGCAGCGGTGGCGTGGTGACGAAGTCCTGCAACGCCGCGACGTCCTCGGTCTCGGCACGCAGTGCGCCGACCAGGTTTCGATAAATTACCTCGTCGGCCGGCGTGAATCCTTTTTCGCTGGTCAGGACGACCAATAGGATGTTGTCGGAGCTGGCCTCTCTGAAAGTTTCGCTCATCTGCTTCTGGCTGACGAGCGAGGGCGCACTCGCCGGCAGGATGGAGGCTGGCGCTTTCTGAGCCAGCACGGCCATTGACGGAAAAGCCATGGTCACACTGATCGCCAGGGCTATCCAGGCCCCGATCACCAACCAGGGCCAGCGCACGACGAAACCGCCGAGCCATCCGAAGAAGCCCCCGCCTTCGATGTCCTCGGCTCTTGCGTCTGGGGCTATCTCTGCCGGACGGCGGGTTCGAGCCACCGCACCATGGTAGGTGACCTGCGGTGAGAACTCGGGCGCCCCGCGGCGGTGGCCC
>JAPLAO010000209.1 GCA_026393245.1 Mycobacterium sp. | reverse complement strand
GTAGCGCTTGTCCAGTGACATCTCCAACGCGGCGGCTAACTCGTCGTCGCCGTGTTCCTTGGCGGCGGCCATCACCGAGACCCGGCTCATACCGGTACCGGGGGAGTAGTTGCCGGGATCCAAAATCTCCCAGGTGGTGGCCTTCATCTTGACGTCGTCGTCGGTGATCCGGACCAGCTTCTCCCGCAGGTTCTCCCAGGTCTTGGCCGCTTGCTCGGGCATGGCGAAGTCCAGCCAGTACGACATCACCCCGTCGTTACCCACCGACGGGCCCATGACGAATTTCAACGGTCCACGCGCGGCCAGGAACCGGTTATCGGGCTGCAGATACTTGTGCGTGTCAAAGGCCTGCGCCATCTGCTCCGTGCGGCCGGCGCCGAAGTCTGTGCCGTGTAATCGGTCGTGTATCAGCAGCGTCGAGAGCGAAAAGGCATTGCACATCGGATAGATCAGTCGCGGCTCGCACGGGTACAGCGGGCCGTGGCTGCTGATGTCCATGTTGTGCACGATCGCCTCGCACAGCGAGCTGAACTCGTAGACGTACTCGGTGTCGTCGTTCCACCGCAGCGTCAGCGCACCAGGTTCGGAGAATCGGGTGTCGTTGAGGGTTTCAAACAGGCCCAGCATGACCCCGAAGAACCCGGTGTACATGACGTTGGCGAACACGATCGGGTCGGGGTTCCAGCGCTGATAACCCACCAGGCACTCGTGCGCCCAATAGCCCCACACCCGTTTGTCGCGCATCTTCTCGATGGTGTTGGCCTGCGCCTCGGTGAGGTATCCGGTGAACGCCGGGGTGTAGTTGTACTGGGCCTGCGCCAGCGCGTAACAGGCGTAGTTGAGCTGATAGCGCAAGGCTGAGAGCAGGTACTGTTCGATGTGGGCAAACCCGTCGAAGCGGTCGAGCGGCTGCAGCGTCAGATCGAGCAGGTACCGTTCGAGTTCCAGGTCGTCGGGAGTCAATTCGGCGACCGCGCGACCGCGTGATTTCAGACTTCGCTTCGCTGTCGGCATCGAACACTCCTTTCTGGATCCGCCCTACGAAGGATCATGTCACCACGTGCGGCAATCGGGCGCGGGAATTCAATGCCAGTCCGGACGCGATGGGCCACGATGGAATTGTGAATTCTGCAGACACCAATCGACTCAACTGGGACGAGCGCGCGCCCGCGCACGCCGCTTCACCCGGCTACCACGTTGACCGATTCGTCCAGGATCCGGCCTTTCTGAGTTACGTCGTACAGTTCGACGTTCCGCGGCTCGGTGACATCGCCGGGCTGCGCGGCGTTCACCTGCAATGCCACATCGGCACCGACACCATCTCGCTGGCCCGACTCGGCGCCCGGATGACCGGACTCGACTTCTCACCCGCCGCTCTGATCGAGGCGCGGCAGGCCTGGTCTACACCGGCATCGGTGCGCTGTGCTGGCTGCCGGACATCCGCCGTTGGGCGCAGACCGTGTGCGGCCTGCTGCGGCCAGGCGGTCGACTGTTCATCCGGGAGATTTGTGATGCGCAGGGAGAGTGGCACCTGAACAACCGACCTGAGCGAGTGCCGTTGACGTACACGTTGCAGGCGCGCAAGCGATGAACTCAGGCCAGGTCGCGGGCGAAGCGGCGATGCCAGGATCGCTCCCCGAAAACACGCTCGCCCGACGAGTCGGTCTCGGTGCAGGTCATCGCGATCGTCACGTCCAGATCGGTCTCATCGGCCTCGATGTGCAATCGTGACGCGACGACACAGTCGACGGGTGCACCCGATCCGTCGTCATCGAAATGCAGGGCGAACGTGACATCGGATCGCGCCGATTGTGCGAATGTGTCGGTTTGCACGCTCACTTCACCGAAGTAGTGCTCGCCCACGCGACCGAATGGAGTGTCGTAGGGGTCGCCGCCGTGATCGATCATGGCACCGGTGACACGGGCCAAAACGTCACGCCAGGTCCGCCAGGTGACTGAGGCCGGGTCCTCGGCGGCTTTCTCGTCGCCGGGTGTGAAAACCGGCGCCGGATAGGGACTTGTCGTCGCGTCGTAGGTCGGCAGCACCAGTTCGCCGCCGTGGATGGTCAGCGACACCGGCGTAGGCGGGGCGATGACGTTGGGCCAGTCGGCACCGGCCAGTGCAAGGCGCAGCACGTGTCCCGGCGCCCACTGCCAGGCGGTCGCCTCGATACCAACATCAACGTCGTAAACCTCGCCGGGTACCAGCGGTGTCGCTGTCGCCATACCGCCGCGGCGGGTCAGGTTCAGAAATCCACGGGACACCAGGGTGGACGTGCCATCGGGTGCGACATCGCACAGTCGAAGCGCGACGCTGGCGACCGGCTCGGAAACGGAAATCTGCAGCCGCGCATGCGGATAGCCGGCGATCTCCAGTCCATCGGCCGGCGGCCAGTCCCACGTCAGCGCCCGGACGTCGTCGGTGCGCTGATCGTCGGGCTGGCCCCACGGCAGGTGTCCGCTGCACGACAGCCACGCGGTGAGTCCGATATCGGCGACCACGTCATACGGCGGCTTCGACGACAGCGGCCAGGTCCGCTCGGCTGAACGTGGGGTCGGCCACTCGTCGGCCCGCCACACACCCGGCACGTGGTCAAGGTCGACGGCCGGACGGTGTGAGGCGCGCGCGTACCAGCGCGCCGTCGGGGGCTCGGTGGCAGGACTGCGGCCACGAAGCCAGCGGTCCCACCATGCGACCATCTCCGGAACCAGGTCGATGCGGGGTCCGGGAAGACACGATGAGGTCGCGGCATGCGGCCACGGCCCGGCAAGTAGTTCGGCATGCCGACCCGCCGCACGCAGTGCGGCGACCGTGCGAAACGAGTTGTTCCGGTACCCGTCCGCCCAGCCGGCCACGAGGAGCACCGGACACTCGATGTCGTCGTAGGCGGGACGAATCGATCCGTGCTGCCAGTAGTCGTCGCGGCGGGTGTGTTCGAGCCATCCGAACAGCCACGGCTCATGTTCGGTGATCCGTGCCGCCCACTCATCACGCCACCCGTCGCCCCACACCGCGGGCACCGGCGGCAGCGCATTCATCGGCGTCACGTAGTGGCAGTAATCCACCAGGTCCAACCAACGCCGCGAACCACCGCATAGGTGGACGTCATCGGTGAAACGGTCATCCGAGGCGTAGATCGCGATCACGGCCTTCAACCCGGGCGCGCGCTTGGCCGCCATCTGGAGCGAGTTGAAGCCGCTATAGGAGGTGCCGTACATCCCGACGTTGCCGTCGCACCATTCCTGTGCGGCGATCCAGGCGATCACCTCGGCCAGGTCGGGTTGTTCCTGGAGCTGGTATTCGTCGATCGCACGCCCACCACTGCTCCCGGTACCGCGCACATCCAATCGCACCAGGGCGTAGTCGAACTCGTCGCGCAACCGGGTGTACTCGGGGCGATAAGAGGCCGTCAGATCATCTTTGCGGTACGGCAATGCCTCCAGGATGCACGGTTGCGGGCCGCTTTCGGGCAGGTACAGCGTGACCGCAAGACGCACACCGTCCGACATCGGGATCCACTCGTCGCGGCGGATGCCGGTCATTGTGTCACCAGCATCGGGCGCACCCGGTCGAGTGGAAGGGCATCGATGGTTCGGCCGCCGACGCCGGAAGTCGTCGTCGCGGTCAATAGTGCGTCAATGACTGCCTCCTCGGTCGCGTCGACAGTGGCCTCGAAGTAGGGGTCCAGTCGGGCCCCGGACAACACGGCTTTGGGTGTTCCTGCCGTTGATCGCTCGGCACGCAATCCTGTTGCCAGGCCGAGGAATATCTCACCGGAACCGTGATGGGCGGTGGATCCGGTCCGGGCCAGTCCGAGTCCCATCCGAGTCGCCAGGCGTGTGCAACCCGCGGCGTCGATGGGCGCATCGGTGATCACCACGCCGATGCACGAGCCGGCTGGCTTCGGTCCCAGATGCGCCGGCGGACCAAGGACGCGACCCACGGGTACGCCGGCGATCGTCAAGCGTTCCCAGGAACCGAAGTTGGCCAACACCAGCACCCCGAGGACATGGCCATCCGGTAGCAACCGTGACGCCGACCCGATGCCGCCCTTCCACCCGTAGCAACACATTCCCGTGCCGGCGCCGATGGTGCCCAGGCCGACCTCGGTACTGCCGATAGAGCGTCGTGCGGCCGCCAGTGCCTCGGCGACATGGTCGTACTGCACGTGCATGCGACGGGCATCGTTGAGCCAGGAGTCATCGCATTCGCCGACGATCGGTATGACCCAGTCGTCGACTCCGATCTCCGGGTCTTCGTCGATCAGGAGTCGGCATGCCGCGTCGTACACCCGGCCGACCTGCATCGTCGACGTCAGGAACACCGGACTGTCGATGAGCCCCCATTCTTGGATCTGAGACCGCCCGGTCAGTTCGCCGGCGCCGTTGAGCACCGCCACACCGGCAGGTACCGGGGACGCCCAAACACTTGCGCCCGGGTCGAGAACCGTGACGCCGGTGCGTGCGATGCCGGCCCCAGCCGGTGGGTCGACATCGTCGAAGATCACCGACGCATGCCCGAGTCCGACGCCCGGCACATCCAGCACTGAGTTTGTCCGGCCTCGGGGAAGGGTGCCGATGGCGACTGACCAATCCGCCAGCCGCACTCTTCCGCCCATGGCCGCATCGTGCCATGCTGCCGGAGTGGCGGGGCGGATTCCGGTGGTCGTCGATCCACGCTGCCGCGACCACGACCCGGCCGCGGAAATCTGGATCGGTATGACGACCGTGCCTGCCGAAGTCGCCGATCGCGTAACGATCATCGAAGCTGCGCTGCGTGAACTCGGGCATCCGATGATGCCCGCACGCGAGTTCGACGATGCCTGGCTGACGGCGGTGCACTCGCCTGAGTTGCTTGATTACCTGGCAACGGTGTGGGACCGCTGGGTTGCCGGCGGTTACCCCGATCTCGGTGCGCAACGGGTGGTGCCGTATCTGTTCCCCAGTGCCGAACTCCGTCAGGGACTTCCGCCCCGGATACCGACCGCACTGCATGCCGAGGTCGGTGTGTACTGCTACGACACGATGACACTTATCGGACCGGGAAGCTGGCGAGCGATCCGCGCCGCCACCTGTGCGACCCGTACCGCCGTGGATCTCGTTGTCAATGGCGCACCCGGCGCCTACGCGTTGACGCGACCTCCGGGTCACCACGCGACGCGATCGGCGTACGGCGGATCGTGCTACCTCAACAACGCGGCCATCGCCGCACAGGCATTGCGTGAGGCCGACTTCGCGAAGGTCGCTGTCATCGACATCGATGCCCATCACGGCAACGGAACCCAGTCGATCTTCTATGAGCGACCTGACGTGTTCACCGCTTCGGTGCACGTTGACCCCGGTGCCGGCTGGTTCCCGCACCACGTCGGCTTCGCCGACGAGACCGGCCGCGACGGCGGACTCGGCGGGAATCTCAACCTGCCACTGGAACCCGGGTCCGGTGACGCGCTGTGGCTGGCGGCTATTGAGCATGCCGCCGACGCCGCTGCCGACTTCGATGTCACCGCGTTGGTGATCGCGCTCGGTGTGGATGCTGCGACCGACGATCCCGAGAGCCCCCTGCAGGTGAGTATCGAGGGGTATCACCGAGCGGGCGATATCCTTGGGGCACTGAAACTTCCGACCGTGGTGGTGCAGGAGGGCGGATATCACCTACCGACCCTGGGACAGCTGGTGGGCGCAACCCTTGACGGCCTCGGCGCGCACTGCGCTAGTTGAGTCCCAGTTGTTTAGTTGAGTCCGAGCAGGTCCCGGGATTGATCGATGGTGGCGACTTCGCGGCCCAGTGTCTTCGATAGTCCAACGAGCTTAGCCACCAGGGCGTCGTTCGACGGAGCATGAACGCCCTTGGAGATGTAGGCGACATCCTCAAGTCCGGTCCGAACTCCGTCCGCTCCGCGAAGCAGGCCAAGCGCCAGAATCCGGTCGTGCGGACGCCCGACGCACGTCACCGTCCAAAATGCCTCGGGCGGTAGCGGGCGCAGCATGGCATCGAGGGCTTCCGGCGATGCGTCGATTCCGCCCGGCACACCGAAGACCAGATTCACCCGCAGTGGGCCGGGCAGTATGCCCTCGTCGAAGAGGCGGACGGCGCTGACGACGTGCCCGACATCGAACGCCTCTACCTCCAATCCGATTCCTTGCCCATGCGCGCGGGCGATGATCTCGCGGGCAGCCGGCGGTGGAGTGATGAACGTCTCGTCGCCGAAGTTCATCGACCCCGTCTCCACGCCACACATGTCAGGCGTGGCCTGCAGGCCTCCCATCCGGTCCGCGATGCTCATCGTGTTTGAGCCGCCAGTGGACACATTGGTCACCGCCCGGGGTGAACCCGCTCTGATCTGATCGATGACCTCGACGAACAGTTCGGGCCGGCCACTGGGTGTGCCGTCGTCCTCGCGGACGTGCAGGGCAACGATCGCGGCTCCGGCCTCTACTGATCGAAGGCTCGACTCGGCGATCTCGTTGGGCGTGTAGGGGACATTCGGGTTATCGTCCCGCGTCACGTCCGCGCCGGTGATTGCCGCTGTGATGACGACGGGTCTTGAGTTCCAGCTCATTGCAGTATCTCCTTGTCATCCCGGACGGTCACGTTGAGCGGCATTAGTTTTCAATTTCCATTGCACTGCGCAGCGCCGGTGTGCGCCGCACCAGATCGAGCGCGTATTTCCCGGTGTCGGGTGTGTATCCGCTGCCGATCAGCATGGTGACATCGTGTCCCATTCCATCGGCGGTGAGTGCGGCGGTGCTGAAGTTCGTCGCCATGGAGAAGAACAGGACTGTCCCGTGTTCCTTCGTGGCAAGAATCGAGAATGGTTCGCATCGGGCGGCATTGACCACCACGACGGTGAGGTCAGCGGGCGGTGCGCCGGCATCCCGCAGCGCGGCTAGCGCGCTCACCGGGTTCTGCAGATCGGTGACGATACCGATATCGCAGAGGCCTGCATCGCGCACCCGGCTGACGGCGCGCTCGTCGATGTCGATAGCCACCACGATCGAATCGGCATCCATGGTGTCGCGCGCCGCCGCCATCGCCAGCTTGCCGGCGTGACCGCAGCCGAGCACGTAGACGACACCGGATCTCGGGGCCAGCCGTGCGGTATGCGAGGCGGCGCCGTAAACGTCATAGATTTCAACGGCAGTGTTGATGTCCATATCGTCGGGCAGCAGCCCCCATGGCGCACTGGCACACACGTAAGCCGTGCCGGTGACCTCTACTTGTGCTGAGTCCGCCATGACCCGGACTACCGAGTCGAGTCGCAGGGGAGTCAGCGTCAGCGAGGCCAGGGTGACCACTCGGTCACCGATCTTTGGCGGGTTGGGGAACTGTGCGCCAATGGCAGATACGGTGCCCAGTGCAACGCCGCCGGAATCGGTGACCGGGTTATGCATCTTGCCCCGTGTCGCGACGATTTCGAGGATGCGCTCACCCATCCTCGTCGGGTCGGCTCCGGCCTGATCGCGGATATTGCGATATGACGTGGAGTCCAGGCACAGTCGTTCCACCGCGATCTCGAACTCGTGGGACCGAACCGGCGGTGACGGGACCAACTCATCGGCGGGTTGGGGCAGCGAGCCGACCGGTCGCACCACGCGATCGGTTCCCAGTCCTTCGATGACCTCGGGGATATCGAATTCATCCGGGTTCACAGGCATCAGGTGAACGCCGCCAACGTGATCCCCTCGGACAACAACCGGTCGCGTACGGCACTGGCGATTCCCACTGCTCCAGGAGAATCACCATGCACACAAACCGATTCCACCTCGATGGCGATCGTCGAACCGTCGAGGGCGGTTGTGGTCCCGGTTGCGACCATGGCGAGCACTCGTTCGGCGATCTGCACCGGGTCGTGGAGAACCGCACCCGGGTCACTGCGGGGTATGAGTTGTCCGTCTGGCTGATAGGCGCGGTCGGCGAAGGCCTCGGCCACCGTTCGGAGACCCAGTTGTCGCGCCTCGGCGAAGAACACCGAACCGGCTAACCCGAGCACCGGCAAGCCGGGATCGGCGGCGTGTACTGCCTCGGCGACCGCGCGGGCCTGATCGCGGTCGGTGACGATCGTGTTGTACAGCGCGCCATGGGGTTTGACGTATCCCAGTGTTGTGCCGGCAGCCCTTGCCAGTGCCTGGAGTGCACCGATCTGATAGATCACGTCGGCAGTGAGTTCGGCCGGCGCGACATCGATCCGGCGACGTCCGAAGCCGGCGAGATCGAAATAGCCGACCTGGGCGCCGATCCGGACTCCGCGCGCTGTGGCGGCCCGGCATGTGCGCGCCAGGCCCACCGGATTTCCGGCGTGGAATCCGCAGGCGAGATTGGCGCTGGTGACGATGTCGAGCATGGCGTCGTCATCGCCGAGTTCCCAGATCCCGAAGCCCTCGGCGAGGTCGGCGTTGAGATCTATTGACGGCACGTGTTAAGCCTATGCGGCCGCGGGATCGTGGTGGCGTCGGCTGATGGCCCAGCACACCAGGTAGATGACGAACGAGATGGTGGTGACGAACACCGAAACCGGTACGCCCGGCGCCAGCGATGCCACGATTCCGCCCACGGCCGCCAACTCAGCGAATATCACCGATGCTGCGATGGTCGCGACCGGCGAGGAGAAAACCCGTGCGGCCGCGGCGGCCGGCGTGATGAGCAATGACAACACCAGCAGTGCGCCCACGATCTGCACGCCCTGCGCGGCGACGACACCGACCAGTGCGGCGAACACGATGCCCATTGCGCGAACCGGCACCCCTCGTGCCGCGGCCACCTCCGGATCCGCGGTGGCGAACAGCAGCGGCCGGTAACACACGGCAAGCACCGCGATGACAAGCACGGTCACCACGATCAACAGCGTCAGGCCGGAATACCCCACGCCGACGATCTGACCGGTAAGCAGCGCGAAACTGGTTCCGGACCGTCCGGGATAGAGATGGATGAACAGGACAGCCAGGCCAAGACCGAAGGCGAGCACCACTCCGATTGCAGAGTCACGTTCCCTGTCTCGTTGCCCGAGGAAGCCGAAAAGTATTGCTGCCAAGGCACTTCCGACGAGTCCGCCGAGCCCAACGTTGAGTCCGATCAGCAAGGCGAATGCCGCGCCGGTCAGTGACAGCTCACTGGATCCGTGCACGGCGAAGGACATCTGCCGCATGACGATGAACGGCCCGATCAGACCGGCAACCAGGGCCAGCAGGGCGGCGGCGAGAACGGCCTGCTGCACGAAGTCGCGGCGCAGCAGATCGGCGGTGATGTCGAATGAGAACAGGTTGTGCAGCAGGTGAGTGAGTTTGTCATTCATGGGCGTGCCCGTGGGTGTGTCCGGAATGGTCCAAATGCTCGCCGACAACGACGTACCGGTTACCTACCTGCACAACCTGGATGTCGGCCCCGTACAACTCCGAGAGAGTCTCTGACGTCATCACCTCGGCCACCGTGCCGATCCGGAATCGCCCGTTGACCAGATAGAGCACCCGGTCGATATAGGGCAACACCGGGTTGACCTCGTGGGTCACGAACATCACCGCGGTGCCTGTCCGCCGACGTTGATCGATCAGTTCGGCAACCAGTCGAGCATTGGCCGGGTCGAGATTGAGCAGCGGTTCATCGCAGAGCAGCAGTACCGGGTCGGTGGCAAGTGCCTGCGCGATGCGTACCCGCTGCAACTCCCCGCCGGACATCACCCCGATCGGAACCGATGCCAGGGCGCCGGCATGGACCGAGGCCAGGGCCTCCTCGACCGCACGTCGGCCCGCGACCCGGTCTGCCCGGCGCAGTGGCGCCAGACCCCAGCGGTGGCCGTCGATACCCAACCGGACCAGGTCGCGCCCGCGCAGGCTCAGTCCGCGGTCGACGGTGCGGTGTTGCGGAACGTAGCCGATCCGATCGCTGCCGGACTCGATGGGTGAGCCCTCGACCAGTGCGGTGCCGGCGCTGAGCGGTAGCTGGCCGAGCAGCACCTTCAGCAGCGAGGTCTTACCGGTTCCATTCGGTCCGAGGATCGCGATGAACTCTCCGGCCGACACGGTCAAGTTCAGGTCGTCCCACAGCACCCGGTCGCCGAAGGCCAGGCGGGCACCGGTGAGGGAGACGACCTCATGAGCCATCAGTGGCCGTCAGTTCTGCTGCAGCGCGGCGGCCAACCGGCTGGCGGTATCGCGCTGCCAGGCCAGGTAATCGGTGCCGGCAGGCAGGGTCTCGGTGATGGTGACGATCGGGACCCCGGCGCTGTCGGCGGCGGCTTGGATCTTTTTCGTCACAGCGGTCGCGGTTTGTGGGTTGATCAGCACGGCGTCTACCTGTCGTCCCGCTATCAGATCCAGCATGGCGGCAACGTCGACAGGCGCGGGGTCGGTGTCCTGTTCGACGGCGCTGGTGAATCCCTTCGGCGTCTTATCGATCAGACCGGCGGCGATCAGCATGTAGTGGGCAACCGGCTCGGTGGCGACGACTGCCGCTCCGGGATGCGTTGTACGGATTGATGTCTCGATCAGTCGGACCGCGTCGGCCTCCCGGCTGAACGTTTGGGCATTCGATTGATAGTCGGCACGGTGGCCGGGATCGTCGCCGGCGAGGCTATCGGCGACCGCGGTGGCGACGGACTTGGCGGTGTCGAGGTCGTAGAAGACGTGTTCGTTCGCCGGCGGGGTCGATGCTTGGGCCGGTTCGCCGAGTGCGGCGGCGTCGAGTAGTGCGTAGGCGTCGACGGCCGCCACGCCCGGATGGCTCGTCAGGATGTCATCGACCCACTGGTCGTAGCCGCCACCGTTGTAGACGACCAGGGTCGCGTCGATGATGGCGGTGGCGTTGGCGGGACTGGCTTCGAAGGAATGCGGATCAGCCGCGGTACCGGAGATGATCGAGGTCACCTTCGCGTGGTCACCGGCGATCGAGTGGGCGACACTGCCCCAGACGTCCGTCGAAGCGACCACACTGGGCATTTCGTGGGTGCCGACGGCCTGCTCGGCGCCGCATGCACTGATTCCCACGGTCAGGACCACTGCCGACAAGCCGATCGCGGCCGCGTTCATGCGTCGATCACCCCTTTCGGCCTGAATGAAGCCTAATACAAATGAAAATCGTTTCCAATAGCTATGGCTATTCTGCGCTGCGCCCGGAAGTCGAATAGAACGTCCACGCGTAATATCAGCCTTCACCGGAGAACCGAAGGTCAGGGAGTGCGTGGTGAAAGTTCGGGCCGGCGTTCGCGGTGGCCTTCTTTCTCAGACGTTGACGGCGGCACTGCTGGTTGCGGGTTGTGGTAACGCTGTCCAGGTCGATCCGTACCCGGGCCGGATGATCGCCACGTACGGCGATGCCACCACGCCGGAAGCGATCCTGGGCCGCGATTTGATGAAGAACGCGCACATGCTCGACGATCTCGCTGCTGACGTCAATAAATCTCTGAAACTTCCCGACGACATCGCGCTGGTCGGTGAGCAATGCGGACGGGTGACCGCCACCTGGAACGCCGCTGACCGCAGGATCAAGATCTGTTACGAATTGGTCGATCTGAGCCTGCGGCTTTTCGGCGATAGCGATTCCCCTGATTCCGTAGTGGAGGCGACCAACTCCACCATCGGCACGTTCTTTCATGAACTCAGCCATGCGCTCATCTCGGTCTACGACTTACCATTCACCGGACGCGAAGAAGACGTCGCCGACCAACTTGCGGCGTTCGCGATCCTTGAACCCAATGCGGTTCTGAAGGATTTCCCCGACCCGGCTCGGGTGGCGGAGGATTACGCACTGATGTTCCGGCTGTGGGCCCAACAGCGCGGCAACGCGGGCGAATCCGACTTCGCGGCAGTGCATTCGGTGAACGAGGCCCGGACATACAATCTCAGGTGCTGGACCTACGGGTCTGACCCGGCCGCCCATGCAAACATGATCACCGAGGGAAAATTGCCCGCGGACAGGGCAGCCGGATGCCACGAGGAGTATCAGCAACTGAGCCGGGCCTGGTCCAGGCTGCTCGAGCCCTATCTCAAATAGCCGTCGGCGTTAAGGGGCGAGTTGATGGCAGCAGTGGCCGCGGTTCGGCGGCATCGGTGGGTTGCGGCGAGTTCACGGTCCGCGTTGTTGCTGATGGCCGCCGCACTGGCCGCCCTGCTGGCCGCAGGTTGCAGTGGCGGTGCCGACACGGGAACCGATTCCGGGCAGATGACGGTCAGCTACGGCGATGCCAGCACGCCCGAAGCGAGCAGAGGTCGCACGCTGATGCGCAACGAGAAGTTACTCGAGTGGGTTGCCGCTGACGTGAACGCCTCGCTGAAACTTCCGCGGGACGTCGAACTGGTCGGGGAACAATGCGGCCAGGCGAACGCAACGTGGAACAGCGTGAAAAACAGGATCAAGATCTGCTTCGAACTCGTCGACCTGAATCTGCGTTTGTTCGACCGGAATCCGGCGGACGGTGAAGTCCTGGGCGAGCTTTCCCAACCCGAAGCCGTCGTGGCCGTGACCGATGCGACCGTAGCCACCGTCTATCACGAGCTTGGCCATGCCGTCATCTCGCTGTACGACTTGCCGGTGACCGGCCGCGAAGAGGATGTCGCCGACCAACTCGCAGCGTTCGTGATTCTCCAGGCCGATGATTTCCTGCGGGATTTCCCCAACCCGTCCCGCGTCGCGGGGGAATACGCGGAGATGTTCAAGCTGTGGGCCGCCAAGCGCGGTGCCGCCGACCAAACTGATTTCGCCGCCGAGCACTCCCTTGATGAGACCCGCATGTACAACCTCAAGTGCTGGATCTACGGATCCGACCCCGCCGCCAATGCCGGGATGATCACCGACGGCAGCCTGCCCGCCAACCGTGCGCCGGGTTGTCCGCAGGAATACCAACAGTTGAGCAGGGCCTGGTCGACACTGCTGGCGCCGTACCTGAAGTAGCGCCGTTAAACAGTTTCGCCGTCACCGATGAGTAGTCGGACCGCGAGTTCGAGGCGCTTGCTGACATCGCTCGCCGACGCCCGGCGGGTCAGCCACGCAAGCAGATTCGATAACCACACATCCGAGATCACCCGCGCGATGTGGTACTGGTCCTCGGTTGGTTCCCCGTCACTCATGGCGCGGGCGAACATGGAATCGATGATCTTCTCGACATGATCGACCTCACCGGCGGCCGACGCGTCGGCGAAGACATAGGCGCGCGTCATTGCCTCGGTCAGCAGTGGGTTGCGCTGCATGGCGCGATTGAGCTTGCTCACCATGAAGTGCAGCCGCTGGTACGGCGTACCGCCGGCGGCTGCCGTGCGGTCGGTCTTGGTATCGATGCGCTCGAACTCCCGGCCCAAAGCGGAGACCAGCAGGTGAACCTTGGACGGAAAATAGCGGTACAGCGTTCCGACCGCGACGTCGGCGCGGTCGGCGACCGCGCGCATCTGGACGGCCTCGTAGCCGCCCTTGGAGGCGATCGCCAGAGTCGCGTCGAGGATTCGCTTGCGCCGCTCGCGCTGAGCCTCTGAACCCAGTTCCGATTCGGCGAGAACCGAAACGGGCATCACCTCGCGTGGTTGTGAACCATCCCCCCCGGCTGGCGATGACATCGCTGGCAGGCCCCTTCTGTACTGGTAGCGGGTCGACTTGACGCCTCTCCGCTGGCACTATTAGAACACGTTCTAGTATCTTGGGGTCCTCTCCGGGCCTCTCCGGGCCCCTCTGGGCCCATCTCGGGACAAACCTGAAGGAGCCGCGGTGTCCGCGACCATCACCGACGAACAGTTCGCCGCGCGTGAGTTGGTTCGGAGTTGGGCGGCCGGTACGGGCGCACCCGACACCGTCCGCGACATCGAGGACGGTCATCCCGACGCCTGGCGCGCGGTGTACGACGGCGTTGCCGAACTCGGCCTGTTCGGGGTCGCAGTCGCTGAGGAAGCCGGTGGAGCCGGTGGCTCGGTGGTCGACCTGTGCGCGATGGTGGAGGAGGCGACGCGGGCGTTGATCCCCGGCCCGGTCGCCACCACGGCACTCGCCTCGCTGGTGGTGTCCGATCCCGTTCTGCTGCAAGCGTTGTCGGCGGGGCAGCTGACGGCTGGCGCGGCGCTGAGCGCGGATCTGCGCGAGGAGGCCGGCCGGGTATCCGGATCGGCGGACTTCGTGCTGGGCGCATTGGCGACCGGACTGCTACTGCTGCCGGTCGGCGATCACGTCGTCGTCGTGGATGCCGCCGCGGACGGCGTCGTCGTCGAACCGCTGCCCGCCACCGATTTCTCCCGGCCGCTGGCCCGGGTCACCCTCGACGGCGCGTCGGCCACCCGGCTAGCGGTTTCGCGGCAACGGTTTGCCGACCTCGCCGCCACCCTCCTGGCTGCCGAAGCCGCCGGCGTCGCACGCTGGACCCTGGATACCGCGACCGAGTACGCCAAGGTCCGGGAACAGTTCGGCAAGCCGATCGGAAGCTTCCAGGCGGTCAAGCACATGTGCGCCGAGATGTTGTTGCGGTCCCAGCAGATCGCGGTCGCGGCTTCCGATGCCGCCGATGCTGCCGCGGTCGGCGTTTTGGCTTCAGCCGAGGCTGCCACGGTCGACGCTTTGGCTTCAGCCGATGCTGCCGCGCAGTTGTCGATCGCATCGGCGGTCGCGGCGGCAAGCGGAATCGATGCGGCGAAGGGCAACGCCAAGGACTGCATCCAGGTGCTGGGTGGAATCGGCATCACCTGGGAGCATGACGCGCATCTGTATTTGCGCCGCGCGTATGGGATCGCACAGTTCCTGGGTGGCCGCTCGCACAACCTTCGCCGTGTTGCGGCGTTGACCCTCGCCGGAATTCGGCGGGAGTTGCATATCGATCTGGAGTCCGTCGCGGATCTGCGACCGGAGATCGTTGCGTCGGTCGCCGAGGTGGCCGCGCTACCGGTTGAGAAACGTCAGATTGCCATGGCCGGCAACGGACTGCTCGCGCCGCATTGGCCAAAGCCTTACGGCCGTGAGGCCTCGCCAGCCGAGCAGTTGCTCATCGATCAGGAACTCGCCGCCGTCGGTGTCGCCCGCCCGGATCTCATCATCGGCTGGTGGGCGGTGCCGACCATCCTCGAGCACGGTACGGCCGAACAGATCGACCATTTCGTGCCCGCGACGCTGCGCGGCGAGTTGATCTGGTGCCAGTTGTTCAGTGAGCCGGGCGCCGGTTCTGACCTGGCCGCGCTGCGCACCAAAGCCGTTCGGGCTGAAGGTGGTTGGAAGCTCAACGGCCAGAAGGTGTGGACCTCGGCGGCGCACAAGGCGCACTGGGGCGTGTGCCTGGCCCGGACCGATGCCGACGCTCCAAAACACAAGGGCATCACCTACTTCCTGGTCGATATGCGCTCGCCCGGTATTGAGATCCGGCCACTGCGTGAGATCACCGGGCACCAGAATTTCAACGAGGTGTTCTTCGACGACCTGTTCGTTCCCGATGAGATGGTGGTGGGGGAGGTTAACGGGGGTTGGCCGCTGGCCCGCAACACCCTGGCCAACGAACGGGTCGCCATGGCCGCGGGCACCGCTCTGGGAAACCCGATGGAGGAGATGCTGCGCAACTTCGACCAGCAACTGGATCCGGCGATGAGCGACACACTCGGTGAACTGTTGCTGGCCGCCCAGGTGGGCTCCCTGCTGGACCATCGTATTGCGCAATTGTCCGTGGGCGGCCGGGACACCAGTGCCGAGGCCAGCGCACGCAAGTTGATCGGCGTGCGTTACCGGCAGGCTCTCGAGGAATTCCGGATGGACTTGTCGCCGGGAGCGGGCGTGGTCAGCAACGAACCGGTGCAGACCTTCCTCAATACCCGGTGCCTGTCCATCGCCGGCGGCACTGAGCAGATCCTGCTCACCATGGCCGGCGAGCGACTGCTCGGTTTACCGCGCTAGCCCGGGCAGTCGCCGACCGACCTGCGAGATGGCCCTTAGTCGTAGCTGACTTCGACCGAATCGGACACCGGCCGCGCCTGGCACACCAGAATCAAGCCGTCGGCCAGGTCGTCGGGCTCCAGCACGTCGTTGACTTCCATCTCCACCTCGCCGTTCAGAGCGGTTGCGGCGCAGGCGCCGCAGTGCCCCTCCCGGCAGGAGAACGGAGCGTCGATACCCTTTTCCAGCAGGACGTCGAGAAGCTTCTCGGTCCGCGGCCAGGACACGGTATGGGTTTGTCCGTCGAGGTGCACGATGGCGGTGGCAGGCTGGTCGCTGGTCGTCACGGGGGCGATCGGTCCTTTCGCATAACTAGAACACGTTACAGAAATGACAATACGATGAATTACCTGGTACGGGTTCCCGCTGCTCGACACAAATCGTAACGTGTTCTAGTCTGGTGGGCAGTAACGCACTCTTGGGAGGAACGTAATGACATCCATTCAGCAGCGTGATGCGCAGATGGTTCTGGCAGCGATCGACGACCTGCTTCCGCGGCTTCGTGAGCGCAATCAGGAGACCGAGGATCTGCGTCGCATCCCCGACGCGACGATCGCCGATCTCGACGAGGCCGGCTACTTCAAGATGCTGCAACCCGAGCAGTGGGGCGGCCTGCAGTGCGATCCCACGCTGTTCTTCGAGGCAGTGCGTCGGATCGCCAGTGCCTGCGGCTCGACTGGATGGGCAACCTCGATCCTGGGAGTGCATAACTGGCACCTCGCCCAGTTCGATCAGCAGGCTCAGGATGACGTCTGGGGTGAGGACTCGACTGTTCGGGTCTCGTCGTCCTACGCCCCGATGGGCGCCGGAGTGGTCGTTGACGGCGGCTACCTGGTCAACGGCACGTGGCTGTGGTCGTCGGGTTGTGACCACGCAACCTGGACCTTCGCCGGTGGCCCGGTGATCAAGGACGGCCGCCCGGTCGACTTCGGCAGCTTCCTGATGCCGCTGGGCGCTTACCAGATCCGCGACGACTGGAATGTCGTCGGCCTCAAGGGCACCGGCAGCAACACCCTGATGGTCAAGGACGTGTTCGTGCCGCGGCACCGGTTCCTGTCCTACGGGGCGATGAACGATCATTCCGCGGGTGGACTCAAGACCAACACCGCGCCGGTGTATCGGATGCCCTGGGGCACAATGCATCCCACGACGATCTCCACGCCGATTGTCGGTATGGCCTACGGAGCCTATGCCGCGCATGTGGAGTACCAGGGCAAGCGGGTGCGGGCCGCCTTCGCCGGCGAGAAGGCGAAGGACGATCCATTCGGCAAGGTTCGTATCGCCGAGGCCGCCAGCGATATCGACGCCGCATGGCTGCAACTCAAGGGCAACCTGGCCGAGGAGTACGCACTGGTGTGCGCCGGCGAAGAGGTTCCGATGGAGTTGCGGGCCCGCGCTCGTCGCGATCAGGTTCGCGCCACCGGCCGGGCCATCGCCTCCATTGACCGGTTGTTTGAGGCGGCTGGCGCAACCGCACTCAACAGCGACCAATCGCTGCAACGCTTCTGGCGAGATGCCCACGCGGGCCGGGTGCACGCCGCCAACGACGCTGAACGGGCCTATGTCATGTACGGCAATCACGAGTTCGGGTTGCCCATCGGCGACACGATGGTCTAACGGCCAGATGACGTCGTTCGTCCACGAAGCCCACGACCAACACATGGCACCGCCTCAACAGGACCTGACTTTCGAGTCAACGTCCCGCTATGCCCAGGTTCGTGCAGGCGAGCGAGATATGCGCCTGCACTACCACGAGGCAGGTGTGGGTAATGACTCCACCGTGGTGCTGCTGCACGGCGGCGGTCCTGGTGCGTCGAGTTGGTCGAACTTCGGTCGCAACATCGGCGTCCTGGCGCAGCACTTTCATGTGCTCGCTGTCGATCAACCCGGATACGGCCACTCCGACAAGCACTCCGAACACGAGCAGTACAACCGATACAGCGCCAATGCCGTCCTCGCGCTGTTCGACCACCTCGGTGTCGATCGTCCCGCGCTGGTGGGCAACTCCCTCGGCGGTGGCACGGCGGTGCGGTTCGCGCTCGACAACCCCGACCGCGCCGGCCGCCTGGTGCTGATGGGCCCGGGCGGACTTTCGGTCAACCTGTTCGCACCCGATCCCACCGAAGGCGTGAAACTGCTGGGCCGATTCACCGCGGAGCCGACGCGGGAGAACATGGAGCGCTTCCTGCGCATCATGGTCTACGACCAGAAGCTGATCACGCCGGAACTGATCGACGAGCGTTTCGCAATCGCCAGCGAGCCCGAATCCTTGGCTGCCGCGCGGGCGATGGGAAAGTCTTTCGCCGGTCCGGATTTCGAGCTCGGGATGATGTGGCGCGAGGTTTTCAAGTTGCGTCAACCGGTGCTGCTGATCTGGGGTCGTGAGGACCGCGTGAATCCGCTCGACGGTGCTTTGATGGCGCTCAAGCAGATCCCGCGTGTGCAACTGCACGTTTTCGGGGGGTGCGGGCATTGGGCCCAACTGGGCTATCTGCGTTTCGAGTCCACCGATGTCGCGGCCTGGCGGGAGTACGCACTGAAGGTCCTCGGCATGGTTGAGGGCAAGGGCGCCACCGAAGGCGCGCTCTATCTGCGGATGGACGAGTTCCCCGCTCGGCTGGTGATCTTCCCCGGCGAGCATGACCGGCTGTCCGAATCCGGCTGGGAGTGCGCGAATGCCGCTGCCCTGCAGCAGGTCCGCAACGCGCTCGACCTCGAGGGTGTGCCCTACAAGGAAGCCACCGCCACCGAATTGGCCGACCGTCGCGTTGACGAGATGATCCATTTCACCGACCCGTCCGGTAACGGACTCGAGGTGTTTCACGGCGCCGCGCTGGAACACCGTCGGGTGGTGAGTCCGTACGGGCATAAGTTCGTGACTGAGGAACAGGGCCTGGGCCATATTGTGCTCACCACAACGGATGACGCGGAGTCGCTGCACTTCTATCGCGACGTCCTAGGTTTCACACTGCGCGACTCGATGCGGTTGCCGCCGCAGGTGGTGGGCCGACCGGCTGATGGGCCGCCGGCGTGGTTACGGTTCTTCGGGTGCAACCCGCGCCATCACAGCCTCGCCTTCCTGCCGATGCCGACGCCCAGTGGTGTTGTGCACCTGATGGTCGAGGTGGGGGAGAGCGATGACGTCGGGCTGTGTCTGGACCGTGCTCTGCGGCGCAAGGTACCGATGTCGGCGACGCTCGGCCGCCACGTGAACGACAAGATGCTGTCGTTCTACATGAAGACTCCGGGTGGTTTCGATATCGAATTTGGTTGTGAGGGCTTGGAAGTCGACGAAGACGACTGGGTCGCCCGGGAAAGCACCGCGGTCAGCTTGTGGGGGCATGACTTCACCATCGGTTCGCACGCCCAGTAGTGGCCGCCATGACGGCTGAACCGATCGACCCCCGCGCGTTTCGCCAGGTTTTGGGTCAGTTCTGTACCGGCATCACCATCATCACGACCATGGCCGACGGTGCGCCCGTCGGCTTCGCGTGTCAGTCCTTCGCCGCGCTGTCACTCGACCCGCCGCTGGTGTTGTTCTGTCCGACCAAGATGTCGCGGTCATGGGAGGCCATTGAGGCCAGCGGCGTCTTCTGTGTCAACGTGCTCACCGAGAAACAGCGTGAGACCTGTGCGCGATTCGGCTCCAGGGAGCCCGACAAGTTCGCCGGCATCGACTGGCGCCTATCAAACCTCGGATCGCCCATCCTGGAAGCATCGCTGGCCCACATCGACTGCACCGTGGCGTCGGTGCACGATGGTGGCGACCACTTCGTCGTGTTCGGCGCGGTCCAGTCCCTCTCAGAGGTGCCGGCGGTCAAGCCCCGCCCGCTGTTGTTCTATCGCGGGGAGTACACCGGTATCGAACCCGATAAGAACACCCCCGCGCAGTGGCGCGACGACCTCGAGTCGTTCCTGACTGCCACCACGCCCGACACCTGGCTGTAGTTTCTTTCCCGCGAGCAGACGCACGCTCGCGCGTTTCAGCCTGCCGGAGTGCGACTTTGAGTCTGTTCGCCGATGAAGCCGACGATCACCTCGGTCACCTCCCGGTGCGTGGTGTCGTTGAGCACGTCGTGCAGGGTGCCGGGGAACTCGGCGATCCGCAGTGCCGCGATCTGCTCGGAATAGGCCCGAACCGCACCCACCGATGCGATCGGATCGTTCTCGCCGTGCACTGCCAGCGTCGGGACAACCAGGTTGGGCAGTTCCGGACCGAAACGGTTCCACGCGCGGTCGAGTTCGCGGGTGAGCGTCCTGCCGTCGGCGGTGATGAATCCCAGCGGATCATGCTCGATGCAATCCAGATAGAACGGGTCGGCGGAAAGGCCGCGGACGTCAAGATTCATCGCGGTGTTGAGGTCGAGCAGTTCACGGATGGGTACCAGCGGCGCGCCCGAGATGATTCCGGCCTGGTATCTGTCGGGCTGTTCGAGCAATCGGAATAGTGTCACCACCGATCCGTATGAATGTCCCTGTGCCACCAGCGGTATCCCCGGTCGTTGCTGCTCGGCAATCGTGGTGAGCGTTTCGGCCAGAGCGGCGCTGTCCTCAATCGTTCCGAGCTGTCCGCGATCGCCGGGGGAGAGTCCGTGGCCGAACTGATCAACCGCCCACAGGTCGATTCCGGCCGCGTTGAGGGCGAACCCGTACCGGTGGTAGAGGCCGGTGTGCTCCCCGAATCCGTGCAGGAAGACCACTGCGGCCCGAGGGTTCGCGGCGGCCCAGTGCCGGTAGTAGACCGAACCGAGGGCATGGTCGAAGAAAGGCATGGTTCTGACTGCACCAGGATTGGCGCCGGGACGCAAGGCGGCGGGCTAACCGCGCAGCCACGGACCCAGCCGATTCAGCGCCGCGTCGATATCGGCTCCGGGTCCCGCGAATGACAGGCGCACGAACGACCCACCATTGACGGTATCGAAGTCCACCCCGGGCGCGATCGCCACACCGGTTTCCGCCAACAACCGTTCGGCGAATGCCAGGGAGTCATCGGTGAATTCAGACACGTCTGCGTAGACGTAGAACGCACCATCGGCCGGCGCCACGCGGGTGAGGCCCACCTGGTGGAGTCCGGACAGCAGCGTTTCCCGATTCGCCGCGTACGTGTGCAGATGCCCCTCGGCCTCGGCGATGGACTCGGGGGTGAAGGCTGCGATTGCGGCGTGCTGCGGTAACACCGGTGGGCAGATCGAGAAGTTTCCGGTGAGGCAGTCCACCGCTCTGCGCAATTCAGTCGGCACCAGCAGCCAGCCCAGCCGCCACCCTGTCATGGCGAAGTACTTCGAAAAGCTGTTCACCACAATGGCATTGCGGGATGTCTCCCATGCGCATGAGGTCTGCGGCGCGCCCGGGTACACCAACCCGTGGTAGATCTCATCGCTGATCAACCGAACCTCGTTCGCGTCGCACCACCGCGCGATGGCGGCAAGTTCGGCGGGTGGGATCACCGTTCCGGTCGGGTTGGCCGGACTCGCGACGACGACGCCCCGCACCGGCGGATCAAGCTCGGCGAGCATCTGCACCGTCGGCTGGAAGCGAGTCTGCGGACCGCACTCGATCTCGACGACCTCGCACCCCAGAGCGGCCAGGATGTTGCGGTAGCAGGGATAGCCGGGGCTTGCGATCGCGACCCGATCGCCGACGTCGAAGCAGGCCAGGAACGCCAGCAGGAATCCGCCGGAGGAACCGGTGGTCAGGATGCCGTCGTCATACCCGACAGCGAGGCCGTACCTGCTCGAGTAGGAGTCGGCGATGGCCTCGCGGAGTTCCGGAATGCCAAGTGCGACGGTGTATCCCAGTTTGTTTGTCGCCAGCGCCCTGGTAGCCGCCGTGACCACCGGGCCGGGTGCCCCCGCGCTGGGCTGGCCGGCGGACAGGTTCACCAGATCGCCGTGGGTGCGCTGTCGCTCGGCGGCCGCCAGCCACACATCCATGACGTAGAACGGTGGGATACCCGCCCGGCGTGCCACGTGAGGGTTCACGGCGGTTCAGAACACCTCGGATTCGAGTCGGTGCACCTGCTCGGCGGGCGGACCGAGCAGCTGGGCGCTGCTGTAGGCGCGCTTGAAATACAACTGCATATCGTGTTCCCAGGTGATCGCGATACCGCCGTGTAACTGGACGGCCTCACCGGCCACGCTGCAGAACGCTTCACTGGCCGCCAGTCTGGCCATCGCTGCCGATACCGGCGTCGGAGCGTCGATGGCGTCGCCGATCACGGCGCGCGCCGACTGGACGGCCACGTACATATCGGCCATTCGATGTTTGAGTGCCTGGAAACTGCCGATCGGCCGGCCGAATTGAATGCGTTGCCTGGTGTAGTCGACGGTGAGTTCCAGGCATTGTGCTGCGGCGCCGATCTGCTCGGCGGCGAGCAGGATTGCCGCAATGTCGGCGATACCGGGGTCGCTGCCGATCGCCGTCGATTCACCCGGGGTGACGCGGGCCAAACGCCGGGTCGGGTCAAGACTGTGTTCGGGCACCGCCGTCACACCGGTCCAGCGCACCAGTCGGGCGTCCTGCACGGCGACCACGACATCGGCGATATCGCCATTGATCACGTAGTCGCGGTCGAAGACCACCGCCCCGATCAACCCACCGCTTGCAAGCTGTTCGAGGGTGTCGCCGTCGGGTTGGTCGGCGGCCAGCAATGCCAGTTCGGCCAACGTCGTACCCAGTAGCGGTGTGGGAACCAGCGACCGGCCCAGTTCCTCCAAAACGGCTGCTGCGTCGGCCAATTCACCGCCGGCGCCACCGAGTTCCTCGGGCACTACCAACGCGGCAACGCCAACCTGCTCACACAGCATCGACCAGAGCGATTCGTCGTATCCGCGCGGGGATTCCATGGCGCGGCGGACGGCTTCTGAGGAGGCGTGCTTACCCACCAGTGCTGCGACGGTCTGTCGCAGCAGTTGGCGTTCCTCTGTCGATGTCACAAGGCCTCCAATACCCGGCGTCGATGGCTTGTCGGATCACCCCAGGCCGAATGCAGCGCCTGCACCCGCAGCAGCCAGTGCGACAGGTCGTGTTCGGCGGTGTAGCCGATTGCGCCATGGGTTTGCAATGACGCCCGAGCCGACAGCAGTGCGGCACCCGCGGCGGCCGCCTTGGCTGCGCTGACATCGCGGGCGATGTCGTTCGAGTGTTCGGCCAGGGCAAGCGCCGCGCCGTACAACAACGGCCGGGCCAGATCTAGCGCGATGTGCACGTCGGCAAGTGTGTGCTTGATCGCCTGATAGCCGCCGATTACCCGGCCGAACTGGGTGCGTTGCTTGGCGTAGTCCACCGTCATATCCAGCATCGCCTGGCCGGCACCGACCAACTGCGCGGCGGTGGCCAATGCACCGAACTCATAGGCCCGCGCAACATCGGCGGGCCGAACCTGTCCGGAGGCCGAGATGTCGAACAATCGCCGACTCGGGTCGACCGATCTGTGCTGCTCCGCCGCGATCGCGTCGCCCACCGCGCCCTCAGCAGCAAGTAGCGCCACATCGGCGAAGTCGGCGTCGACGGCCCGCGGTACCACCGGCGGCATCGCCACGGTTGCAATCAGTTCGCCGGCCGCTAGCGCGGCGGACCGGTCGTCGCCGGCCAGCAGAACCGGTGCCACCGCGATCGACTCGGTTACCGGCCCCGGCACGCACCAGCGCCCCAACCGCTCGCACGCCACAACCAGGTCGATCGGGTGCGCGCCCAGACCATCGAACTCCTCTGCCACGACCAACGCGGTCACGCCGAGATCACTCAGTCGCGCCCACACCTTGCGTCCCGGCGTGGTGTCGCCGTGGGCCCAGGACCTGACCGCAGCGGGAACATCGGCCGATGACAGGGCCGCATCGATACTCGCGGCGAAGTCACGCTGCTCGGAATCCAGTGCGAACCTCATGGCTTCTTCACCCCGGCGCTCTCCCTGGGTAGGCCAAGCAGTCGCTCGGCGATGATGTTGCGTTGAATCTCGTTGGTGCCCGCGTAGATCGGACCGCCGAGGGCGAACAGCAGTCCGTCGGTCCATGAATCGGTGAGTTCCGCATCAGGTCCGCGTAACTCGAGTGCAGTCTGATGTATCGCGACGTCGAGGTCGGACCAGAACACCTTCGTCACCGATGACTCCGCGCCGAGTTCGCCACCGTCGGCCAGTCGCGTCACGGTTCCGAAGGTATGCAGGCGATAGGCCTGTGCCTTGATCCACGCGTCGGCGACCCGGTCGGTGAATGCCGGATCCGGGTTGGCCTTCCACGCCTCGACCAGGCATTGTGCCGGAGCCACGAATCGCGCGGGGCTGCGCAGTGACATCCCGCGCTCATTGCTGGCCGTGCTCATGGCTGCCCGCCAGCCGTCGTGGACGGCACCGATGACGTCCTCGTCGGGAACGAACGCGTTGTCCAGGAAGATCTCTCCGAAACCGGTCTCACCGCCGAGTTGCTGAATCGGTCGCACGGTGACGCCCGGGGCGTGCAAGTCGAACATCAGGTAGGTGAGGCCCTGGTGGCGTTGCGCGGTGGGATCGGAGCGGAAAAGTCCGAATCCGCGCTCTCCGAACGGAGCCCGGCTGCTCCAGATCTTCTGTCCGTTGAGGAGCCATCCGCCGTCGGTCTGCGTCGCGGTCGATCGCAATGACGCCAGATCGCTACCGGACTCCGGTTCGGACCAGGCCTGCGCCCAGATCTGTTCGCCGCTGGCCATTTTCGGCAGGATGCGGGCCAACTGTTCTTCGGTGCCATGCGAGAACAGTGTCGGAGCGAGCATCGAGATGCCGTTGGCACTGGCACGGCCCGGGGCACCGGCCCGGAAGTACTCCTCCTCGAAAACCACCCACTGCAGCAGCGTCGCGTCGCGGCCGCCGTACTCCACCGGCCAGGTGATCACCGACAGGCCGGCGTCGAACAGCACCCGGTCCCAGTGGCGGTGCTGTTCGAAACCCGCGGCGGTGTCGTAGGACTCGGTGGGGAACGATTCTGTGTTGTCAGCGAGGAACGCCCGCACCTCATCTCGGAAGGCGCAGGTTTGTTCGTCGTAATTCAAATCCATCAGGTCATCTCTCGTAGGGAAGTCTTGAGTACCTTGCCGCCGGCATTACGCGGCAGCGCATCGGTGAAGACCACCGATCGGGGTGCTTTGAAATTCGCCAGATGTTCACGGCTGTAGGCGATCACAGTCGCCTCGTCGATCTCGGAACCCGGACGGCGCACGACGAAGGCCCTGCCGACTTCGCCGAGGCGTTCTTCGGGGACCCCGATGACGGCGACGTCGGCAACGCCCTCCAACCGCGCTAGTGCCTGCTCCACCTCGGCGGGATAGACGTTGAACCCGCCACAGATGTACATGTCCTTGAGTCGGTCGGTGATCCGGAGGTTGCCGGCGTCGTCGACGGTTCCGATGTCGCCGGTGTGCAGCCAGCCTTCGGCGTCGATG
>JAPLAO010000289.1 GCA_026393245.1 Mycobacterium sp. | reverse complement strand
CGCACACGGGCCCGACGCGCAGACGTGGCTCGGGATCGCCCAGGCCTTCGCGGGGCCGCCCGGCTCGGGCCGAGCCGAATCCGACACACGCTCGGGAAGCTGAACGCTCACACTCGTGGTCCTCAGAGCGCGGCCGCTCCGTCAGCAGCCCCGTCGCCATCGGAATCAGCAAGCGCGACATCCCACTGCCCGTCTCCGTCGGTGTCCACATACCCGCCCGTGATGCGGCCCTCCGGATCGGCACGCAGCGCGCGGTCGGCCAGACCGTCGCGATCACTATCGAATAGGCGGTCCGCTACGCCGTCGCCATCGATGTCACTGGGTGAGCCCGGGTCGGTGTGCTCAACACCGTCGAGACCGAACCACCGCGGAGACCGCGCCCCGGCGCCGCCGGCACTCACCGTCCACGAGCCGGAACCGTCGTCGGTATAGCGAGATTCGGGCACCCCGTCATCGTCAAGATCGAGGGCGGCATGATCGGCCAGGCCATCGGCGTCGAAGTCGGCGAGGCCATCGTCGAACACGCCGTCACCGTCGAAATCCATTCGGACACCGTCGAGTTCGCCGTCACCGTCGATATCGATATCAAGCTGGCCGGTCCAGATCGACGCTGTGCCGTCACCGGCATCGAGGCAGTAATCCATGCCCTATTCGACGCCGGCCACCTCCCGGTGGTTCCAGCGGAATCAACCGGTGTCACCGCCCCGGGCGCGCCACCAGGCGAGCAATTCCGCCGTCGCTTCCTCCTGACCCATGGGTCCGCGATCCAGCCGCAGTTCCTTGAGGAAATTCCACGCCTCGCCGACCTGCGGCCCGGCCGGTATGCCGAGCAACTCCATAATCGCGTTGCCGTCGAGGTCGGGCCGGACCCTTTCCAGATCCTCCTTGGCCGCCAACTCCGCTATCCGTGCCTCCAGGCCGTCGTAGTTGGCCTGCAGCATCGCGGCGCGGCGCTTATTCCGGGTGGTGCAGTCAGCGCGAACCAATTTGTGCAGTCGGGGCAGGAGTGGTCCGGCATCGGCGACGTATCGCCGCACCGCGGAGTCGGTCCACCTGCCCTCGCCATAGCCATGGAATCGCAGATGCAGATATACGAGTTGGGAGACGTCGTCGACCATCTGCTTGGAGTACTTCAACTCCCGCATGCGCTTGCGGACCATTTTCGCGCCGACGACTTCGTGGTGATGGAAGCTGACCCCGCCGTCGGTCTCATGGCGGCGCGTCGCGGGCTTGCCGATGTCATGTAGCAGCGCCGCCCAGCGCAGCACCAGATCGGGCTTCACGGTGGGCTCCTCCAATGCGATTGCCTGGCGCAACACCGTCAGTGAATGCTGATAGACATCCTTGTGTTGATGGTGTTCATCAATGGCCATCCGCATGGCACCGATCTCGGGCAGCACCACATCGCCGAGACCGGTCTGCACCATCAGTTCGATGCCGGCCACCGGATCCGCCCCCAGCAGCGTCTTATCCAGTTCGACAGCCACCCGCTCGACGGTGATCCGCGCCAGTTCGGGCGCCATCGCGACGATCGCCGCCCGCACCCGGTCAGCCACCCCGAACTGAAGCTGCGACACAAACCTCGCCGCCCGCAACATCCGCAGCGGGTCGTCGCCGAAGGACAGCTCCGGTGCAGCCGGGGTGTCCAGGATCCGCCGCTGTACCGCGGCCAGTCCGCCCAGCGGGTCCAGGAACTCCCCCGGCCCGTCCGCGGTGATCCGGATCGCCATCGCATTCGCCGTGAAGTCTCGGCGCACCAGATCATCTTCGAGACGGTCGCCGAAACGCACCTTCGGGTTTCGCGAAACCTGGTCATAGCTGTCGGCCCGAAATGTGGTGATCTCCAACCGTTGGCCCGCCTTGCCGACGCCGACGGTGCCGTAGTCGATCCCGGTATCCCACATCGCATCCGCCCACGGGCGCACGATTTTCTGCACCATCTCCGGCCTGGCATCGGTGGTGAAGTCGAGGTCGGTGGTCAACCGGCCGAGGGCCGCGTCGCGCACGCTGCCGCCCACCAAATACAGCTGATGGCCCGCGGCTGCGAACAGCCCACCCACCTCGCCCAACAGCGGAGCCTGCGGGCGCAGCTCGACAGCCGCCCGTCTGAGCAGCTCATCTTCCGGTGTTGCTTCGGACACGTCCGGTGAGCCTAATGCTCGCCGTCGCGACCGCTACCGGGCGAGTGCGGGCAGGCGGGCTTATCCGTGGCAGCTACTATCGCTTGGGTGTCGGAGGGCGAGCGGGCCAAACCACGACGGCGACGCGGTGGCCGCCGCGGCCGCAAGGCGGCAGAACCGACGCAGCAGGTGGCCGCACCCGGTGTCGACGGAGAGTCCAGCGCCGAAACGGTACCCGCGCCGCTCACCGAGAACGATGCGGCCAACGACTCGTCAGCCGCGGTTGCCGGTACCGGTCGGCCCCGCCGGCGCCAGGGCCCGCGATTGCGCACCGTTCACGAAATCTCCGCGGGCGGACTCGTCATCGACGGGATCGACGGACCTCGCGAGGACCAGTTGGCCGCTCTGATCGGTCGGATGGACCGGCGCGGGCGGATGCTCTGGTCGCTGCCCAAGGGCCATATCGAACAGGGCGAGACCGCTGAACAAACCGCAATCCGAGAGGTGGCCGAGGAGACCGGCATTCACGGGCACGTGCTGGCCGCACTGGGCAGCATCGACTACTGGTTCGTCACCGACGGCCGGCGGGTCCACAAGACCGTTCATCATTATCTGCTGCGGTTCTCCGGCGGCGAGTTGTGCGACGAGGACGTCGAAGTGACCGAAGTCGCGTGGGTGCCGGTCACCGAGTTACCCAAGCGGTTGGCCTACGCCGACGAGCGCCGACTGGCCAAGGTCGCTCACGACCTCATCGCTCTGCTGCAGTCGGACGGCCCCGCGGCCCTGCCGCCGTTGCCGCCAACGACGCCTGCCCTTCGGACGCAGACCCATTCGCGCACCCGCGCTCATCACCCCCCCGACGAGGGGTCCGACGACCCTCGGACGAACGGCTGCGGTTCGGGCGCGTGAGGGTGCTGCTGCGGGTCGCCGTCGCACCCCGGGTCATCGTCGTCATTCTCGGCCTGCTGATACTGCTGCTCGCACCGGCCGTGCCCCCGACGGCCGCCGGTGATCCGGGGGCGGAATTCCTGAAACTTCGCCTCGACAGCGTCACGCCCGATGTGGTCACCACGTCCAGCGAGCCGACCGTGACGGTGACGGCAACGGTGACCAATGTCGGCGACCGGCCGGTCCGCGAGGTGGTCGCCCGCCTGGAGCATGGTGGGCCCGTGACATCATCGTCAGGTCTGCGCACCAGCCTCGGCAGTGGATCGGAGCAGTATACGGCAGTTGGCGAGTTCGTCTCTGTCGCAACAGAACTCGGCCGCGGACAGGCAGTCGGGATCACCCTTACGGCACCGCTGCGATCGAGCCCGCAGCCATCCCTGGGCATCGACGCACCCGGCGTCTACCCGATGCTGGTCAACGTCAACGGCACACCGGACTACGGTGCACCCGCGCGACTCGATGCGGCCCGGTTCCTGCTACCGGTCGCCGGCGTACCGTCCGAAGCTCCCGGTGACGCGGTCAGCGACGTGGTGGCCCCCGACACCACAAAGCCCGTCGGATTCACGCTGCTGTGGCCACTGGCCGACAAACCCCGGCTGGCGCCCGGAGTGCCGGGTGGGACCACCCCGGTCCGACTGATGAACGACGACCTAGCGGTGTCGTTGGCGGTCGGCGGCCGACTGGAGACATTGCTGGCCGCAGCCGAGTTCGCCACCAGTCCGGCCGCGCTCGACCCAGCCGTTTCGCGCGGGATGTGCCTGGCCGTCGACCCCGACCTTTTGGTCACCGTCAACGCCATGGCGGCCGGCTACGTCGTGGCCGATGCACCCGACGGGCTCGGAACGGCAAGCCACCCCGGCACCGGCCAAGCCGCCGCGGCCGCGTGGTTGGACCGGCTACGGGGTTTGGCCGGACGACTGTGCGTGTCCGCAACGCCGTACGCGCAAGCCGACCTCGGCGCGCTGTACCGGGTCGGCGACCCCGGACTCAGTGCGGCGGCGACGGCGACCTCGGCCGATATCGTCGATCGGATCCTCGGCATCACCTCCACCCGCGGCGCCACGGTATTCGGCGACGGACCGCTGAGCGCCGAGGCGTTAGATCTGCTCAACACCCAGGGACCCACGGTCGCGGTCGCGGCGGCAGCGTCGCCGGACTGGGCAGACGGTGCTCCGTTCACCGCCGACCTGACACCGGCCCGCCTTTCGGCCCAGGTTGCGTTGGTGCCATTTGATCCGGCGGTCGGGGCCGCACTGGCAGCCGTGGGCACCGACCCCGGCATACCGAATTATCTCGGCTCCGCGCTGAGCGTGCCGATGGGCGACGACTCGCCGGTAGCCCGCCGACAGGATGCGGTGGCGGCCACACTGTGGCGCGCCCTGCGGCCCGAGCTCGAGCCCCGGGCACAGATCCTGTTGCCGCCGTTGAAATGGAGTCCACAACCAGATGACGCGCGCGCCATCCTGACGGCCCTGTCCAACGCGGTGCGGGCCGGTCTGGCCACCCCGCGTCCACTCGCCGCCGTCATCGGAGAATCTGCGGCCGCCGGGCCGGCCGACCCAGCTCTTCCGGCCGAGGTTCGCGGGAGCTTCGATGCGGACGTGGTGGCGGTCATCGGCAGCGAGGTCGGCCGACTCTGGGGCCTCAACGCGGCGCTGACCACCGATGCGCGCACCGGACTCACCGGCCTGCAGTACACCGCTCCGCTACGTGAGGACATGCTGCGGGCGCTGAGCCAGATCGAGCCCCCGGACAGCCGTAACGACATCGCCCGCAGTCACCTGGCCATCACCGGCGCGACCATCGAGGACCTCTACAGAGCGGTGTCGATCGTC
>JAPLAO010000253.1 GCA_026393245.1 Mycobacterium sp. | reverse complement strand
GTGAACCAGATCGAGGTGCACCCCTACTTCACCAACGATGCGGTGCGGGCCTATGGCACCGAGCACAATATCGTCACTCAAGCCTGGTCGCCGATCGCCCGTGGCGCGGTGCTCGGCGATCCGGTGGTGATCCGGATCGCGAAGTCACACGGAGTCCGTCCGGCCCAGGTGGTACTGCGCTGGCATATCCAGCGTGGCGATATCATGTTTCCGAAATCGGTTGACCCACAACGGATCCGGCAGAACTTTGAGATCTTTGACTTCGACCTGGACGATGAGGAGATCGAGTCGCTGACCGCGTTGGATCGCGGTGAGCCGGGGCGGCGCGGGCCGCACCCGGATACATTCGCCTACGTGCCGGCCTGAGCGTGGTCCGCACGCCAGCGTCGCACGGTGGCAATTGCGGTCTTCAGTCCGCGCCGACGCCCGCTGACCGGATCGGTGACCGCGAAACCAGGCCCGAGGCGGGCGAACATCCGTTCGCTGCGGGTCTCCGGCGCGTCGTCGATGGTGGCGCGCAGGAACCGGTCCGGCAGCGATAGCTTGGCGATGGTGCGCCAGGTCTTGGCGTACTGCACCAGCATCGGCCCACTGGTGTAGGGCAGGTCGTACTTCTCGCAGAGTGCGCGCACTCGGACCGCGATCTCGGCCAGCCGATAGCTCGGCAGGTCCGGGTACAGGTGGTGCTCGATCTGGTAGGACAGGTTGCCGGTCATGAATGCCAGCCCAGGTCCGGCGTCGATATTGGCGCTGCCGAGCATCTGGCGCAGGTACCACTGACCTTTGCTCTCCGCGTCCATATCCGAGAGGGCGAACTTCTCCGCGCCGTCCGGGAAGTGGCCACAGAAGATCACCGCATTGGCCCAGATGTTTCGGATGATGTTGGCCACTATGTTGGCCTGCAGCGTCGATACCAAGCCTGCCCGCGGCGACAGTGCGGTCAGCGCCGGGTATGCCACGTAGTCCTTGACCACCTGGTGCGCTGCTTTGGCGCCGAATTCCCGCAACCGGTTCAACATGGCTGCACGCGCCTCGGGACCGTCACGAATCTTGCGCAGTTCCAGATGCTGCAGACCGATGCCCCACTCGAAGCCCACCGCCAGCATCGTGTTGAAGACCAGGTTCAAGACGTTGTACGGCTTCCACGGCTCGTCGCGGGTGACTCGAATGATCCCGTAGCCGACGTCGTCATCCATCCCGAGGATGTTGGTGTACTTGTGATGGGAGAAGTTATGCGTGACCCGCCAGTGCTTGGCAGCCCCGGTCATATCCCATTCCCAGGTGGAGGAATGGATCTCAGGATCATTCATCCAGTCCCACTGGCCGTGGATGACGTTGTGGCTGATTTCCATGTTCTCGATGATCTTGGCCAGCGCGAGCGTGCCGGTTCCGGCCACCCACGCGCTGCGCTTGGACCCGAACGCCAGCAGCAGCCGTCCTGCCACCTCGAGGCCGCGCTGGGCGGCAATGACGCGATGGATATAACGCGCATCGCGGTCCCCGAGCGAGTCCTCGACGTCCCGACGGATGGTGTCGAGTTCGTCTGCGAGAGTGTCGATATCGGCTTCCGAAAGATGCGTGAAGGCCTCAATGTCGGTTATCGCCATCGCGGGGCCTCCCTGTTGCTTCTGGGTACCAGGCTGAAGCTAGGCATCGAGTACGCAATCTCCCGACGCCGCCGAGATGCAGGTTTGCACCCGGCTTCCCGGTTCGTGTTCGGCACCGGTCCGCATATCGCGCACCCGCCCCTGCACCAACCCCACCACGCAGGTGTGACAGATGCCCATACGGCAGCCGAACGGCATGAGAATTCCGGACTGCTCGCCGGCTTCCATCAAGGAGGTTGCGGCATCGGCGTTCAGTGTCTTACCGCTGCGGGCAAAAGTGACAACACCGCCGCGTCCCCGGTCCTTCGTCCGCGCCGCGGCGAACCGCTCGCAGTGCAATCGATCGGCGATACCGTTTGCGGCCCACAGCTTTTCGGCCTCATCGAGTAGTCCGTCCGGTCCGCATGCCCAGGTGTGGCGATCGCGCCAATCCGGCACCTCATCGCCGATTCGGTTCAGGTCCAGGCGACCTTGCACCCGGGTAGCCCGGGTGAGCAATCGGTACCCGGGATGAGTCCGTTCCAATTCGGTGAGTTCGGCAGTGAACAACGCATCGGCCCGCGTGGGAGCGGAATGCAGGTGAATGATCTCGGTCTGCGCGCCGGAAGTTATCGCAAGTTCACCAATCTGGTTGCGCCGCAGCATGGTTCGCAGCATCGACATCACCGGGGTGATACCCGAACCGGCGGTGAGGAACAGCACCGACGGCGGTGGGGGATCCGGCATGGTGAAGTCGCCCCGGGGTGCGGCCAGTCGCACCACGGTCCCGGGCCGCACGCCACCCACCAGGTGCGTGGACAGGAAGCCCTCCGGCATCGCCTTGACCGTGATGGAGATGGTTCGGACGCCGCCGGATCGCGGGACCGACGTCAGCGAATAGGACCGCCACCGCCAGCGGCCGTCGACGAGAACTCCGATGCCGACGTACTGCCCGGGCTGATAGTCGAAGCTAAAGCCCCACCCCGGCTTGATCACCAGTGTGGCCGAGTCGCGCGACTCCCGGCGGACCTCGACGATCCGGCCGCGCAATTCACGCGACGACCACAGCGGGTTGATCAGCTTGAGGTAATCGTCGGGCAGCAGTGGCGTGGTGACCCGGCCCAGCGCCGACCGCACCGCGGCGCCGACCGTGACCTGGGTTTTCACGAAACCTACGGTACCGTAACCTCCGGCGTCGCAGGCCGCTACCTCAGAGCAGATCGAGCAGAAATGGCAACTCCTGGGCGGCATACCAGGCCAGGTCGTGATCCTGGGCGTCGCCCACGGTGAGCTCGGCATCCTCATCGCCCAGGTCAGCGGAGTCGATCACCTCGATCGCGGCCGCGACAAAGGGTTCGGCGTCGGCGTTGTCGACATAGGCCGCCGCCACCTGATCAATGCTCACCCGGCCGCGCAGGCGCACCACCGCTGTGTCGAGATCGGCGCGCGGTTCGGCGTCGGCGTCGGCAATCAGCACCGCGCGGCGCAACGGCAAACCATCGGCGCGGGAGTCGGCCGCCAGTAATCGAATCGAGGCCAGCGCCGCCTCGGCGATCGCCACCTCGGCGAGTTCGTCGTCACCGCCCTCGGCATAAGCCTCGCGCAGCGCCGGTGTCACTGCGAACGCAGTTCCGCTCAGCGGTTGCATGTCACCGTCATCGACCAGGCCCTGCAACATCGCCAACGTCGCCGGGATGTACACCCTCATCGGCATCGAACCTTCGCCGTCGGCGTTGCGACCGCCTCAGACTCGTTGTTACTCACTGCCAAATCCTACGTCCGGCCGAATCGGCATTACTGCCGCGCCGCCTCGACGAGTTCCGCCAGCGACTCAGCCAGCAGTTCGGGAAACACCTCGACATCGGTCATCGCTTCCCGGTCGGCATTGATGCCGAAATACATCATGCCGCAGTAGGACGTCACCCCGATCGCGAGCACCTGATCGTGCAGGAGCGGGACAACCGCGTAGGTCTCCAGCAGGGCCGCCCCGGCAATGTACATCTGCGACTGCGGTCCGGGCACGTTGGTGATCAACAGATTGAACTGCCGTGGCGGGAACTGGGTCGCCTCCCGGGTGCCCATGGCATGCAGGGTCGGCGGTGGAAAACCGGACAGCGTGACGATGGTGCGGGCGTCCACCAGGCTGGCCGCCGCGGCATGTGATTCGGTGGCGTG
>JAPLAO010000002.1 GCA_026393245.1 Mycobacterium sp. | reverse complement strand
GGGGCCGCGGCGTTCGGGGAGTCCGTCACCGGCGAAGTGTTCTTCGCCGCGCGTCGCACACGCTCGGGGCTGACTCGCCCGGTGCCACGGGCCGCGGGTGCCTGCTGCGCGGTCTCGGATGACGCGGTGGAGGTGGCGGGCGCGGCGTCCTTGGCTCGGGTCGTCGCCCGTCGGGCCTTCGTACCGGACGTCGAGGCCGAGGTCTCAGCCGACGCAGTGGCGGCAGTGCTACCGGGATCGGTGTCGGTGGTGTCGGCGGCGGCCACGCCGGAGCCGGTCAGTAGGGCGGAACCCACCCCGACGATCACTGCACCGGTACCAAGAAGGACCCGTCGATCACTCATCAAAAACACCTTTCGTCGGACAACGAGCAAACGCTATCCCGACCGGTGACCCGAGACCAGCAAATTAACAAAACACGCGGCCGCGTCACGAATTGGTCAGCAGCAGCGGATACAGGGTCGAGTTTTACTACTCGTCGTCGTAGCGCACAGCATGCGCCGGTTCGCCGGCGAACTCGTGCGTGGGCAACCGGTGCTGGCCCTCGAGATCGTCGAGGATCGCTTCCTGCGCCTTGGCCGGCAGAGTGTGCAGGATCTGGCGCACCCGAGCCTGACGGCGACCGACGGCCTTGCGCTCCGGCATGCCGGGCGTCGCCACCAGTTGCGGCGGCACACCTTCTATTTCCTCGGTGCCGCCGTCGGTTTGGCCGGCCTCGAGCATGGCCTGCTCTTCGGCCATCGTCGACTCGTCCTTCTCCTCGGACATGCCGATCGGGCCGATGCGGCGGCCGTTGAGGAACTGCTTGACCACCGGCTCCTCGCTGGTGAGCAGCACCTCACGGGGGCCGAACATGACCAGATGCTTGCGGAACAGCATGCCCATGTTGTCCGGCACGGTGCGGGCGATGTTGATGTTGTGCGTCACGATCAGGATCGTGCAGTCGATCTGGGCGTTGATATCGATGAGCAGCTGGCTCAGGTAGGCGGTGCGCACCGGGTCCAGGCCGGAGTCCGGCTCATCGCAGAGGATGATCTGCGGGTCGAGCACCAGCGAGCGGGCCAGGCCGGCACGCTTCTTCATACCGCCGGAGATCTCGCCGGGGAACTTGGATTCGTCTCCGACCAAGCCCACCATCTCGAGCTTCTCCATGACGATATTGCGGATCTCGCTTTCCTTCTTCTTCGTGTGCTCACGCAACGGGAAGGCGGTGTTGTCATAGATATTCATCGAGCCGAACAGCGCACCGTCCTGGAACATGACGCCGAACAGGGTGCGGATCTCGTACAGCTCTTTGGCCGAGCACTCGATGATGTTGGTGCCGTCGACGAGGATCTTGCCGCGCTCGGGGCGCAGCAGTCCGATGAGCGACTTCAGGAACACGGACTTGCCGGTACCGGAGGGGCCCAGCAGCACGCTGACCTCACCGGCCGGGATGTCCAGGGTCACGTCTTCCCAGATCTTCGCCGACCCGAATGATTTGGACAGTCCTTCGACCTGGATGCTAGTGCCCACGCGCGATCCTTCCGCCACCACGATTGCACCACGGGACGTCGCCTGTGGTTTGGGCAACTGTAGCGCACACCTTTGATGGCTATTCGTGTTTACGTTCAATCGAAAATCCCCCGCGCACCCAGTGGGTTCGCGGGGGATTTCGGCTGAAATCGGATCAGCAGCGACTACTTGACGCTGACCGTCGCGCCGGCGGCCTCGAGCTTGGCCTTGGCATCCTCGGCGGCCTCCTTGGTGGCCTTCTCGAGCAGCGCCTTGGGCGCGCCGTCGACGAGGTCCTTGGCCTCCTTGAGGCCCAGGCCGGAGACGATCTCGCGGACCACCTTGATGACGCCGATCTTCTTCTCACCGGCAGCCTCGAGGATGACGTCAAACTCGGTCTGCTCCTCGGCGGCCTCGGCGGCCGGGGCAGCGCCACCGGCAACGGCGACGGCGACCGGAGCGGCCGCGGTGACCTCGAAGACCTCTTCGAACTTCTTCACGAACTCCGAGAGCTCCAGCAGGGTCATTTCCTTGAACGCATCAAGCAGTTCGTCGGTGTTGAGCTTTCCCATTGTTGTTGTCCTTCCTAGGTTTTACGTGTTGTTGTCGTGCGGTTGTTGTCGTGCGGTTGCTCAGGCGGCCTCTTCGGCAGCCTTCTTCTCCTGCAGAGCGGCGGCGAGTCGGGCGAACTGCGACAGGGGCGCGTTGAACAGGCCCGCGGCCGCGGAAAGATTGCCCTTCATCGCACCGGCCAGCTTGGCCAGCAGCACCTCACGCGACTCGAGGTCGGCGATGCGCTCGACCTCGGAGACGGTCAGGGCACGACCGTCCATGTAGCCGCCCTTGATGACCAGCGCCTTGTTGTCCTTGGCGAACTTCTTGATCGCCTTGGCGGCGTCGACAGCCTCGCCGTTGATGAACGCGATCGCGGTGGGCCCGGCGAACAGGTCGTCGAGACCCTCGATCCCGGCCTCCGCCGCCGCACGCTTGACGAGCGTGTTCTTGGCGACGGAGTACGTGGCGATACCGCTGAGCGAACGGCGCAACTCGGCCAGATTGGCCACGGTCAGACCGCGGTACTCGGTGACCACGGTGGCCGTCGAGGACTTGAACTGCTCTGTGATGTCGGCAACCGCGGTGGCCTTCTCAGCCTTGGCCATGCATGCCTCCTCCTTGTTGGGAAGTCGGCCGGCCCGGAAATGACGAACGCCCCGGCGCAGATGGCCGGGGCGTGAATGACCGCCAAAGCGCTGCGGTCGAGCCTCGTCCTCCTGCGTGGGCCGCCCGGATTGTCTCCAGGACTTTCAACCACTTGCGTGGTGACCGACGGTCTTCGGTGGAACTCCGCAAGAGTAACGCGTCCGCGGGGTTGCGCCCAAATCCGTCGCCTCCCCTGCCCCCTCCCCCGCGAGCAGACGCAAAGTGCTCCATATCCGCGGCGTGTCGGGGACTTTTACGTCTGCTCGCGGGGAAGACGGTCAGCACCGCAGGAGGGCGGCGGCACCGATGAGGCCGGCGTCGCCGCCGAGTGCGGCGGGGACGACCCGAAGCCCGGATATGAAGTCCAGTCGCGCGTAACTGCGAAGGGCCGCGTGGAGCGGGTCGAACAGCAGTGGGCCGGACTTGGCTACGCCGCCACCGATGACCACCAGGTCGAGGTCGCACACCGCCGCGACCGAGGCGATCATCGCCGCGATGGCGTCGGCCCCGCGCCGGAAGGCTCGCAGTGCGATCGGGTCACCGGCGGTCGCGGCGTCGGCGAGTTCCTTGGC
>JAPLAO010000108.1 GCA_026393245.1 Mycobacterium sp. | reverse complement strand
CATCGCGATGGCCATCGGCTGAAGGTCGGTCGGGAACCCGGGGAACGGCAGCGTCGAGATGTTGCACGCCTTGGGTCGCTCGTACTGCACCACCCGGAACCCGTTGTCGTGCTGGGTCACCGTCGCGCCGGCGTCGTGCAGTTTGTGCAACACCAACTGAAGGGTCGCCGGATCGACACCGGTAACCGCGATGTCACCCCGGGTCATCACTGCGGCGATCCCCCATGTGGCCGCGACGATGCGGTCGCCAATCACCCGATGTTCCGTGGGATGCAGCTTGGGTACGCCGGTGATCATCAGCGTCGGGGTTCCCGCGCCGGTGATCTGGGCGCCCATTTGGTTGAGCATCTCGCACAGGTCCACCACATCAGGCTCGCGTGCGGCGTTGCGAATCGTGGTGAGGCCCTCAGCGACGACGGCAGCCATCAGGATATTCTCGGTCGCTCCGACCGAGGGGAACTCAAGCTGAATATCGGCCCCGCGCAAGGTGTCTGCGGAGGCGACGACGCAGCCGTGCTCGATCGTGCATTCCGCACCGAGTTGGCGCAGACCCGACTGATGCATATCCAACGGTCGCGAGCCGATCGCGTCGCCACCGGGCAGGGCGACCCGTGCCCGCTTGCACCGGCCGACGAGCGGGCCCAGCACACACACAGAAGCCCGGAACTGACGCACCGCGGCGAAGTCTGCCTCGTACTTCAGCTCATCCGGCGAGGTGATACGTACCACCGGCCCATCGAGTTCCACATTCGCGCCCAGACCGCGCAGCACCTCGGCCATCAGTGGGACGTCGAGGATGTCGGGGCAGTTGGTGATCGTGGTGGTGCCCTCGGCCAGCAGGCTGGCCGCCATCAACTTCAGAACGCTGTTCTTGGCGCCGCCGACGGCAACCTCACCAGATAACCGGTTGCCTCCGGTCACCAGGAAACGCTCCGTCACGGCCAACAGCCTAGTGGAGTGGGCGTGCGGACCGGGCGCGCTGAGCCGGTACGGTTGTCTCTCATGGCAGTGCATTTGACCCGCATCTACACCCGAACCGGCGACGACGGCACGTCCGGACTCAGCGATTTCTCCCGGGTGGAGAAGAACGATGCCCGGCTGATCGCCTACGCGGACTGCGACGAGGCCAACGCCGCGATCGGAGTGGCGGTGTCGGTGGGCCAGCCCGAGGAGTCAGTGCGCGCTGTGCTCACCCGGATCCAGAACGACCTTTTCGACGCCGGGGCCGATCTGGCCACGCCCATCGTCGAAAACCCCGAGCGGCCGCCACTGCGGATCACCGAGGCCTATGTCGAGCGCCTTGAGCAGTGGTGCGATCAGTACAACGAGACACTGCCCGCGTTGACGTCATTCATCCTGCCGGGTGGCAGCGCACTATCGGCGCTCCTGCACGTCGCCCGAACGGTGTCCCGGCGCGCAGAGCGATCGGCCTGGATCGCGGTGAAGGCGCATCCCGACACGGTCAGTCCACTGCCGGCCCGCTACCTCAACCGCCTGTCAGATCTGTTGTTCATCCTGTCGCGGGTCGCTAACGCCGGCGATGACGTGCTGTGGAAACCGGGCGGGTCCCGCTAGGCAGCGCTGCGATGCGTCCGCGGTGAGGGCCGAGACTCGACCCAGGACAGGAAAGCGGTCAGCGCGCCGCGGTCCAGTGCAACCTCGTAACCGCGATCCTGACTTCCGGTGCTGTCGTGAAGTTCGATCACGACGGTCTCCTCGGTCATGATGTCGAACTCGTCACCGCGCGGAGCCCGCCGGGAGATGACCTCCAAGCCGGGCCGACCCAGCCGCCGGTCTGGCCACAGCCGCGCACTCGACAGCCGGAAGAACTGGGCTTCGTCACCGCGGTAACGGATCACGCCGTGCCGCCAGCCGTGCCCGCCGACGGCGGGGATGTCGCGAAGGATGGCTGCGGTTCCGCCCTGACCCAAATTCCACAGCCGCAGGATCAGCGCAAGAACAACCAGCAGCAGAACACCGATGAGCGCGACCATGATCCCCATCGACGCTCTCATCCGGCTAGTCGAGTTGGCCGAGCGCGCGCAGCCGGGCCCTTCCTCGGGCCGCCGTCTGCGGATCATCGGAGGCGGCATCGGCCTTGGCGCCGTCGGCGTCGATCTCGTCGGCGAACTCGGCAGACTCGGCCAGGATCCGCACCCCGGCCTCAGTCACCGACAGGTAACCGCCGTCGACGGCGATCCGCAGATCGTCCTCGCCCTCGCGCTCCACGCGAACCATCGCGTCATCAACCAACTGGGCCACCAGCGGGATGTGATTCGGCAGAATGCCGATCTCGCCTGATGTGGTCCGGGTAAACACGAAGGTGGCCTTGCCCGACCAGATCTTGCGTTCGACCGCGACGATGTCGACGTCCAGTTCGGCCATCTCACATCACCTTTCGGGGTCCAGCAGGAACCACGCTCATCACAACTTGACGCCGAGGCTCTCGGCCTTCTTCGCCAGATCGTCCAGTCCGCCAATCAGGAAGAAGGCCTGCTCGGGAAGGTGGTCGAAGTCGCCCTTGGCCAGCTTATCGAAGGCCTCAACGGTCTCCTTGAGCGGAACCGTCGAACCGGGCTGGCCGGTGAACTGCTCGGCGGCCATCATGTTCTGGCTGAGGAAGCGCTCAATCCGGCGCGCCCGGTACACCAACTGCTTGTCCTCCTCGGAGAGTTCGTCGATACCGAGGATGGCGATGATGTCCTGAAGATCCTTGTAGCGCTGCAGGATTCGGATGACCTCCTGAGCGACGCGGTAGTGCTCGTCGCCCACGACGCTCGGGTGCAGGATCGTTGAGCTCGATGCCAGCGGGTCCACGGCCGGGAAGATGCCCTTGGAGAACACCGCGCGGGAAAGCTCTGTGGTGGCGTCGAGGTGGGCGAAGGTGGTCGCCGGCGCCGGGTCGGTGTAGTCGTCGGCGGGCACGTACACGGCCTGCATCGAGGTGATGGAGCGGCCGCGGGTCGAGGTGATCCGCTCCTGCAACTCGCCCATCTCATCCGCCAGGGTCGGCTGGTAACCCACCGCCGAGGGCATACGGCCCAGCAGGGTGGACACCTCAGAGCCGGCCTGGGTGAACCGGAAGATGTTGTCGATGAACAACAGCACGTCCTGGTTCATCTCGTCGCGGAAGTACTCCGCCATGGTCAGCGCCGACAACGCCACCCGCATACGGGTGCCCGGCGGCTCGTCCATCTGACCGAACACCAGCGCGGTGTCCTTGAGCACGTTGGCGTCGGCCAACTCGACCCAGAGGTCGTTGCCCTCGCGGGTGCGCTCCCCCACGCCGGCGAACACCGAGGTGCCGCCGAAGTTGCGGGCGATGCGGTTGATCATCTCCTGGATCAGCACGGTCTTGCCCACGCCGGCACCGCCGAACAGGGCGATCTTGCCGCCGCGCACATACGGCGTCAACAGGTCGACGACCTTCAGGCCGGTCTCGAGCATCTCGGTGCGCGGTTCGAGTTCGTCGAATGGCGGCGGGCGGCGGTGGATCGACCACTTCTCGAAGTCCTTGCCGTAGCCGGGGTCATCGAGGCAGTCGCCGAGGGCGTTGAACACGTGCCCCTTGACGCCCTCGCCGACCGGCACCGAGATCGAGGCGCCGGTGTCGGTCACCTCGGTGCCGCGCACCAACCCGTCAGTGGGCTGCATGGAGACGCAGCGCACCAGGTTGTCGCCGAGGTGTTGGGCCACCTCGAGGGTCAGGGTCTTGGCCATCGCCGCCAGGGCGATGTCGGCGTGCAGTGCGTTGAACAACTCCGGCACCGCGCCGCGCGGGAACTCCACGTCGACGACGGGGCCGGTGACACGCACCACCCGTCCGGCGGTCGAACTGCTGCGTGAGGTGGTGTGGGACTCTGCGGTGACAGTCATGTTCTTTCTTCGCTTCCTCGAGGGTTCTACTTCGCTGCGTCGGACAGTGCGTTCGCACCGCCGACGATTTCGGAGATTTCCTGGGTGATCTGCGCCTGCCGTTCCCGGTTGGCCATCAGCGTGAGCACCTTGATCAGATCGTCGGCGTTATCGGAGGCCGCCTTCATGGCGCGGCGCCGCGAGGCCGACTCCGAGGCCGCCGCCTCGAGCAGGGCGGAAAAGATCCGGGTCGCCACATAGCGCGGGAGCAGCGACTCGAACAACGTTGTGGCGTCGGGTTCGAACGAGAACAACGTGTGCGGCCCGGTGTCGGACTCCACGTACTCCACCACCATCGGCGCAATCCGGCGCGCCTCGGCACTCTGGGTCAGCATCGACCGGAACTCGGTGCACACGATATGCAACTCGTCGACACCGAGGATTCCGTCGGCGCCCGCGCTGTCGCCCTCATCGTCATCGCCGGCCAGGAATACCTCAACCAACGTGTCGGCGATCTCCTGAGCGTTCTCGTAGGTCGGCTTATCGGTGAAGCCGAGCCACGACCCTGCCACCGTCCAGTTACGGAAGGTGTAGTAGCTCAACGCCTTCCGGCCGACGGTGTAGAGAACCGGGGTCTTGCCTTCCTGCCGCAGCAACGAGAACAGTTCCTCGGACCGGCGCAGCAGGTTGGCGTTGTAGGCGCCACACAATCCGCGATCCGAAGACACCACCAGAACTGCGGCGCGCTTCGGGTTCTTCCGCTCGACCAGCAGCGGATGGTCCAACGCGGAATCGGCCGCGAGGTTGGTGAGCATGTCGGTGATCTCTGCCGAGTAGGGCCGAGCCGCCGCCACCCGGGCCTGAGCCTTGGCGATGCGAGACGTGGCGATCAGCTCCTGGGCCTTGGTGATCTTCTTGATCGACCCAGCAGATTTGATCCGGCCGCGCAGTTCGCGCAGTGTCGCTGCCATTACTTCTTCTTCGGAGCGGGCTTACGGACCTGAACGGACTCCTTCTCGACGTCGCCCTCATCCATCGCGGCGACATGGGCATTCGGAACCACCGAGCTGCCGTCGGTGGTCGCGAAGCCATGCTTGAAGTCGGCGATCGCCCCCACAAGCCTGACCTCGGCGTCCTCGCCCAGCTTCGTGGTGTCACGGATGCCACTGAGAATGTCGGGGCTGGAGGCCTTGATGTGCTCGATGAACTCGGCCTCGAAGCGGCCGACGTCAGCCACCGGTACCGAATCCAGATGGCCCTTGGTGCCCAGGAAGATCGCGACCACCTGATCCTCGACGGACATCGGGCTGTATTGCGGCTGCTTGAGCAGTTCGACCAGACGAGCGCCGCGCTCCAACTGAGCTTTCGACGTCTCGTCGAGGTCGGAGGCGAAGGCCGCGAAAGCTTCCAGTTCGCGGTACTGCGACAGGTCCAGGCGCAGCGAACCGGCCACCTCCTTCATCGCCTTGATCTGAGCGGCGCCACCGACCCGGGACACCGAGACGCCGACGTTGATGGCCGGACGCACGCCCTGGTTGAACAGGTCGGTCTCCAGGAAGCACTGGCCGTCGGTGATCGAGATGACGTTGGTGGGGATGTACGCCGAGATGTCATTGGCCTTGGTCTCGATGATCGGTAGGCCGGTCATCGAGCCGCCACCGAGTTCGTCGGAGAGCTTCGCGCAGCGCTCCAGCAGCCGGGAGTGCAGGTAGAAGACGTCACCCGGGTAGGCCTCGCGGCCCGGCGGACGACGCAACAGCAGCGAGATCGCACGGTAGGCCTCGGCCTGCTTGGTGAGGTCGTCGAACTTCGAGGACGCGGCGCACGCTGGCGATCGTGGTGCCCTTCTGGCCGATCGCGACGTAGACGCAGCGGACCTGCTTGTTCGGGTCGCCGGTCTCCCAGTTCTTGCGCTGGTTGAGGATCGTGTCGACACAGACCGCGGTCTTGCCGGTCTTGCGGTCGCCGATGATCAGCTGACGCTGACCGCGACCGATCGGCGTCATCGCGTCGATGGCCTTGATACCGGTCTGCAGTGGCTCGGTAACGCCCTTGCGCTGCACCACCGAGGGCGCCTGGATTTCCAGGGCGCGCCGGGTGCTGGCCGCGATATCGCCGCGCCCATCGATCGGCTCGCCGAGCGGGTTGACCACCCGGCCCATGAAGGCGTCACCCACCGGAACCGAGAGCACCTCGCCGGTGCGCTTGACCTGTTGGCCCTGCTCGATCTTGTCGAACTCACCGAGGATCACGGCGCCGATGCTGTGCTCGTCGAGGTTGAGCGCAACCCCGAGTATGCCGCCGGCGAACTCCAGCAGTTCCTGAGTCATCACCGAGGGCAGGCCCTCGACGTGAGCGATACCGTCGCCGGCGTCGATGACGGTGCCTATCTCCTCGCGCCCGGTGCCGGCCTCGAAGCTCGAGACGTAGCTGGCGATGGCGCCCTGGATGTCGTCAGCGGAGATTGTTAACTCTGCCATGGCTTTTCGTCTTCCTGCCTTCTTGTCTTGGGTGGTTCCTGGGGCTGGTGCGGCCGCCGGCTAGTGCGGCCGTCAAAAACGGGCCTAGTCGGGCAACTTGGTCTCTGCTGCGGACAACCGGGAGGACAGCGTTCCGTCGATCACCTCGTCGCCGACCGCGACCGAAAGTCCGCCCAGCAGTTCGGGGTCGATATCGACCTGCACCGAAACGGGATGGTGATAGACGCGGGCCAGGACGTCGGCGAGGCGTTGCCGTTGCGTGTCGGTCAACTCATCGGCGGCCTGCACCTCGGCGACGATCTCGCCCCGGTGCGCGATCGCCAACTCGGCCAATTCCTGCACCGCTTCGTCGGCCCGCTGGCCGTGCAGCAGTTCGACCGTCTGGGTCAGCAGTGCGGCAGCCGTCGAATTGGTGCCACTGGCCCGATCCAGGACGCCCCGCAGCAACGCCACCCGCTCGTCGGCCGGCTTGGCGTAGTCACCGAGCAGGTTATTGAGTTCGGGTTGGTCCTGCAGGATCCGGCCGAACCGGAACAGTTGTTCGGCTACCTCCTCGGCCTGATGCTCACGTTCGGCCCGAGCCAGCAGGCTCAACCGCGCGACATGCTCGACGGCGGCACCGAAATCCTTGGTGGCAGACCACCGAACCGAGACCGCGGTATTCAGCAACTCAATGGTGTTGTGGCCGGCCTTACCACCCAGCAGCCGTTCCAACAGTTGCTTCTTGGCGTCGGTCTCACCGGTCGCCTCGGCCAGATGCCGGGCCAGAATCGGTTCACGCAGCAGGAGTTCGGCCACCGAGGCCAACTCGTCGGACAACGTCGCCAGCTCGTCACCGGTCAGCGAAGTGGCCATCGAGTCGAACCGCTCGACCAGAGCCACCTGCGCGTCGCGGCTCGCTGAGCGCATACCGGTGGAACCGATCTCCGGGGTGAAGGCCGCCGGCGCCATCGGCTCCAACTCGTCGAGGAATCGGTCCACGGTGGCTGATCGGGCATACGGGTCGGATACGTGCGCCCGGACGAGATCGCCCGCACGCCGTACCGACTCGTTGCCGAGATCGGCCCGAAGCTGGCGGATCACCTGCGTCCGGAGCAGTGAAACCTGCTGGCCGCCTTGGATTTTGATCCGGTCGACCTCGACATCGGCCTGGGCCCGCAACTGCTCGGCGATCCGAATCGAGTCGGTCCGGGCTTCGTCGACGATGTGCCTGGCCTCGGCCTGGCCATCAGCCACCCGCTGGGCGTGATGGGTGTCTGCCGCGGCCAGCCGTTGCGTCGCCACCGAACTCTCCTCGAGTTGGTTGCGTACCGCATCCTGCTGGGCCGCCATCAGCCGCCGCGCCGGCGGCGCTACGTACCGCATGAGGATCAATACGATGAGGGCGAAGCCGACGAGCTGTCCGATGAAAGTGGACATTATCTACCGCCCGACCGTCGAGGAACCGGCCACATCGACCCCGAGGACCCGGCTGGCCAGGGTGCTCGACAGTGAGTCCACCGACGACCGCAGGTCGCCGGAGATCGCGTCGCTGGCCAGTTTGAGTTCCTCGCTGGCTTCCTGGACCGCCCCGGACACTCCCTCATTGGCGTGCGCGCGCATCGCGTCGAGGGCGCTTCGGCCCTCGGCTCGGACCTCGTCGCGGATCACCGAGGACTCGGTGCGGGCCGCCGCCAATTCTTGGCGGTAGTCCGCCTCGGCAGCGGCCTCCTGCTCGGCGGCCCTGCGGTTGTCCTCAGCGGTCTTGGTGATCATCCGCTCGCGCTCACCCAGCACCTGCTGTACCGGAGGCACGACGAACTTGCCGATCACGCCGAGCACGATCAGGAAGATGGCCAGCACGAAGAAGAAAGTGCCGTTGGGGACGAGGAAGTTACTGGTGCCGGCTTCCTCGGAGGCCAACAGGGTCACGCCGGCCTCCCCGATTGCTGAGCCCATCGTGACCTAGGACGCGCCGGGCGTGGCGAATACGAACAGTGCCATGAATGCCAGGTTGATGAAGTAGGCCGCTTCCACCAGACCGACGGTGATGAAGAACGGGGTGAACAGCCGGCCTTGCGCCTCGGGCTGCCGCGCGATGCCGGAAATCAGGGCGTTGCCCGCGATGCCGTCACCAATGCCGGCACCGATGGCGCCGCCGCCCAGGATGAGTCCGCCGCCGATCAGGGCGCCGGCAACGATCTGTGGGTCTGCCATTCCTTTTCCTCCTTGATTGCTGGTAGGACTCCTACCAGTGCTGTGGGTGGTTCGTGGGTCGAACAGGTCGTTTTAGTGGTGCTCCTCATCCAGTTCCATGGACTGGCTGAAGTACAGAATGGTCAGCAAGGCGAAGATGAACGCCTGGATCAGGCCCACGAACAAGTCGAAGGTCTTCCAGATCGCGTTGGGAGCCCACATGATCCAGGGCGGGAACAACGCGATAAGCGCAACCATGATGCCGCCGGCGAAGATGTTGCCGAAGAGTCGCAGCGACAGCGAGATCGGCTTGGCGATCTCCTCAACGATGTTGATCGGCGCGAGAAGAGTCACGTGGCCCTTGAGGACCTTGATCGGGTGGCCGATGATCCCGCGCCGCCAGAACCCGGCGGCGTGGTAGCAGATGAAGACAAACAGCGCCAGGGCGAGCACGAAGTTGATGTCCGAGGCCGGTGGCTTGAGGAGTTCCTGGGTTTGTCCGTCGGCGTTGCTGTACTGCACAGGCAGCACCGAGATCCAGTTGCAGATCAGGATGAACACGAACAACGTCACCGCCAGGGGCAGCACGAACGGGGCGATCTTCATGCCGATCGCGCCCTCGATCTGACCGCGCATCTGGATGGTGATGGCCTCCCAGAACAACTGCACCCCGCCCGGTACGCCGGTCGAGGTGATTTTCGACTTCAGGAAGAACGCCAGCCCGATGGTGATGACGGCCGCGATCGCGGTGGCCAGCACCGTGTCGGTGTTGACGGTCATGCCCAACCACGTCGCGGTGGTGTGGTGGCCGACCTCGATCGCGCCCTCGGCGAGGATTCGTTCGGTCATGGTTGCTAATCCTTGAGCATCTCGTCGGCGAGTGGGGCAGGAATGGCCGGACCAGTTTCATCAATCGGTGGGCCGTCCGGGTCACCGGTGCGAATTTTCTTCCATACTGGCAGCGCGGTACTGAGCACGAGGACGATCTGGAACACCGCCAGACCGAACATCACACCCAGGCCGGGCGGCCGGAAGACGAATGCGATCGTCAGCCCGATAGCGGTGATGACCAGCAGTCGGGTGGCTGAGTTCAGCGCCATCTTGCGCTTGATCGGGTTGGCGTCGGCGGTGATGGACGCCACCGATCGATGCACGAGAAGGGCGTTGACCAAACCCAGCAGGAGTCCGATGCCGAAGAACACCCCGACCAAGACGTGCCCCGACCAGGCGGCGATCGCGATCGCCGCCGCGGACAACGCCGCGCAGATGATTAACAGCAGGCCGGGACGGAACGCAACGGACGGGAACACCAACGGCGCATCTGGCGATGGCGTCGTCACACGTCCACCCACAATCGTGTCGGTCTTGGTACGGCGTCTGGTACTGCACTAGACGGCCATTACGCGCCGCCGCGCCGAGGCCGACGACCTGTGCCGACCCGGGTTCAGCAGCAACCTATCACAGCTAGACCGGCCAAAAACTCGCCTACTACTTACGGTCGTAAAGGCTGTCCGACAGCGTTGTCAGGTCGTCGCCGTCGCCGCGTAGCAGGGGGATCACGGTGACCACCACAGCCACCCCGATTGCGGCCAGCATGACCGCCCCGGTGTAGCGCGGGTCGAAGAAGATCGTGCTCGCCGCACCCAGTGCCACGATGCCCACCCACAGGTAGATCACCAGCACCACGCGGCGATGGGAGTGACCGATCTGAAGCAGTCGGTGGTGCAGATGCATCTTGTCCGGGCTGAACGGGCTGCGTCCGGCGCGGGTCCGGCGAACGATGGCCAGCAGCAGGTCCAGGGCCGGCACGAACATCACCGCGACCACCAGAAGGAACGGGGACAGCAGCGGGAACACGTCGCGTACCCCGTAGGCACTCTGCGAGATCGGACCCGCTGCGGTCGTCGACGCAGCGGCCAGCATCAGGCCGACCAGCATGGACCCGGAGTCGCCCATGAAGATCTTGGCCGGATGGAAGTTGTGCGGCAGGAAGCCCAGGCACGCCCCGGCCAGCACCACCGAGATCACCGCCGGCGGGTAGAACAGCACATCGCCGCCGTGGTCGCGGAGCAGTCCGACCGAGAACAGAAAGATAGCCAGCGCGGTGATCAGGCCGAGTCCGGCGGCCAGGCCGTCGAGTCCGTCGACGAAGTTCATCGCGTTGATCACCGCGACCGTCAGGGCCAGGGTCAGCAGGATCGACGACGCCTGATCGAGCACGATGGTGCCGATCCCGCCGAACGGGATGTAGAGCACACTCCAGGCCACACCCATGGTCACCAGCACGCTGGCGGCGGTAATCTGCCCGGCGAATTTGGTCAGCGCGTCCAGGCCCCACCGGTCGTCGATCAGACCGATCCCCATGATCAGTCCACCGGCGATCACGACCGCCGGCAACCCGGAGGAGTAGACGAATCCGCGGGTCAACGCGGGCAACTGCGATGCCAGGAACACCGCGGCCACCACACCGAGATACATGGCGAGTCCACCCATGCGGGGGGTGGGCCGGGAGTGGACGTCGCGCTCCCGGGGGTAGGCGACCGCGCCCAGCCTCAGCGCCAGGATGCGTGCCCCGCCGGTGGCGAAGTAGGTGACGATTGCCGCGGTGAGGCCGACGAGCACCAACTCCCGCAACGGGACACCGGCGCCCCTGTCTGAGAGCGCCAGCAGGGTGCTGTCGCCGGTGCCGGAGAGCGCCAGCAGGGTGCTGGTCACAGGTTCAATTGCGCCGACCATCGCCATCACCGTACTCCGCGCACCATGACGCTCAGCCGGTCAGCGACCCGGGGTCCACGCCGAGGACGTCGGCGATCCGCCGCGCGCTGATCGGGCCCTCCCGCAGGGTTCGAGGCGTCGCGGCGGTGAGATCGACGATGGTGGACGCCGCCTGTTGCTCGGATGGTCCGCCGTCGAGGTAGACG
>JAPLAO010000298.1 GCA_026393245.1 Mycobacterium sp. | reverse complement strand
GTGGTGGTGCCGTTGGCGCCGGTGCCACCTGGCTGGCCGCCGACGCCACCGGCTCCGCCGAATCCGCCCTTGCCGGCCGTGACCCCGGAGGCAGGCGACTTGGCGTTGCCGCCGGTGCCGCCGGTGCCGCCGTTGCGGAACAGGCCGCCTCTGCCGCCGGTGCCGCCGTCGCCAGCCGCACCCGGCGCCGCGTTAACAGCCTTGCCGGTGTCCACGAGCGTACCGCCGGTGCCGCCGGTGCCGCCGAGGGCGAACAGCCCGCCCTTACCGCCGGTGCCGCCCTTACCGCCAGTGGCGGTCGTCCCGCCGGGATTGTTAAACGTCGAGGCGCCACCGCCCGCGCCGCCGGATGCGCCGCGGGTGCGACTGAGGAAGCTCGCACCGGCGTCGCCACCGGGGCCGCCCACAGTGATCGCGAACAGGGCGGCAGCACCGCCGCCGGTACCGCCGGACTGGCCCGGGCCGAGGACCCGGACACTACCGCCCCTCCCGCCGGCGCCGCCGCCGGCGCTGCCGCCTCCATTTGTCGCGGCCGAGCCGCCGCCGCCGGCCTGACCGGCGGAGCCGATGGTCGCGTCGCCGCCGTTCCCGCCGTTCCCGCCGAATGCGCTCTTTGAGCCGGCGAGAACCCCGAAGTTATACCAGTCGTCGGGACTTTGGCCGGGGGTATAGCCGCCGCCGTTGCCGCCGGCGCCGCCGTTGCCCAGCAGGAGTCCACCGCGACCGCCGTTGGCGCCGGCGCCGCCGGTGGCGATGCCATAAGCCGATTCGGTTTTCGCACCGGCACCGCCGGCACCGCCGGTGCCGAGCAGGCCGGTGCCTCCGCCTGTGCCGCCGGAACCCCCGGTGGCGTCGATGGCGGTGATTGCGGTGCCGACGTCGTCCTCGGCGTAACCGCCTGCGCCACCTGCTCCGCCGTCACCCAAGATCAGGCCACCGCGGCCACCTGCGCCACCGTTGGCGCCCACCGAGGACAAGATCTGGTCTTTGCCACCACGATCGGCACCGCCGTTGCCGCCGACGCCGCCGTTGCCGAACAACCCGGCGCGGCCACCCCGTCCGCCAGCCGTGGCGACTCCAGTCCGCACGATGGGCTGAGCCGGCGCGTACCCGGCGTCGGCACCGTCGCCGCCCCTACCGGCGTTGCCAAGGATGAAGGCGCTTCCGCCGTTCCCGGCGGCCAGACCGGAGCCCGCTACGGCGCTCCAGCCGCTGCCGCCGTTGCCGAACAACAGGCCGGCGTTGCCACCGTTGCAGACATGCCCCGCGCAGTAGGTGTTGTCGAATGCGGTGTAGCTGTAGCCGCTGCCGATCAGCAGACCCGCGTTCGGGTTCTCCTGGGTTCCGTTACCGACGAAGAAGCCGGTCAGCTCGACATTGTCGGTGTGCACCGGCGCGGCTGGCGGCGTCATCGTCAGCATGCCTGCGCCGGCCACGGCACCGATGGTCACGAGCGGCGCCACCCGGAAAAGGCCGCCAACCCGACGGGCAGTGGGCATTCCCTTAGTCATCCGATTCTCCATCCTGAATTTAGGTGCATTACTGACTTAATATCTCACTGAAACAGTTTGCTGTCGCCTTGGAGAGGGCGCTCCACCGAAAGATGGAAGCTCTGTACCGTGAATGGAAGGTTCCGCGCAACGGGCCATCGTCAATTCACTTGCCATCGTGGGACGCGCGGATTCCGCCCGGGCAACGTGCAGGCGCGGGAAAAGCGCGCGCAGTGGCACTGGTAGCTGGATTCGCTAGCCCGTCGATTTCTGATCGTCATTGTCGGCGACTGGTTCATCTTTGGGTAGTAGTCGTTCCGGGTGGTGGAAGTCATTCGTGCCGCCGCGCAGCGGGAGGTGTGGTGGTGGTATCCATTCGGTTCGGCCGTCTTTTCGTTTTCGGGTTTGCCAGCCGCCGGGTTTGATCAGCGGGTGGTCTGTTTTACAGGCGAAGGTGAGCTTGTCGATGTCGGTGTTGCCGCCGTGGGCCCATTCGTCGATGTGGTGGATTTCGGTGTGGTAGCCGGGGGTGTCGCAGCCGGGTGCGGTGCAGCCGCGTTCGAGGCCGTGCAGGACGAGTCGTTGGTCGCCGGTGGCGATCCGTTTGGTCCGGCCGAGATAAAGCGGGCGTTGCGTGTGCTTTTCGTAGACGCAGAGGTAGTGGTAGGCGTGTGATGACATCCGGATGAGGTCGCGCATCGGTACCAGGGTGCCGCCGCCGGTGACGGCGACGCCGGCACCGGCCTCTAGCTGGTCGAGCGTGGCGGTGACGATCACGGTGACAGGGAGCCCGTTGTGTTGGCCGAGTGTGGGGTTGCCGAGTTGTCCGCGCAGGAGTGCGCCGATCGCGTCGTGGTGGCGTTGGGCGTGGGTGCGGGGATCGCGGTCGATGACCTCTTGGGCGGGGTCGCCGGTGACGGTGGGGTTGTGGTCTTCGGGGTTGCACATGCCGGGTGCGGCGAATTTCGCACACCAGGCTTCGAGCATGGCGCGTAGTTCGGGTGTGGCGATTAGTCGTCCGGTGCTCATGCCGTCGGGGCCTTGGCGTCCGCACCAGGTGAAGCCGCGTTTGCGGGCGCGGTCGGTGTCGCTGAATGTGCCGTCGGGGTTGATGGTCAGCGCCAGGCGGTCAGCGGCCCTCTCCAACTGATCAGGCCGCAGCAGGGTGGCTTTCTCGGCGAGGAAGGCTTCGGCCTTCTCGACTTCGGCCGCCGCGATGTGGTCGGGGAGGTCGCGGATGAACTTCTGGATCACTCGCAGGTGGTCGATGTCGAGGGTGCCGGCCGCCCAGGCGGTGGCGGTGGCGGGCAGTTCGGGGGGCATGGGTTGCCCGGTGAGGGTGGTGCGGGGGTGTAGTTGTGCGGCGTCACGCAGACGGCGGCGGGATTCGCTCGGGCTGATGCGTAGGACGTCGGCGATGACTTTGTGCAGGGTGGGGCCGATCTGGCCGTCGTCGTTGCGGTCGAGGGATCCGGTGATGGTGTGGGAGCAGGTGGTGTGGCGGCGTCGGATGGTTTCGAGGCGGTCGAGGGCGTCGAGGCGTTCCAGTGCGGGCAGGCGGTCCCAGTCGATCGCGCCCACAGCGGCCACTGCGGCGTCGAGTGAGGCGAACACCTCAGCAACCGGAATCGAAAGCATGTTCGAATAATAACGCCACCGTCTGACAGGAA
>JAPLAO010000178.1 GCA_026393245.1 Mycobacterium sp. | reverse complement strand
CTCAGCAGGGTCGGGATTTCCGGCACCGGAACACCCGCACCGCCATTGATGAACGGCAACTCGTTCTCATGCAGTGCGTGCAACAGCAGCTTCACGCCGATGAAGAACAGGATGAACGCCAGCCCCTGAGACAGGTAGACGAGGCGTTGCAGAAGGTCTCCCAGCAGAAAGTACAACTGCCTCAGTCCCATCAGTGCGAAGACGTTGGCGGTGAATACCAGGTAGGGCTCACTGGTCAGCCCATAGATCGCCGGGATCGAGTCCACCGCGAACAACAGGTCGGTGGTGGCCAACGCGACGATGACCAAGAACATCGGCGTCATCAGCCGCTTGCGACCCTGTTTGACGTAGAGCTTGAGACCGTGCCAGCCCTCGGTGGTGTTGAGGTAGGTCTTCGCGAAACGAACGACTGCGTTGTCGGCATCATCGCTGTGGTCGGTATCGCGGACCAGTCGGATCGCGGTCACCACCAGAAAGGCTCCGAACAGGTAGAAGATCCACGAAAACTGTTGGATTGCAACGGCTCCCAGCGCGATGAAGATACCGCGGAACACCAGTGCCAGTACGATTCCGACCAGCAACGCCTGCTGCTGGTGAATCTTGGGCACCTTGAAACTGGCCATGATGATGATGAAGATGAAGAGGTTGTCGATCGACAGGCTGTACTCGGTGAGCCAGCCGGCGTAGAACTCCACACCGAACTGACTGCCGTGGACCTTCCACACAAACAAGCCGAACAGAACCGCCATCCCGATGTAGATGGCAAGCGCGGTGACACACTCGCGTTTGCTCGGCTCGTGCGGCCGACGGGCGAACACCACAACGTCGAACAGCAGGACCGCGAGGGTGACACCGAGGGTGATCGCCCACTCGGTCACGGAAACATCCACTGCACAGACCTCCGGCCGTCGAAAAACGCCCGAGGTCTCTTCCGCCGCCGACAGCGGCCCGCGGTACCGGAAGGCCGGTGGACGGCCAACGTGGTGACGACACCGCGACGAAGGAATACTCCCCTCTGCCGCATGAGTGTGTCAGGTCCGCGTGCTCGATGCGACACCGGGGCACGGGGGGCTGTCAGCACCTAGGATTCACAACCGTGGCGATGCCCGAGATCCCTTCCCGCTATCTGCGCTCGGGCCAAGCCCCGCCGCCGCGAACGCTGGTCGACGTTCTCCATGCCACCGCGGCGCGGTACCCGGACGCCCCCGGCATCGACGACGGCACGATCCAGTTGACCTACTCCGAGATAATCGCCGATCTCGAGGAGGGTGTGCGGTGGTTGGCCGCGCGCGGGATCGGCAGAGGTGACCGGATCGGCGTCCGGATGCCGTCGGGGGGCTACTCGCTGTACATGGCGATCCTCTCGGTTCTGGCCGCCGGCGCGGCCTACGTACCGGTGGACGCCGACGACCCCGAGGAGCGGGCAGAGTTGGTGTTCGGCGAGGCCGCCGTGGCGGGTGTCATCACCGAGGCCGGTCTGACCCGTGGCCCGGGTGCGTCACGCGGCTGGAATGCGGCGCCGCCGGTACCTGGTGATGATGCCTGGATCATCTTCACGTCGGGCTCTACCGGCGTACCGAAGGGCGTGGCGGTCACCCACCGAAACGCAGCGGCGTTCATCGACGCTGAAGCGCAGATGTTCCTGCAGGACAACCCGATTGGGCCGGGCGACCGGGTGCTCGCCGGCCTGTCCGTCGCGTTCGACGCCTCGTGTGAGGAGATGTGGCTGGCCTGGCGGCACGGCGCCTGCCTGGTTCCCGCACCCCGCGCTTTGGTTCGCAGCGGTATGGACCTCGGGCCCTGGCTGGTCTCGCGTGACATCACCGTGGTGTCGACGGTGCCGACACTGGCGGCGCTGTGGCCGGCCGAGGCGCTCGAAGCGGTTCGGCTGTTGATCTTCGGCGGCGAAGCATGTCCGCCCGAGTTGGCTGAGCGCCTCGCCGTGGACGGCCGCGAAGTGTGGAACACCTACGGACCGACCGAGGCCACCGTGGTGGCCTGCGGTGCCAGGCTCCATGGGTCGGCGCCGGTCAGTATCGGATTGCCGCTGGCCGGTTGGGATCTCGTCGTCGTCGACACCACCGGTACCCCGGTCGAACTCGGCGGCGTCGGCGAACTGGTGATCGGCGGCGTCGGCCTGGCCCGCTACCTCGACCCGGATAAGGACGCCGAGAAGTACGCGCCGATGCCGTCGCTGGGGTGGGTTCGCGCCTACCGCAGCGGTGATCTGGTTCGGCTGGAGGCCGACGGACTGTACTTCCAGGGCCGCGCCGACGATCAGGTGAAGGTCGGCGGGCGCCGCATTGAACTCGGCGAAGTCGACTCAGCACTGGTGCACCTGCCCGGAGTCAGCGGCGGCGCTGCCGCCGTGCGCAAAACCGCCAGCGGCACACCCGTTTTGGTGGGATACATCGCCTCGGCAGACCCGTCTTTCGACCTGGATGCCGCACGCGCCCACCTCACCGAGTCGCTGCCCGCGGCGATGGTGCCCCGGCTGGTACTGCTTGATGAACTTCCCACCCGCACGTCGGGCAAGGTCGATCGCGACGCCCTGCCGTGGCCTCCGCCGGGGTACGCCCACAATGACGGACCGGAACTCGGCGGCACCATGGGCTGGCTTGCGGCGCTGTGGCGGGATGTCCTCGGAGCGAGCGTGGACGGGCCGGAGGCGGACTTCTTCGCCCTCGGCGGCGGTTCACTGACCGCGGCGCAGTTGGTCGTCGCACTGCGCAGCCGATATCCAGAGATGACGGTCGGCCACCTGTACGACCACCCGCGACTGGGGTCCCTGGCGGGATTCCTCGACGATATCGACAAACAGAACCCCGCGCCGGTCGCCGTCACGCCGCGAGTGGTCGCACCCACACCGCTGTTCACCCGGGTGGCCCAGGTGCTGCTGACCGTGCCGCTGACCACGCTGACCGGTCTGCAGTGGGTGACCTGGCTGGCTCTGGTCAACAATGTCGCGGCACGGCTGTACCCGCTGCCGTGGTTGGTGACGGTGAACTGGTGGCTGGTTGCGGCGGCGTTCATCGCATTCATCACCCCACTGGGCCGCATGGGCATTGCGGTACTGGGAGCCAGGGTGCTGCTGGCCGGCTTGAAGCCGGGCACCTACCGCCGGGGCGGGTCAGCGCATATGCGGGTGTGGTTGGCCGAGCGGCTTGCCGACGCCAGCGGTGCGGAGAATCAGGCCGGAGCACCCTGGCTGGTGTATTACGCTCGCGCACTTGGTAATTCGGTCGGCAAGGGCGTGGATCTACACTCAGCGCCGCCGGTTACGGGCATGCTGAGCATGGGCCACCGCAGTTCGGTTGAGCCCGAGGTCGACCTGACCGGGCATTGGATCGACGGCGATCAGTTCCACGTTGGGCCCATCACCATCGGCGATGATGCCACCATCGGCGCGCGGACCGCTCTGCTGCCCGGCGCGGTGATCGGTAAGAACGCCGACGTGGCGGCCGGTTCGGCGGTGGTCGGCAAGGTCAAGAACGGCCAGTACTGGAAGGGGTCGCCCGCGGTGAAGTCGGGCAAGGCTCGGCACCCCTGGCCGGACCACCGCCCGCCGCGGGCCTCGCACTGGGTCTTCGTGTACGGAGTGTCCTCGCTAGTGCTCGGCGCACTGCCCCTGGCGGCACTGGGCGCCGGGTTCGCGGTGCTGGTCTGGGCCGCCCGGCAGGCGAGCGCCCTCGGGGACGCGATCGGTGCCGCAGCACCGTGGATACCGGTGGCCACGATGGTCGCACTCGGCCTCTACGCACTACTGACGGTGCTCGGGGTGCGCATATTGTCGCTGGGCTTGCGCGAGGGCTATCACCCGGTCCGCAGCCGGGTGGGATGGCAACTGTGGGCTACCGAACGGTTGATGGACGCCGCCCGCAACTACCTGTTCCCGCTGTATGCCAGCCTGCTCACCCCCGTGTGGTTGCGGATACTGGGTGCGAAGGTGGGTCGCAACACCGAGATTTCCACCGCGCTGCTGACGCCGAAGTTCACCGTGGTCGAGGACGGCGCCTTCCTGGCTGACGACACCATGGTCGCGTCCTACGAACTGGGCGGCGGCTGGATACACGTGGCAACCGCCACCGTCGGCAAGCGGGCGTTTCTGGGTAACTCGGGCATCACCCAGCCTGGACGACGCGTTCCCGACGACGGTCTGGTGGCGGTGCTGTCGGCGACGCCGGCCAAGGCAAAGGCGGGTTCGTCATGGCTGGGCAGCCCACCGGTTCGACTTCGACGCAACGCCGATCAGGCCGACCTCGCACTGACCTACAACCCGCCACTGCGGCTGAAGATGATGCGCGGAGCCGTCGAGACCTGCCGGCTGGTCCCGGTGATGGTGACCTTCGCGATCGGAGCGGCGACGCTGGCGGGCCTGCAGGCGCTGGTTCTGCGCGGCGGTTACGGCCTCGCCGCCCTGGGCGGCGGAGTGGTGCTGATGATCGCCGGAGCGGTGGCGGGGGGCTCCGCGGTGATCGCGAAATGGCTTGTGGTGGGACGCATCCGGGTGAGCGAGCACACACTGTGGTCATCATTCGTGTGGCGTAACGAAGTGTCGGACACCTTCGTCGAGACGGTTGCCGCACCGTGGTTCGCCCGGGCCGCCAGTGGCACACCGGTGATGAATATGTGGCTGCGGGCTCTCGGCGCGAAGATCGGCCGCGGCGTGTGGTGCGAGACGTACTGGCTGCCCGAGGCCGATCTGGTGACACTGGGTGACGCCAGCACGGTCAACCGGGGCTGCGTGGTGCAGACCCATCTGTTCCACGACCGGATTATGCGAATGGACGCCGTCGTCCTCGAGGCCGGCGCCACCCTCGGGACGCACTGCGTGGCATTGCCCGCGTCACGGATCGGCGCGGGTGCGACGGTCGGCCCGGCATCGCTGGTGATGCGCGGTGACGAGGTGCCGGCGTCGACCCGATGGCAGGGCAATCCCATTGCGCCGTGGCAGGTTTCACGTCGCAAGACCCGGAGCACGCCGCGACCAGACGCAGCGGAGATTCCGGCGTGAAGCAGCCGGCCAAGAAACCCCGGAAAGCGCCGGTGATCGACCCGTACCTGCCGCATAACGGAAACTTCGGTTATCGGGTGTCGCGCTATGAACTCGATCTGGAATACAAGGTGGCCAGCAACCGACTCGCCGGTACCGCGGCTATCACGGCCGTCACCCTGGCGTCACTGCAGACCTTCACCCTGGATTTATCCGACACCCTCAGCGCTACCAAGGTCACCGTGAACGGGCGCCGGCCGGCCCACTTCGGCGCATCGGAGGGCAAACTGCGGATCCGGCTCGGCGCGCCGCTACCGGCCGGCTCGGCGATGACGATCATGATCCGCTACGGCGGGGCACCGCAGCTGATCCGAAGCCTCTGGGGTGATGTCGGTTTCGAGGAATTGGCCAACGGGGTGCTGGTGGTCGGCCAGCCCAACGGCTCGCCGACCTGGTTCCCGTGCGATGACCATCCCAGCTCGAAAGCCAGCTACCGCACGCAGATCAGCACCGACAGCCCGTACTACGCAGTCGCCGCCGGCGGGCTCCAGTCGCGACGGGTCCGGGCCGGTCAGACCGTCTGGGTCTACGAGCAACCCGAGCCGACGTCCACCTATCTGGCGACCCTGCAGATCGGTATGTATTCAGCCCACCGGCTGGCCAAGGCGCCGGTGCCGATGCAGGCGGTGCTGCCCGACCGGCTCCGGACCAACTTCGAGCACGATTTCGCGCGCCAGTCCGAGATGATGAAGTTATTCGTCACATTGTTCGGTCCCTATCCCCTCTCCAGTGGCTACACGGTGGTGGTGACCGATGACGAGCTTGAGATTCCGCTGGAGGCCCAGGGCATTTCGATCTTCGGCTCCAACCACTGCGACGGCAACCGGACCTCCGAGCGGCTGATCGCTCACGAACTGGCCCATCAGTGGTTCGGCAACAGCGTCACTGCGCGGCGGTGGCGCGACATCTGGCTGCATGAAGGGTTCGCCTGCTACGCGGAATGGCTGTGGTCGGAAAACTCCGGTGGACGCAGCGCCGATGAACTCGCCCGCCAGCACCACCGACGGCTGGTCGCCGAACCACAGGACCTGTTGCTGTCCGATCCCGGCCCAACGGACATGTTCGATGACCGGGTCTACAAACGGGGCGCGTGCACCCTGCATGCCCTGCGCACCCTCATCGGTGACACAAACTTCTTTGCCCTTCTTCGCGATTGGACCACCCGGTACCGGCACGGCACGGTCGTCACCGATGACTTCACCGGATTGGCGGCGAACTACGCGGAGGTGTCGCTGCGGCCGCTATGGGAGTCCTGGCTGTACTCGACTAGGGTTCCGCCGCTGTGACTGATGCCGGCGCCAGGTTCGACGCGCTGAGTGCATCGGCCGGGCCCGTCGCGCGCGGCAGCGTCGCACGGGTCGGGATCGCCACCGCGATCACCGCCGCATGCGGATACGCCGTGCTGTATCTGGCTGCTCGCAACCTTGACCCGGCCGGCTTCTCGGTGTTCGGCGTGTTCTGGGGAGCGTTCGGTCTGGTCTCCGGAGCGGCCAATGGATTGCTGCAGGAGGCGACCCGCGACGTGCGCGCCGCCTCGCAATCCGAACCCGCGGCAACGGCAACAGATCAACGCGTCGATCGCCCTCATACCCACCCGATGCGGGTTGGGGCCGGCGTCGGTCTTGTCGCTGCGGCGATCATCGCCATCACATCCCCACTGTGGGCTCCCCACGTATTCGCCGAGGCGCGTCCACTGTCGGTGGCATTGCTTTCTATCGGGCTTGCCGGGTTCTGTCTGCACGCAACACTGCTGGGCATGCTTGCCGGGACAGGGCGGTGGACGAACTACGGCTCGCTGATGGTCACCGATGCTGTAATCCGAGTAATGATCGCCACGGCGACCTTTCTCTTAGGTTGGGGCCTTGTTGGGTTCCTGTGGGCGACGGTCGGGGGCGCAGTTGCCTGGATACTGCTGTGGTCGGTGTCCGCCGGCACGCGAACGGCAGCCCAATTGCGCACGCCTGGAAAAGTTTCCACCTATCTGCGGGGCGCGTCACATTCGATCGCAGCATCGGGTGCGAGCGCGATCCTGGTGATGGGTTTTCCGGTTCTGCTCAAGGCCACCTCCGGGCAGTTGGGTGCAGCCGGTGGGGTGGTGATACTCGCGGTCACCCTCACGCGTGCCCCGTTGCTGGTTCCGATGACCGCGATGCAAGGCAACCTGATCGCCTATTTCGTCGATCGGCGTCATGCCCGACTGCGAGCCCTGCTGAAGCCTGCCGCGGTTGTGCTCGCAGTCGGAACGGTTGGGGTCCTGGCCGCAGCCCTGGTGGGGCCGTGGCTGCTGCAGTTCGCCTTCGGTCCCGGGTACCAGACCTCCGGCACCCTGCTGGCCTGGCTCACGGCGGCCGCGGTGGCGATCGCGATCCTGACCCTGACCGGATCAGCGACGGTGGCTGCCTCGCTGCACCGGGCGTATTCGCTTGGTTGGGTGGCGGCGACAGTGGCTGCGGCGCTACTGCTGACTCTGCCACTGAGCCTGGAAACGCGGACCGTCGTCGCACTGCTGTGCGGGCCGCTGGTGGGGATCGTCGTGCACCTGACGGCTCTGGCCCGTGCGGACGTCTGAGCCGGGTCCGAACAAGCGTGTAGTTTGTGGGCATCGACACGTCCAGCGTCTGGATCATCGTTCCAGCATTCAATGAGGCGCAGGTCATCGGCGATGTCATCGCAGACCTGCGGTCGGTGTTCGCCCGCGTGGTGTGTGTGGATGACGGCAGCCGCGACGACACAGCCGATGTCGCACTGCGGGCCGGCGCTCATGTGGTGTCACATCCGGTGAACCTCGGTCAGGGCGCAGCCATCCAAACCGGCGTGGAGTACGCCCGCCGCCAACCGGGTGCAGCGGTGTTCGCCACATTCGATGCCGACGGACAACACCGGCTCAAGGATGTCGTGTCGATGATGGAACGGCTTTCACGAGGTGACGTCGACATCGTCATCGGCACCCGTTTCACGGGCTCCACCATCAGCCAGACCCCACCGCTGAAACGCCTCATCCTGCGAGCGGCCGCGTCGTTAAGTCCGAGCAGCCGACGCCTGGGTCTCACGGACGCCCATAACGGGCTGCGGGTGTTCGGCAGGTCCGTCGCCGATGAGCTCAACCTGACCATGAGCGGGATGAGCCACGCCAGCGAGTTCATCGCACTGATCGACGAGAACCATTGGCGGGTGGCCGAAGAGCCCGTCGAGATCCTCTACACCGACTATTCGCTGTCCAAAGGACAACCCCTACTCAACGGTGTGAACATCGTCTTCGACGGATTCCTGCGAGGGAGGATGCGCCGGTGAACTGGATCCAGGTGCTGCTGATCGCCGCGGTCGTCACGCTACTGGTGTACCTGTTGCGGTCGCGAACCAACGCCAAGGCGAAGGCCTGGGTCAAGCTGGGTTACGTGCTTTTCGTGATCGCGGCGGTATACGCGATCCTGCGACCGGACGACACCACCGTGGTAGCCAACTGGCTCGGTGTGGACCGCGGCACCGACCTGTTGTTCTACGCGTTGGTCATCGCGTTCGTATTCACCACGTTGAGCACCTATCTGCGGTTCAAGGAACTCGAACTGCGCTACGCCCGACTGGCCCGGGCGATCGCACTTGACGGCGCCCGGACGCCGCAGGACTAAGGCGCCGCAGGACTAAGGCGCCGCAGGACTAAGGCGCCGCAGGACTAAGGCGCCCGGAAATACTCGACGGTGCGGCGCACACCGTCCTCGAGGTGCACGGCGGCCCGCCAACTCAGCACCATCTCGGCTTTGCGGGCGTCCAGGCAGGACCGCTTCAGGTCGCCCAACCGGGCCGGAACGGACTGCGGTTCGTCGCGGGCGCCGATCACGCCCGCCACCACGGAGTGCAACTTCCGGTCGCTGGTCTCCACGCCGGTGCCGATGTTGAACCGCTGCCCTGAGCCGGGGTTGCCCGACGCGCGCACGAAGGCGTCGACGACATCGTCGACGAAGACGT
>JAPLAO010000037.1 GCA_026393245.1 Mycobacterium sp. | reverse complement strand
CTACTGGCGGCTTCCCGATTCCGATTTCAAGGCGTTCGCCACCTTCGGTGAGCTGACGCAGTTGGCCGGGGTCTTCGGCTTCGTCGAGTGCATCGACCTGCTGGGCGACTACACGGTGGTGTGTATCGACGAATTCGAACTCGACGATCCGGGTAACACCACGCTGATCTCGAGACTGCTCTCCCAACTGGTGGAGCGCGGCGTTTCGATCGCCGCGACATCGAACACCCTGCCCGAGCAACTCGGCGAAGGCCGGTTCGCCGCCCAGGACTTCCTGCGTGAAATCAATACTCTGGCAGGTATTTTCAGCACCGTAAGAATCGAAGGCCCGGACTACCGGCAGCGTGGCCTGCCACCGGCGCCCGAACCGCTGTCCGACGATGAGGTCATCGCGCGAGCAGCGCAGGTCGCCGGTTCGACACTTGACGACTTCGACGCGTTGTGCGCACATCTGGCTACCATGCATCCGTCGCGGTATCTGACCCTGATCGAAGGGGTGTCGGCCGTGCATATCACCGGCGTCCACCGCATCGATGACCAGAGCGTGGCGCTGCGACTGGTGTCGCTGACCGACCGGCTCTATGACGCCGGCATCCCAGTGGTGGCCTCAGGGGCGAAACTGGACACCATCTTCTCCGAGGAGATGCTGGCCGGCGGTTATCGCAAGAAGTATCTGCGCGCCACCTCGAGGCTGTTGACCCTGACCAACATGAACAAGCCCTGACCGACACCGACAACTAGACGCGCCGCGCCATCACGAAGTCGTTCTCCAGGATCGCACCCACCGGGAACGTTCGGGTTCCGACAACGGCGAACCCATGCTTGCGATAGAAGGTCTGCGCGCGGTAATTGTTTTGATTCACGCCGAGCCACATCACGCGCGCGCCGGCCTCGGCTGTCCAGGCGATCCCGGCTTCCATCAGTGCCGCCGCCGCACCGCCGCCATGGTGGTCGGCCAGCACATACATCTTGGAAAGCTCCACCACCGCGGAAAGCTCCACTGCTCGCCCGGGTTCGATCATGCTCGCGATGTCGGGATCGGCACCACGAACCATCATCGCGTAGCCGATGACCCGCCCGGACTCGGTCGCGGCGAGTACCAGACGGTCCGGATCGGCGAGGTAGGCGCGGAAGCATTGCGGGGACAGCGTCGCGGCGATGCAGGCGGCGATATCGCCGGCGGACACCGACGGCGGGCAGGCCAACGGGAAGGTTCGGGCGGCGACCCCGGCCAACTCGTCGGCATCGGGTGCGAGGGCCGGCCTCACATGCGATGTCATGTGCCCGCCCGGTCCGGTTCCGTTGAGGCAAAGGCAGGTTTGACCATTCCGCCACCCCGACCCTGATGGCGTTTCATAGACTCAAATCATGGCAGGCCTGCGCAAATCCCAAGAACGGCTGGATATCGGCAAGATCGAGCGGCGGCCGGCGTCGGTTCCCCGGATGTTTCTCGACCGCGTGGCGGCCACACCGAACGCCGAGGCGTTCCGGTATCCCGACACCGGCGGGTGGACCAGCGTCACCTGGAAACAGGTCGGCGACCGGGTCGAGTTGATCGCCGCAGGCCTGATTTCGCTGGGGATCAATCCCGAGGAGCGGGTGGCGCTCGCGTCCGGCACCCGGTACGAGTGGGTAGTCGTGGACTTCGGCATCCTGGCGGCGGGTGCGGCAACCACCACGGTGTACCCGACGACGCATGCCGACGATGTCGCGTTCATCGTCGCCAACTCCGGCAGCCGGATCGTCGTCGCTGAGGATCAGCAGCAGGTCGACAAGCTCATCGCTCACCGCGCCGAACTGCCCGCCGTGCATAAAGTTGTCGTCATCGATGGTGCGGGCGACGGCGACTGGGTGATCACCCTCGACGAACTCGAGGACCTCGGTCAGCAGTTGCTCGCCGACTCATCGACTGTGGTTGCCGATCGCGTCGACGCTATCCGGCCCGATCAGCTCGCCACGCTGATCTACACCTCCGGTACGACCGGCAAACCCAAAGGTGTTCGGCTGACGCAGGATTCGTGGACCTACACCGCGGCCGCCATGGATTCCCTCGGCGTGCTGTCGGATAGGGATCTCAATTATCTGTGGCTACCGCTCGCGCATGCGTTCGGCAAGGTCATGCTGGCGCTGCCGCTGCAGATCGGCTTCCCGACCGTTATCGACGGCCGGGTGGACAAGATCATCGAGAACCTCACTGTCATCCGGCCGACGATTATGGGCGCGGTCCCGCGCATCTTCGAGAAGGTGCATGGCCGGATCAACGAGATGATGATTAAAGAAGGTGGCGTCAAGAAACGTCTCTTTGACTGGGCCACCGGTGTCGGCCTGCAGATGTCGCGGGTCAAGCAGGCCGGCGAGCGGCCTTCGCCACTGCTGGCTGTGCAGCACAAGCTGGCTGACCGGCTGGTGTTGTCCACCATCCGGGATCGTTTCGGCGGGCGGATGCGGTTCTTCATCTCTGGTTCGGCCGCGCTTGACCGCGAAATCGCGCAGTGGTTCGACGCCGTCGGGGTCATCGTGCTGGAGGGCTACGGACTCACCGAGACGTCGGCCGCCTCCTCGATCAACAGGCCGTCGGCCTACCGGTTCGGCACCGTCGGATGGACGCTGCCGCAGACCGAGGTCAAGATCGCCGCGGACGGCGAGATCCTGCTGAAGGGCCCCGGCGTGATGAACGGCTACCACGACCTTCCGGAGGCGACCGCCGAGGCGATCAACACCGACGGCTGGTTCCATACCGGCGACATCGGCGAACTCGATGCCGAGGGCTTCCTGCGCATCACGGATCGCAAGAAGGACATGTTCAAGACCTCCCAGGGCAAATATGTTGCGCCGTCGGCGATTTCAGCGAACTTCAAAGCGGTCTGCCCCTATGCCAGCGAGATCATCGTCTACGGCGAGGGAAAGCCGTACTGCGTCGCCCTGGTCAGCCTGGAGGCCGAGGCGATCCAGGAGTGGGCGGCCGACAACGGACTGGGTGGCAAGTCGTTCAGCGAGATCTCGCACGACGAGAAGACCCGGGAGATGGTCGGCGGCTACGTCGAGCAACTCAATAAGCATCTGAACCGGTGGGAGCAGGTGAAGAAGTTCTCGATCATCGACCGAGAGCTGACTGTCGAGGCAGGCGATCTGACCCCGAGCCTCAAACTCAAGCGCAAATCCGTCGTGGACACCTTCCACGGAAGCATCGACGAGCTCTACGTCTAAACCGGTTTCTGACTGGTCACCGCCGTGACAACCCCGTACTGTGTGATACGCACGAGGTTGGCGTGACAGTTGGGGAGAATGTGATGACGCGGTGCCGCACCGTAGCGTCGGCGTTCGTTGCCGCCCTGGCCGTGTTCTCACCCGGTATCGCAAACGCCGACGTGCCGCCGCCCCAGTTGGAGGCGCCGTGCCCCGCTGACCTCGCGGGCACCATGACACTGCTGCCCGACGAGCAGACCTATGTGGTCTGCCAAGAGGAGATCGACGCCCGCTTTGCTTGGACGCCAGCCCCGACCGCGTTCGAGCCGAACGACCAGTGGCTCAGCTACGGCCCGTTGATCACGCTGCACGGGCAGGGGATGCGTAACCCCAATCTGATCTCCGGGCAGTGGACGGCCACACCTCAGGATTCCGAGACGGTGTGCAGCGCCCAGCAGGAGACGGTGATCGAAGCCGGGGTGCTCTCGGCGCCGCAGGTTTCGCAGGGCGTCACGGGCCAGCCGCTGTCGCTGGAGATGCTGCCGAAACTGTTCTATGCCGAGCTTTCTGGCAACTGTCTCTGGGTAAAGGACTGAGCACCGCATCTTGCCGGCTGCAGAGTCAGTGCGTCATTCCCTCGGTGATCTGTTCGAAGACCACCAGTTCGACTTTGCGTCGCAGATCTGCGATGCGTTCCGGGTCGGGTGGGACGACGTTGACGAAGGCCTGCAGTAGCGGGAGCAGACGTGGCGACTCGTTGGCCATCACGTCCGCATAGACCGCCGCGACTTTTTCCGTGTTCCGTTCGGCGACAGCCTCTGCGAGTTCCAGTGCGGCGAGCCAGTCGCGGACTTCAGGTTCGATATTCATGCACCCACCTGGTGATTGAATTACGTAGCAGCGCGTCGTAGCACGCAGTTCTGAGGGCGGGGACTTGATCGCCCTCGTCGAAAAATCGCTAGTGCCGCAACGCTGCCGGCCATTGGTCGATGATCCACCATGGTGCCGCCCAATCCTGGTAGGCGGCCCCGGCGAGTCGGGGGCCGAGTGAAGTCAATGCGCTGAACAGCGTGAGGGTCCCTTGCGTTGTTAATGCTGCCGGGTTGATGTCAGCGCCCCGGCTCAAATCGATCGCGCGATCGGCCGGTAGCCTCAGCGCGTCGCGGCCTTTTAGTTCAATCCCCGAGGAGAACCTGATGGCTGATCCCACAACCGCCGTCGTCACCGGCGCGGGCCGCGGTATCGGCCTGGCCATTGCCAGCCGTCTCGCCGGCCGAGGCCACCGGGTCCTGCTCACCGATATTGACGGCGACGCCGCCGCACGTGCCGCGACTGAGGTCGGCCGTGGTGCATGGAGTGCCGCCCAGGACGTCCGGGACCCCACTGGTCACCGCGACATCGCGGCACGGGCGTCGGCTGAGGGCCGGTTGGCGGTGTGGGTGAACAACGCCGGCATTCTCATCGCCGGCGACTGCTGGACGCACACCGATGAGGAGGTGATCAGCGTCCTCGATGTCAACGTCCGCGGCGTGGTCGCCGGTTCGCGCGCAGCAGTCGCTGCCATGTCTGCCACCGGAGGCGGCATTCTCAATATCGCGTCGATCTCAGCACTGGCGCCGGTTCCCGGCCTGGCACTGTATGCGGCGACCAAGGCGGCCGTTCTGTCGTTCACCACGTCGCTCCAGGGTGATCTCGACCATGCCGGGCTGCCGATTCGCGCGCGAGCGCTCTGCCCGGATGTCGTGGCCACCGAGATGGTCACCTCGCGGGCCACCGACCCGGGTGCGGCGATGCTGTTCTCGGGGCCGAAGCCCCTGTCCGCGGGCGATGTGGCCGACGCCGGACTCGAGTTGCTGGAGAGCAGTCAGATCTTTCGGGTCGTGCCGCGATGGCGCGGTGTCGTGGCACGCGCTAGTGATGCGGCCCCGTCTGCGGGTCTGCGGGCGTTGGGGTTGATGCGGGTCCTCGGCGATCGGCGACAGCGTAAGGGTGGGTAGGACTGTCAACCCCGCGCCAAGGTGAAAGGGGTCTGCGGGACCGCGATCGTGGCGTCGACAACGATGGTCTCGGATCGTAAACTGCGCGCCATGTCCGGTGCGGCTCTCCGCCGAGAGCATGACGTGCAGTGACCGACTCTGGCGTCGTGCCGCCCGTTTCCCCACGCGTCTGCCGGGCATTCGCAGTGTTGGAGCGACTTGCGCCTGCCATCGGGTCGAGGTGGGCGGTCGAGCTGTGGTGTACACCACCGGCCGTTGACATGAGTTTGCGTATGCCGCCCGGCGTCGCCGCAGGCGAGCCCGTTGAAGCATTCTGGGATGGGCATCGGATCGCAGGCGAAGCGTGGGGTGACGGGCCGTCGGTGTTCCTGGTGCACGGTTGGGGCGGATGCCGCGCCCACCTCGCTGTCTTCGTCAAACCGCTTGTTGCCCAGGGGTATCGGGTGATCGCGTTCGATCTTCCGAGTCACAATGAATCGGACTCAGGCGCGCTGGTACCGGGCCGAACCACGGTCGTCGAATGTGCCGAGGCACTCAGGGCTGTCGTGGCGGCGCATGGGCCGGCACACGCGGTCGTGGCCCACTCGCTGGGCGCGAAGGCGGCGGCACTGGCAGCTCTGCGGGGTGCAGCCATCGACCGCATGGTGTTTCTGGCACCGATGGGCGACTTCGGCCCGTACCTCGATCTTTTCGCCGATCGGCATGGGTTCGGACCGCGAATCCGCGCCGGTCTGCAACACCGTCTCGACCGCCGACTCGGTACTCCGCTGGTCAATACCGATATCTGCCGGATCGCCGGCAATCTCGAGGATCCACTGCCGCTTCTGCTGATCCATGACCCCGACGACCCCGATAGTCCCCATGAGACCAGCGAACGGATCGTCGAAGTCTGGCCGGGGGCGACGTTGTTCACGACCCGCGGACTTGGACGCCTTGCTCACTACCGGATCTTGCGGCACCGTCCCGCGATCGACGCCGGCCTTCGTTTCATCGACCAAGATCACAAACGCGTGGATTTTCACGCTGATCTGCCAAGTGCCTGTGAACCTTGGCGGACGCCGTAGAGTTGACGTGCATGGCTGAGGAATAGCGGCCAACCCCAAAGGGGGTCGAAACTTCCCGGCGTGACCCGGCCGCCGGCTCCGAAGGGCCGACATGCATTTCCCCGCAAATTTCGCGAAGCACGGAAAACTCCCTGCGGTGAATTCCGTCGTGAGAACGGTTGCACTACAACACCTTTCAATACGTGGCTGGTGTACACGAGTGCACCTGACTCCGGGGATGGTGCAACGTTTCTAAGCCCGTCTCGCAGCCTCTGAGCAGCGCGACGGCGAGGTGCAGCTGCTCCGGGCCGCCACAGCCCTGTTCCAGCGCCGGTTTCCCCCAACATTCCGCGCCGGTTTTGCGCGGCACATCCGGTGCGGAATCGGCGCAGCAATCACGCCCACGTCAGACCGGCCTTCTCGTATGCCTCATATTTGGCAGAGTCCGTTATTCCAGAATCTTGGAATAACGTCCCTCGTTCCCGGTCGTGGCAGAAATGTTGAACCCGTTGTCATATCGCAGATTGAGCGTAGATTTGGTTCTAGTTAAAACGTGGTTGTAAAGCTCCCCAAATGAGGTTGCGACCCGAACACGGTCACTGCGCCCAGACCCTGCGTTCCGGCTTCCATTCGATGCGATGCGACACCCGATGCCAGGAAAGCCAAAGATGGTCGACCAACACTTTCTGAAATTGCTTCATGCCGCCGCGGGGGATTGGTCTGGGTTGACGGTGGCCCACGAGGTGGCCATGTTGGAAATCCTTTTGGGCCGAGCGCGGGAGAGAGAACGCCTTAGCGGGATGGGAGGGGTCGCCGAGTCGCTCCCAGGCGTCGGCATCAACGGTCACCGAGTCAACAAGATGGCCAAAGGCGCCGGGCCGGAAAGTCATGACCCCCTGCCTCAGACGTGAGTCAACCCCGCCATGTTGGAGGGGACCGGCGGGGTCGACGTCTATTCAGTTTCGGTCAGTCTGGACCGCGGCAGACTGGTCCGCTAGTCACCCTTGGCTGTCGACCGTGATTCCTCTACACGGGTGGCGCAGAAAACCGCCGACCAGAAATCCCTATTGCATGTATGTTGCATGACGTTTGAACCGCTGGCCCAAAAATCTATCCTAAACTGCAATAACACTGGTGCGCGATACTGGGATTGAACCAGTGACCTCTTCCGTGTCAGGGAAGCGCTCTCCCGCTGAGCTAATCGCGCCGGTCTGAACAAATCTGAGGTGGAGACGGGAATCGAACCCGTGTGCACGGCTTTGCAGGCCGTTGCCTCACCACTCGGCCACTCCACCGTTGGGGTTTGATGCCTTTTTGCACCTTTCGAGCGGATGACGGGATTCGAACCCGCGACCCTCACCTTGGCAAGGTGATGCGCTACCAACTGCGCCACATCCGCGAGCCGTGGGCGAGATCGTCGCCCACTGCGAATCTCGACAATAGTGCACGGACGCGAACAGGCACAAATCCCTGCGTCCATCTGTCGTATCTACTGTAATCAGCGGAAATGTCCCTCCATGCTAATCTTCGACCTCGGCAAGCCGCCGCCGTCAGGTGTGCCCGCCGGTCCCGTGGCTCAGTGGGAGAGCGTCCGCTTCACACGCGGAAGGTCGCTGGTTCGATCCCAGCCGGGACCACCGTAAATGTGCTGCTAGAAGCTAGCATTCGCGGAATACATGGACGACGACGCGATCGCGGAACTGATCGAGCCCGAGCGGACGAAACAGAAAATCGCCCTCTGGCACTCCCTGACCGGCTGGACTGACAAACGCACACATCGTCAGCAGCACGGCGTGGCGGTAGCCGCCTTGTCCTGTTCGTCGGTGGTGCCGAACGTCTCCGAGTCGGCTAACACGGTGTAGACCTCCCACTTCTCGCCGGCTGGTCCGGTCACCCACACCTTGTCCTGAGTGGCGAAGCAGCAAGTTGTGCCGATCTCCTCGTCGGTGAACAGGCCCTCGCCGGTCAGTCGGGCAATCTCGGAGTGCACCTTGTCGCTGGACTCCACCTCGACGCCGAGGTGGTTGATGGTGCCGCCCTGGCCTGGGTTCTCCAGCAGCACCAACTTCAACGGCGGTTCGGCGATCGCAAAATTGGCGTATCCGGGTTTTACCTTGGCCGGTGCGGTGTTGAACAGCTTGGAGTAGAACGTGATCGCCTCGTCGAGGTTGTTGACGTTGAGGGCGAGTTGGGCTCGGGACATGGGTTCCATCCTCCTACTGGTGCGACGCCTACCACGCTACGTCGACGGTCGCCCTGGCGTGGAATCAGCCGACGCCGCCGAGTCGCCGCCCGAAGAGTTCACCGTCGATACTGCCCGGGACTCGGATCACGACCAATCGGGTGTCGGCCTGAGCCTCAGCGCTGACCGCGTTGAGCGGTAGTAATGAGGTCCGTCGGCCGACTCTCTGCAGCAGGCGATCTGACACACACATGACACGCAAGGTGTGAGTCGCCCGGCGGTTTGTGTGATGAAACCCGAGTTCAGCGAGTGGCAACGGTCGGAGTTGAGCCGGGAAAACGCTATGCCTCGCGCTTCACACGCGGAAGGTCGCTGGTTTGATCGCAGCCGGGACCACCGCAAATGTGTTGCTAAATAGGGGTTTCCCGGAATTCCGATGCGGCGCCTCCCTCTGAACATGACACATAAGGTGGCGTATCGGGAAAAGGCGGAGCGCCGCCGAACTGCACCTTGTGCGGGATGTTGCCGCGGATGACCATCGGGTGGGGCGGAGTGGAATCGGTGGGTTACAGAGGGTGCTTGCTGAAGTCCAGCCATACCGCGTTGAACATTAAACCGATTACGACGGAGGAAAAACCGAGAAGAATGGCGGTCTGTGTTGCGCCACCGTTGGTGGCCTCGCCCCGATGGAATCGGCGATACGCGAGGATGCCCGTGATTTCGGCCAACAGCCCTGCGAGCATACCGCCGAAACCTGTCCAGGAAACGAGCAGAGCCACCACACCAATGACCAGAGCAACGGTCCCAAGGCCGTTGCGGGGTGTGGCACTCACCGACTTTCGCAGCAGGGTGCGGCGGTGGATCAGCCAAGCGCCCAATGGGGCGCATGCCAGGGCAAGAATCACCCAATCGCCGACCTGGCGCATGAACTCGTTGGCCAACCCGTGGCCGAAAAGCGCGATGGTCGTGGACACCCCGAGCACCACTGCGCTCACGAGCAGTACTCCCGCGATTTCCAGCCGCTGTCGTTGCGCTTCTTTGGAGGCGAGTTGGTCTTTGTAGACGAACCAGTCCTCGTTGTCCCGACGTCCGCCCTCGAGATCCCCTGCCTCGATCCGGCCCTTGACGGCTTCGTCGGTGCAGCGGAGCATGCGGGCGGCGAAAGACGCGCCTACCCATGCTCGCTGCTTGTCGGGCTCGCTGGCCGGGAACGCCATCGCCTTCTCCTTTGCTCCAAGGAGACGAGTGCCCCGATCGTACTGTGCTGTAGGTCCCGCTGGCTTCGCAAAAGCTTCCGGTAGACAGCGGCCTCGTAAGGGGTGGGGAGCATCCGGTACGCGCTGACGGCGATGTGACACACACATGACACATGAGAAGTGAGCCGCCCGGCCGTTTGCGGGATGAAACCCCAGTTCAGCGAGTTGACGCGGTCTCAGTTGAGCTGGAAAAACGCGGTGCATCGCGCTTCACACGCGGAAGGTCGCTGGTTCGATCCCAGCCGGGACCACCACAAACCCGGCTGATCAGCCGACGAAACGCGTGGGAGAGCACCGAGGACGGCCCACTTCCTACGCGGGTCGGCGAAGTGTTCGCCGCGGCCGTAATTCGGCGGCGCCGCTGTTAAGTCGGAGGAGAGAAGGGCGTCCGGCGTTGCATCAGTCGGCGCAGCCCGGGCAGGTCTCGCGAGGGCTGCGAGCCTCGGGCTTCCCACTGCTCGGCGGCGACCGCATCTAGGTCGTAGCGCGCGGATCGCGTTATCAAAGTTGGCGGTCAGGGTGGCGATGGTGGCAGATGCGGGATTGTCTACGCGGCCAGAGTATCCCCGCGGTAGGACACGGCGGAGGGCCCTCGCCGCGGGGGATCAGCTACCGCTCCAGACAGCGGAGCAGCGAAGTGTGAGCTGCGCCTATAGTGGCCATCGTGAGTCCCGAAAAAGCGCGAAGTCTGTTTTCCTTCCCCGCTTATCGCCGCTTGTTCGGCGCCCGTGCGGTGTCCTCGGCTGGCTCGTACATGCAGATTGTCGCCACCACCTGGTACGCCTACAGCATCACCGGTAGCGCAGCGTCCGTTGGACTGCTGTCCGCGTTGGCGCTCGGACCGTCCATTGTCGGCGGCCCGATCGGTGGCGCGCTTGCCGACCGCTACGAGCCGCGCCGCCTTGCGATAGTGCTGTATCTGCTCCAGGGAATTCCCGCGACCGTGATGGCAATCATGGATCTGGTTGGTGATTTGCCGATTGGTTGGCTCTACGCACTGGTGTTCGCCGGAGCAATTCCGTACAGCCTCAACTGTCCTGTGGTCAGTCTGGTTGGGCCGTCTACGGTGCCTGAGGAGTATCGGCAGGTGGCCCTTGCGCAGTCGTCGATGATGTTCAATCTCACCCGACTCGGAGGAGCGATCATCGGCGGTTTCATGGTGCACTGGGTGGGTCTCTTCGCTGCCTTCGCTTTCAACGCGGCGTCGTATTTCCTCGTCGCCGCCGTGCTTTCCGGGACGCCCACGGTGTCCGAAGTGAGGCGTAACGAGAACCCGGAATCGCCGACGGGTAAGCGCGAGGAGTCGAATCGCGTAGCGAAAGATGCTGGGGCATCGAGCCTTATGCGCCTTGTGCGGCTGGCGGCCGTGGGGGTCGGGGTGTTTTTCGTGTTCGTCGCACCGGTGGAGCAGTTGATGCCAATGGTGGCCCAAGAGCACGGGTTGCATGCGTCATATGTTGGTTTGCTGATCGGGGCGATCGGGGTGGGCGCGATCGGGGCTAATCCGGTTATCGGCCGAGCCGACAATTCTCCGGAGCGGCGGCGACGGTTGATGGCCATCGGTCTGTTCCTGGCCGTGGCCGGCATGATTGAGTTGGCTATCACTCCGCGCCACGGTATCGCCGCTGATTTGATGGGTGCATTCGTCATCGGGTTCGGGTGGGAATTCGTGTTCATCGGCGGACAGGCGACCATCGCGACCGAGGTGCCCGACAGTGTTCGCGGTCGCATGATGGGTCTGTTCTTCGTACTCGTCACCGCGACCACTGCCATCGGCGCGGTCGGCCTGGGCGCGCTGATCGACACGTGGGGGATGAAGACGACGTTCCTGGGGACCGCTGTGATGGTGGCAGCGGCCGGTGTGGCACTGCTGACGATGGCGCCCCGGCGGCCGTTGCTTTCACCTACCGGGTAGGCGGCCGGGCGCGCACCGAGCAGACGGATCCGCGCAATCATGGCCCGGCGTGGCGATTTCGTGGTGTGTGGTCCGATGATCGACGCCGGCGCCGGCACCGACGAACTGGAGAAAAACGGATAGCGCATCGGGTAACGCATCGGGGTCCTTGCCACGGTTCCGGCAAAACAGAAAACCGCCTCTGAACTTCCCAGGAGCGGCTTTCCGCATCGGGTTGGCTGACGGGAACTAGCTGCTAGAAGCTAGTTTCCCGGCATTTCGATGCAGCGCCTTCGTCCAAACCGACCCAGAAGACCAGGGGTTCAGCTGTTAGCCGCGGAGAGGAATTCGTCGCGAAGCGCAGCCACGTAGTGGTGGATTGAGCGTCGGCTGTCGAAAGTGTCGGGAAACGACAGAGTCACGATCGTGGCGTCGGCGTTACGGGTCACCCAGATGTTGATCCCGCCCTGGTTGAGGTCGTCGATGAACATCCCCAGTTTGTCGGTGTTCGCCGCGGAGAGTTTCCGGAAATCGAAAATAGACACCATCATCGGCCGGCTGGACACAGCGTCGTCGAGTTCGTCGGAGTCCACTAGGTCGCGCACGCGGTCGAAGGGCACAGACGACAGATGTTTGTTGGCGTCGAAGGACTTCTGTGCTGATCGCGCGGTGCTGCCGAAGTCGTTCGCGGTGACTTCGATGGAGATGGGGAACAGGCTGGCATACCAGCCGGCGCTGTTCGCCTGGGCTTCGGTTCTCGTGTCCAGGGGACTGAACATGTGAACCGTGTCGGAGTGGGTGAAATTGTGGTCGGTGATCGCCGCGCAGGCGAGGACTCCGCCACTGAAGCGTGCGCCGGCTCGACGGCACGCGGTGTCGAAGGCTTCGGTCTGTTCCGCGTTGAGGACCTCGACCGTGAAGGACTGTCCGGCGCCGTCGTCGGCGCTACCCAGCTCGAGGGGGAAACTCGGCCACTCGTCTTCAGCGTCGAGAGCGAAATTCACCCAGTCTTTGACCGGCCGGGAGTCCCGGGTGAGGGTCCCTACCTCGACGTGTTGGCGAGCGGTGAAGTCCCGGTAGATAGTGGGATCAGGTTCAAGTTCGGGTTCGGGTTCTGTGTCGGTTCCGTCGCTGTCGCAGTTCAGGTCTCGGTAGTCCTGCGATATGTCCTGATAGATCACCAGTGACGACGTTCCATCGGTGTGGAGATGGTCGATGTTGGCGTAAACGGTGAAATTTCCTTCTTTCTGGATGACACCAAAGGTGAAGCAGTCCCAGTCCAGGGTGTCCGGGGTCGCCGAGAGGACGTGCTCGCGGATCTGGTCCTGCTCCATGAATCCGATCACCACGGGGGAGAATTCAATCAGCTCGGGGGTGTCAATAGTGCGCCGTGTGATGGTGCCGTCAGCGATGATGTCGAAGGCGCTGTGATAGGTGTCGTGGCGGCGAAGGTGTGCGTTAATCGCGCCGGTCATGGCTGCGACGTCACACCAGCCGGCGACGTCCCACGACGTCATGATCAAACGCGGGGTTCGGCGCTGAATCTTCCGGGCGGAGTCCGCGGATCTGAGGTGCTTCTCCTGCTGGAAGGTAGGTGGCAGTGGGTCGTGGGGCGCCCGGGCCGCGAGTTCCCGGCTGGACGGTGACGCCGTCCATTCGGTGAGGATTCCGCGTCCGGGGTTCCAGCTTCCGCTGATAGAGCCGATAGCGACCATGCCGTCGCCTCCTATCGTCTGTTGGTTGAGCGCCGATGCAGCTTATTCGGGCAGGGACCGCGCGAGCTCCGACTAGCCGCGCTTCCAAGCGTCGACTTCGATCTCGACCAACATCTTCGGGTCGACCATCGAAACGCCGGCCACCATGGTGGCTGCCGGTCGGATGTCACCGAACACCTCGCCGTGTGCCCTGGCCACGGCGTCGACATCAGAGGCGTTGACCAGGTACACCCGCGAACGCACGACGTCGGCCAGCGAGTAG
>JAPLAO010000067.1 GCA_026393245.1 Mycobacterium sp. | reverse complement strand
GAATTGCTGAGGTTGGCCGACGGCCTGCTGGCTCGCGTGCGAGCCGCCTTCGACGAACAGGCCATGCATCAGGGCCTGGAAGCGATCTGGCTGATGCTGGGCGCGGCCAACCGGTATTTCTCCGCTCAGGAGCCGTGGGTACTGCGCAAGTCGGAGTCTGAGGCCGACCAGATCCGCTTCCGAACCGTGCTGTACGTCACCTGCGAGGCCGTGCGGATCGCCGCAGTCCTGGTACAGCCGGTGATGCCGCACTCAGCCGCCACATTGCTCGATCTGTTGGGCCAATCGGCCGGGCAACGCGACTTCACCTCGCTGGACACCCGACTGGTTCCGGGCACCGCACTGCCCGCACCGACCGGTGTGTTCCCCCGCTACGAGACTCCCTGAGCGCCGTGCGCACCGAGCGACTGGGCGACCTCGGCACCGCCGACGACGTGCTGCGTGCGGTCGCCGCCGGCGCGCGCCCTCTGGGGCTGGCACCGCCGGCTGCGCTGATCGGCGACTGGTTCGACTCGGCCGCGGTGATCGCGCCGAGTGTGTCGGTGCGACCGGTCGATCCGGACGCGGTGTTCCCCGGTTCACCGGACTTGACGACGTCCCGAGCGGAGCCGGGTGCGGTCGGCGGCGGCTGGATCGGCTACCTGTCCTATCCGGACGCCGGCGCTGACGGGTCGCCGCCGAGAATTCCGGAAGCGGCCGGCGGGTGGACGGACTGCGTGCTGCGCCTGGACTCAGCCGACCGATGGTGGTTCGAAAGCCTTTCCGGCCAACAACTTCCCGATTGGCTGCCGCCCGCACTTGCGGTGCCGCCGGTTCACCACAGCTGCGACATCAACTGGCGGCGTCCGGATATCAACCAGCACCGCGCAGGTGTGCTCTCGTGTCTTGAGGCGATCGGGGCGGGCGAGGTTTATCAGGCGTGTGTCTGCACCCAGTTCACCGGCACCGTCACCGGCGCACCACTGGACTTCTTCGCCGACGCGGTGGCCGCGACCGGCCCGGCGCGCGCGGCCTACCTCGCGGGCGACTGGGGCGCGGTGGCATCGCTGTCGCCGGAGTTGTTCCTGCGCCGAGTGGGAGACCAGGTGAGTTCGAGTCCGATCAAGGGCACACTGCCGCGCCATGCCCGGCCGGAGGAATTGCGCGCCTCGGCCAAAGACGTCGCGGAGAACATCATGATCGTCGACCTGGTGCGCAACGATCTGAGTCGGGTGGCGCTGACCGGCACGGTGACGGTACCGGAACTGCTGGCGGTGTATCCGGCGCCCGGGGTGTGGCATCTGGTCTCCACGGTGTCGGCACGGGTGCCGGTCGATCTGACCGCATCGGAATTGCTGGCCGCCACTTTCCCGCCTGCCTCGGTGACCGGCACACCGAAAACCCGGGCGCGACAACTACTTTCACAGTGGGAGCCGCATCGACGCGGTGTGTACTGCGGCACCGTCGGTCTCGCATCGCCGATCGCGGGCTGCGAACTCAATGTCGCCATCCGCACTGTGGAGTTCGACGCTCGCGGCGGTGCGGTGCTCGGTGTCGGCGGTGGGATCACCGCCGACTCCGATCCGGACGCCGAGTGGCAGGAGTGCCTGGACAAAGCGGCACCGATCGTTACTCAGGCCTCCCGCGCGCGCAGCACTGCGTCATAGAGTTCCCGCTTCGAGGGCCCACCGGCGTGCGCGCCAATCACCTGGGCACAGGCATCTTTGACCCGCATGCCGGCGCCGGCGAGCAGGCCCACCTCTGCGACCAGTGTGTCGAGATCGACGATGGGTTGCGCTCCGGCGAGCACGACGGTGATCTCACCGAGCACCCCATCGCCGGCCCACTGCGCCAACTCGGCCAGGGTGCCGCGCCGCACCTCCTCGTGCACCTTGGTCAACTCCCGACAGACCACGGCGCGACGCTCACCGCCTAACTCCTCGACGGCATCGCACAGGCAGTCGGCCAGGCGCCGCGGCGACTCGAAGAACACCACCGTTCGCGATTCGGCGACAAAGGTGGCCAGCCACGCCCGCCGCGCTGAGCGCTTGCGTGGTCCGAACCCCTCGAAGCAGAACCGGTCGGTCGGCAGGCCGGACACGGCCAGTGCCGTCGTCACCGCAGACGGCCCGGGCAGACAGGACACCGGTAGTCCGGCCGCCACACAGGCCGTCACCATCCGGTAGCCGGGGTCGTTGATGAGCGGCATCCCGGCGTCGCTGACCACCAACACGGTCGCTCCGCCGCTGATCTCGGCGACCAACCCGGGCACCCGCGCCGCTTCGTTTTGGTCGAACAGGCTGAGCACCCGGCCGCCGATCTCGACATCCAGCGACT
>JAPLAO010000229.1 GCA_026393245.1 Mycobacterium sp. | reverse complement strand
GGTGGCGCTGAGTCAGGAGGAACTACAGGCCGCCGGAATCACCGCGGCGCACTCCCTGGCCGACTATGCCGGATCGGTCCGCAGGGCGATCGAGGACGCTGCCGGACAGCTGGCAGGCCTGGCTGAACGCACCGCAGCCGGACTATAGAGGGAATAGCAGCCACACCAGGTACCGTTAACCAGGTGGGCGCTACACCGGACCCCACCGCCGAATCTGTACTAGGAGACGTTATGACTGTGTCTGACCAGACCACGTCCGAGAAGTCCGTGTCCGACCAGACCGTGTCCGACGAGACCGTGTCCGACCAGACCGTGTCCGAGACCCACGGCGTGATCATGACCGACGCCGCCTCTGTCAAGGCCAAGGCTCTGCTGGACCAGGAGGGCCGCGACGATCTGGCGCTCCGGATCAGCGTGCAACCCGGCGGATGCTCCGGTCTGCGCTACAACCTGTTCTTCGACGACCGCGCCCTCGACGGTGACCTGCACGCCAATTTCGCAGGGGTGAGGTTGACCGTCGACCGGATGAGCGCGCCGTACGTACAGGGCGCCTCGATCGACTTCGTCGACACCATCGAGAAGCAGGGCTTCACGATCGACAACCCCAACGCGACGGGTTCGTGCGCCTGCGGCGATTCGTTTAACTGATTCAACCAATATTGGGCGGCGGTACGCAGCTAGAACTGGCCGGCCGTGCGAAGCAGGTAAGAGCACACCAGCAGTTGATCGCCCTGGCGGAGTAGTTGTGCCACGCCCTGTTCCTCATCGCGGGCATTGCGCGTTGTCCTGGCCGGTATGACTCGCATGGTGAACAGCACCTGGGCCTGATAGTCCGACGATGGCACGATCTTGTCGATTGAGGTGACCTCGGTGCGGTCGAACTGTTTTCCGAACGCATCGCTGGACAACCTGGCCACGGCCAGATCGGACTTGCGGTCCTTGACCGCGTCGAACATGCCGCACAGGTTGTTTCGGGCGATGGTCTCGGTGTCACCGTCGGACAATGCGGTCAGATAATTCTGAATCGCGGCTTTCGACGCTGCGTCGGAAAACCCCGCCGACCCGGAACTCGTCCGACTCGCGCCGATGGCCAGGACTGTGGCAACCAGCATTCCGGCGAGTGCGACACCCAGCAGGCTCCACCACAGCACCCGTCGGGATCCGGGCGGCGTGGAAAGCCCGATCGGCGGAGGCAGCGGGCCGGGATATCCGGCCGGATACGGGTACGGTTCGGCGCCGTACCCGGCAGGCCCGGGGAACGGTTGACCCTCGGCACCGCCCGGCCGGTACGGCGGATACGGGCCAGCCATCGCCTTATCTCCTGGGATTCGTCGGGTGCGCGCGCCCCGCGGGCGCCGGATGTACGCAGGCTAACTCACCGCGGGGTGGACCAGACGAGAGTATGACCGCGGGTATCGTGGCCTAGCTCAGCTGAGACGATCAGCTGAGACGATCAGCTGAGACGATCAGCCAGGACAGACGATGAAGGGATGCTCCGTGACCATCGCGGTGACCGGATCCATTGCTACCGACCACCTGATGCGATTCCCCGGGAAGTTCTCCGAGCAACTGCTGGCCGAACATCTGCAGAAGGTGTCACTGAGCTTCCTGGTCGACGACCTCGTCGTGCATCGTGGCGGCGTAGCGGGCAACATGGCCTACGCCATCGGTGTTCTCGGCGGCAACCCGGTGCTCGTTGGAGCGGCCGGTGTCGACTTCACCGACTACCGGGAGTGGCTGCAAGCTGCCGGCGTCAATTGCGATCACGTGCTGATCTCCGACACCCAGCACACCGCACGGTTCGTCTGCACCACGGATCTGGACATGGCGCAGATCGCCTCGTTCTATCCCGGAGCCATGTCCCAGGCTCGAAATATCAAGCTGGCCAACGTGATTGCCGCGGCCGGTAAGCCCGAACTGGTGATCATCGGAGCCAACGATCCGGACACTATGTTTGCCCACACCGACGAATGCCGGAAGCTGGGATTGGCGTTCGCCGCAGATCCTTCTCAGCAGTTGGCTCGATTGAGTGGCGAGGAGATCACTCGTCTTGTCGACGGGGCCACCTACCTTTTCAGTAATGACTACGAGTGGGATTTGATGTTGTCCAAGACTGGTTGGACAGACGCCGACGTGCTCGCCCAGGTGGGCCTGCGGGTCACCACACTGGGCGCCAAGGGCGTCGATCTGGTCAGCGCCGACGGCACCAACATCCACGTCGGCGTGGTGCCGGAGACGGCGCAGGTCGACCCGACCGGTGTCGGCGACGCGTTCCGGGCCGGATTCCTCACCGGCCGCGAGGCCGGGCTTGACCTGGAGCGATCAGCCCAGTTGGGCTCATTGGTGGCCGTGCTGGTGCTGGAGACCACCGGAACCCAGAACTGGACCTGGGACCTGCCCACCGCCAAGACCCGGTTGGCCGGCGCCTATGGCGCTGAGGCCGCGGATGAGATTGTCTCGGCGATCGGTGTGGCCTAGATCTGCACCGGGTAGTGCGGTTCGCTGATCTGCGGCACGATGCTGCAATCGATGAAGATGGCGTACCAGAGCAGGAAGATCAGCACGGTCCACAACCGACGGCTGTGGTCGGCACCGCCAAGACGGTGTTGGTCGAGCATGGCGCGCACCGCGGGCAGGTTGATCAGGTGGCCGGCCGCGGAGACGTCGATCATGCCGTAGGCCCAGTCCATCAGTTCCCCGGCGCGCAGCCAGTGCCGGATCGGTACCGGGAAGCCGAGTTTGGCGCGGTTGAGCACATGCGCCGGCACGATCGGCTCCAGTGCGCGCCGCAGTGCGTACTTGGTGGTGGCACGGGTGATCTTCTGGTCGAAGGGCAGCCGGGAGGCCACCGCGAAGACCTCCGGGTCCAGGAACGGAACCCGCAACTCCAGTGAGTTGGCCATGGTCATCTTGTCGGCCTTGACCAGGATGTCGCCGCGCAACCAGGTGAACAGGTCGAGGTACTGCATACGGGCCACCGGATCCCAGCCTTGCGACTCGGCGTAGACGGCGGCGGTGACGTCGGTGTGGGTCCAGGCCGGATTGAAGTCTCGCAGCACCGCGCGCAGTTGCTCGTCGGAGAAACTGCGGGCGTTGCCGTAGTAGCGCTCCTCGAGCGTCAGTGAGCCGCGGTGCAGCAGGCTCTTTCCGCGCATGCCCTCCGGTAGGGGCTTCGAGGCTCGGCCAAGAGACTTTCGCACGGGGCGGGGTAGATAGTTAAATCCCTTGAGCGACAACGGTTCCCGGTAGATGGTGTAGCCGCCGAAGAGCTCGTCTGCGCCCTCGCCGGAGAGCACCACCTTGACGTGTTTGCGCGCCTCGCGCGCGATGAAGAACAGCGGCACCAGCGCCGGGTCGGCCACCGGTTCGTCGAGATACCAGACGATCTCCGGCAGCGCGGCGACGAACTCCGACTGGCTGACGACTTTGGTCACGTGCCGGGCACCGATCGCCTCGGCGGATGCGACGGCCACATCCACCTCCGAGAAGCCTTCGCGCTCGAAGCCGGTGGTGAAGGTGATCAGCCGCGGGTTGTGCCGGATCGCCAGTGCGGCGATGGCGGTGGAGTCGATACCGCCGGACAGGAACGCTCCGACGGTGACGTCGGCGCGCATGTGCTTGGCCACCGAGTCCTCCAGTACCGCAGTGATCTCGTCGTAGCGGGCCTGCTCGCTGCCGGCGCGAAATGGCACCGCGTCCAAACGGGGTCGGAAGTAACGACTGACCTCGGGCGCACACCCGGGGCGGATGACCGCGTAGCTACCCGACTCCAAGCGCCGGATCCCGCGATGCAGAGTTTCCGGTTCGGGTACGTACTGCAGCACGGTGTAGTGCTGCAGCGCCCGGTTGTCGATACCGAGGTCGAGGTCGAGGACATCAGCGAGGTCGAGCAGGCACTTCTTCTCGCTGCCCACCGCGGTGCCGCCAGGCCCGGTCGCCATGAAAAGTGGCTTGATTCCGAACGGGTCGCGGGCGCAGAACAGTTCGGCGCGCTCGGTGTCCCACAGGGCGAATGCGAACATGCCGCGCAGCCGGGTCAGGGCCTCGGTGCCCCAGTAGTGGAAGGCAGCGACAATGGCCTCACCGTCGCCATCGGTGGCGAAGGCCGCGCCGAATTCGGCCCGCAGTTGCGCCCGGAGTTCCAGGTAGTTGTAGATCTCGCCGTTGAACACCAGCACGTAGCGGCCGGGGCTTTCCGGCGGGCCCCAGCGCAGTGGCTGGTGGCTGTGTGCAATGTCGATGATCGACAGCCGGTTGAAGCCCAGGACGACCCGGTCATCCGCCCAGGTGCCGGGCTCGTCGGGACCGCGGTGCCGCATCAGGTGCGAGGCGCCGCCGACGGCGTCGACGGCCCCGGCGGTGACGGTGCCCGCCGCGTCTCCTACCAGCGCAAGCAGTCCGCACACCCGGCCTAGTATGCCCGAACTCCGCCGCGGTCCCGAACTCGTCACTGACGGAATAGGCAGGTGTGTCGGTTAGCTATTGATCGGTGGTCTACGCTGCGTAGTATTCGGAGGGAAAAGCGTTTCCGGGCGACTCCATCCGGTGCCGGACACCGGGTCGCCAGAGACCATCGGCCCAGCTTGTGACACAGGAGGTGCCAAGGTGACACCACGCGGGCTCAGCCTTACTCCGACCCGCTCGCGCCGACGTCGAACCGTGGCGATCACGGCCATGTTCGCGGCGCTGGCGATGGCCCTGAGTGGTTGCAGTTGGCAGTACGCCCTGGGCCTCGGGTGGCCCAACGGCATCACTCCGGAGAGCCACGCGATGCGCAACCTGTGGCTCTGGTCGGTGATCGCCGCCCTCGTCGTCGGCGTCATGGTGTGGGGCGTGATGTTCTGGACCGCGGGCTATCACCGGCGGAAGAAGGGTCAGAGCGAACTGCCTCGTCAGTTCGGTTACAACATGCCGCTGGAACTAGTACTGACAGTGGTGCCCTTCGTGATCATCTCGGTGCTGTTCTACTTCACCGTGGCGGTTCAGAATCGGGTGCTGCACACAGAAGCCAACTCCGAGGTCGTCGTCGATATCACGGCCTTCCAGTGGAACTGGAAGTTCGGCTATCAGAAGATCGCCTACGCCGACGGATCCTTCAACTGGGACGGTGCCGACCCGGCCCGCAAGGCCGCGATGGTGTCCAAGCCCGAGGGCAAGGACTCCCACGGTGACGAGAAGGTCGGCGCGGTGCGCGGGATGAACCCCGAGGATCGTAGCTATCTGAACTTCGACAAAGTTGAGACGGTGGGCACCAGCGACGAGATTCCGATCCTGGTACTGCCGGTCGGCAAACGGATCGAGTTCCAGCAGGCCTCCGCCGACGTGATCCACTCGTTCTGGATTCCGGAGTTCCTGTTCAAGCGGGACGTGTTCCCGAATCCGGAGGCCAACCACTCCGTGCACATTTGGCAGGTCTCGGAGATCAACAAGACCGGGGCATTCGTCGGGCGCTGTGCGGAGATGTGCGGCACCTATCACTCGATGATGAACTTCGAGTTGCGGGTGGTGCCGGCCGCGGACTTCAAGACTTATCTGCAGGCGCGCGCCGCAGGCAAGAGCAACGCCGAGGCGCTCAAATCGATCAATCAGGCGCCCTTGGCGACCAGCACGCAACCGTTCGATACCCGTCGTGGCAAACAGGTGACCCCGCCGCCGCAGGTCGCTGCCCAGGCAAGCGACCCGCAGGCCGTCAAGTAGAAGCGGAGAGTCTTCACATGCGTATTGAAGCCAGGCTGTTCGAGATCCTGACCGGGTTCTTTGTTCTTGCCGCCATTGTCTACGGGGTGTTGACGGCGATATTTGCTTACGGCGGGATCGAGTGGGCCGGAACCACCGCCCTGGTCCTGACCGCGGGCCTATCGCTGATCATCGGAACTTTTTTCCGCTTCGTGGCGCGCCGTCTCGACACCCGCCCGGAGGATTACGGCGAGGCCGACATCGCCGACGGTGCAGGGGAGTTGGGGTTCTTCTCCCCGCACAGCTGGTGGCCGCTGTTGATCGCGCTATCGTTCTCCACCGCGGCGGTGGGTGCCGCCCTGTGGCTGCCGTGGCTGATCTTCTCCGGCGTCGTCTTCGTGCTGGCCGCGGTGTCGGGACTGGTGTTCGAGTACTACACCGGGCCCGAGAAGCACTGAGCATCTCGCCGCCGAAGATCACAATCCGGGCGGTTTCCGGCCCTGCACACGGTGTGCTGCGCCACTGTGGCCCCCACTTTTGGGTAGTGTTCTCCCGGACGCCGTCGAAAGAGGATAGGCAAGGATGAGCGGGCCCAATCCGCCGATTCAGGAGCCGGGCGGTCAGCCGGCCGAGGAGTTCCGGGACGAGTTGACCGACACCGGCTTTTCGCGCGCGTACTCCGCACCGGAGTCCGAGCAGTACGCCATCGCGGCATACGTCCCGGCCGATCTCGAGTTGTACGACTACGACAGCTATGACCAGGGCGAGGCCTCGGCTGATCTGGCACCGCCGAAGTGGCCCTGGTTCGTCGGGGTCACGGCCATCATCGCTGCCATCGCTCTGGTCGTGTCGGTCTCACTCCTGGTGACCCGCACCGGCACCAGAGATGTGGCCTCGCCGTCGACCACGACGACTCAACCGCCGGTGCAGGATGAGATCATCCCGCCGCCACCCCCGCCGCCGCCGCCGACAAGCGAAGCCCCGCCTCCGGAACCGCCTCCGCCGCCGCCGACCGAAACGGTCACCGTCACACCGGAACCGCCGCCGCCGGTCGTGCCGGAGGCCCCACCGCCGCCACCGGAGACCCCGCCGCCGCCCCCACCGCCGGTCACGACGACGGCTCCAGCCGGTCCGCGTCAGGTGACCTACTCGGTCAGCGGTACCAAGGCGCCCGGCGACATCATCACGGTGACGTATGTGGATGCGTCCGGTCGGCGGCGCACCCAACGCAACGTCTACATTCCGTGGTCGTTGACGGTGACGCCGATTTCGCAGTCGGATGTCGGTTCCGTGCAGGCCTCTAGCCTGTTTCTGGTCAGCAGACTGAACTGCTCCATCACCACGAGCGACGGGACGGTGTTGTCATCGAATCAGAACAACGCAGCGCAGACGAGTTGTTGACCGCCTCGGATCCTGCCGACGTTGAACAGGGTCGCTCGCCGGAGACGGTGGACCGGCTCATGGTCGGCGTGTGCGGGGCGATCTGGCTGGTCCTGTTGGCCGTCATCGTCATCGCGACGGTGGCACTGGTGCAGATGGGTCGGGGACACGTCGGCGGGACTGACAAACAGTCGCCGTGGCTGCTGTACAGCATCATCGCCGTCTCGGCCCTGATCATCGTCGGCGCGATCCCATTGCTGTTGCGCGCCCGCCGGACTGCACTTGCCGATTCCGTTGAGGCCCCAGATGTACCGGCACCTGATGCGCCGGTGCGGCCCACCGAGGCCCCCACTGAGAAGCTGCGGGTGTTCGGCACCGCGGTGGATCCCTATGCCCGCAAACTCGAGGTTCCGACGGCGGTGCCGCGGGTTCCCGCGACCATCGTGGACCGACTTCTGCTGCGTGGCACGGCGTCGCTGTTGGGCGCCATGGGTCTCGCCCTGATTGCGGTGGCCACCGCGACCTATCTGCTCGCCAACGACAGCGATACCGCCGCCTGGGCGGCGTTGGGAACGGCCGCCGTGATCACCGTGGCGATGCCGGCAATTCTGGTGGCATTCCAGCGCAAACTTGCCGACACGGTGGACGAGGTCGAGGCTGACGGGCTCGTCTGACCGCGGCGAATCACATGCAGCAAAGCCCCAGCCGGTCCGACCGGCTGGGGCTTTGCTGCTGTGTCAGGAACTATTCCGGGCGATTGCTAGTGATGCCCGTTGGAGCCGTTTCCGTTGGAACCGTTTCCGTTGGAACCGTTGCCGTTGGAACCATTCCCGTTGGAACCGTTGCCATTTCCGTTGTATTGGTGATCCTGGTACTCCTTCAGCGCGGTGAGCGCCCGCTGCTCGGAGGCGTGCGCCGCCTCGTTCAGCGCAACGTCCTGAGCCACCGGATCGGCAGTCAGCAAGCTACCGCGACCCGGCTGACCACCGGAGCCGAGTTTGTTCATCCGCTTCGGCAGGGCAGCACCCTGGTACTCCAGCGCAATCGGGTGGCCGTGGTCATCCACGGGTCCGAGAGGCTGATGCAACTCGATGTAGGCACCGTGCGGAAGCCGCTTGAGGATGCCGGTCTCGATGCCGTGGGCGAGCACGTCACGGTCGCTGCGTTGTAGTGAGACGGCCCACCGGTAGGCGATGAAGAACACCAGCGGCGGCAGCACCAGCATGCCGATCCGGCCGATCCAGGTCGTCGCGTTCAGCGAGACATGGAACGTGTAGGCGATGATGTCGTTCATGGCGCTGAACGTCAGCACCACGTAGAACGCGATCGCCATGGCGCCGATCCCGGTGCGAACCGGAGCGTCACGGGGACGCTGCAGCAGGTTGTGGTGCGCCTTGTCGCCGCTGAACCGGGCCTCCAGGAACGGATAGATGATCAGCAGCAGGAAGATCACGCCCAGGAGTACCGCCACCCACACGGCGGCCGGAATGGTGTGGTTTCCGATGTAGATCTCCCATGGCGGGAACAGGCGGATGAGACCGTCGGTCCACATCATGTAGAAGTCGGGCTGGGATCCGGCCGACACCTGCGAGGGTTTGTAGGGACCCAATACCCAGATCGGGTTGACCTGAAGCAGGCCGCCCATCAGGCCCAGGATGCCGACAACCATTGCGAAGAAGGCGCCGGACTTCACAGCGAACACCGGCATCACCCGTACGCCGACGACGTTGGTCTCGGTACGGCCCGGCCCGGGGAACTGGGTGTGCTTCTGGAACCACACCAGTGCCAGGTGCACGCCGATCAGGCCGAGCATGATCCCGGGGAACACCAGGATGTGCACCGCGTATAGCCGGGGCATGATGATGTCGCCGGGGAAGTCGCCGCCGAAGATCGCCCAGTGAATCCAGGTGCCGATGACCGGGAGCCCCAGCGAGATCGACGACAGGGCGGCGCGCACGCCGGTGCCGGACAGCAGATCGTCGGGCAGCGAGTAGCCGAAGAATCCCTC
>JAPLAO010000263.1 GCA_026393245.1 Mycobacterium sp. | reverse complement strand
CGATTCTTTATCGACCACGGCATGGGTGTGGTGATTGGCGAGACCGCAGAAATCGGCGATGACGTGATGCTCTACCACGGCGTGACTCTCGGCGGACGAACCATGCAGCAGGGCAAACGTCATCCCACCCTCGGCGATCGGGTGACCGTCGGAGCGGGTGCCAAGATTCTCGGGCCGCTGAACATCGGCGACGACTGCGCTATCGGCGCCAACGCCGTTGTCACCCATGACGTTCCGGAGGATTGCACTGCGACGGGCATTCCCGCGATCGTGCGTCCACGGACGGAGCGGCAACGGGAGCCCCTGGTCGATCCGACGACCTACATCGATCCCGCGATGTACATCTGATCGCACCACAGTAGCCTTCCCTCTCATGAATACCCCGCTTGAATCCCTCACCGTCGAGGTCAAGGACAACGTCGCGCAGGTCACGCTGATCGGCCCCGGCAAGGGCAACGCCATGGGCCCCGAGTTCTGGGCCGAGATGCCCGTGGTTATCGCCGAACTCGACGCCGACCCCGAGGTCCGCGCCATCGTGCTAACCGGCTCGGGGAATAACTTCTGCTTCGGCCTCAACCTGCTGACTATGGGCAGCACCCTCTCACACACCATGGCAGGCGATGTCTCGGCCCGGCCGCGCAGAGACTTCCACGCCCACCTCAAGACGCTGCAGCAGTCCATCAGCGCGGTGGCCGACTGCCGGACACCGACGATCGCGTCCATCCACGGATGGTGCATCGGTGGCGGTGTGGACCTGATCAGTGCGGTGGACATCCGTTACGCGAGCGCCGATGCGAAGTTCTCGGTGCGTGAGGTGAAGCTGTCGATCGTCGCCGACGTGGGCAGCCTCGCCCGGCTGCCCTACATCCTGTCTGATGGGCACCTGCGCGAATTGGCACTGACAGGCAGGGACATCGATGCCGCCCGGGCCGAGAAGATCGGCCTGGTCAACGACGTCCTGCCTGATGCCGACGCTGCGCTGGCCGCAGCACATGCCACCGCCGCGGAGATCGCGGCGAATTCTCCACTGGTAACCCGCGGCATTAAGGATGTCCTCGACGAGCAGCGCACTGCCGACGTCGCGGCCAGCCTGCGTTATGTGGCGGCATGGAACGCGGCGTTCCTGCCGTCGCGGGATCTCAAGGAGGGCATCTCCGCGATGTTCTCCAAGCGCGCGCCGAACTTCACCGGAGAATGAGTACCGCTGCATAGCAAGGGCTCTCGCTGCGGTGGCGACAGGATTTGAACCTGCGGTCGGTTTTAGCCGACTCTCGCTTTCAAGGCGAGTGCATTAGGCCGCTCTGCCACGCCACCACCGTCTAGCGTAGCGGCCCATCCGCCGACAATCCTCGCCCGGCCGATGGGGGTACCGTGACCCCGTGCACGCCATTGTCACCGACGCCGCGGGCCAACTGTCGTGGCAAGAAGTGCCGGACATTGAAGCCGGCACCGGCGAAGTTGTGGTCAAAGTCAAGGCCGCGGGAATCAATCGCGCCGATCTGCTTCAGGCCGCAGGACTCTATCCGCCGCCGCCCGGGGCCAGCCCGATCCTCGGCCTTGAGGTGTCCGGGGCGATCACCGCCGTGGGCCGTGACGTCGGTGATCTCAATGTGGGACAACAGGTTTGCGCCCTGCTGGCCGGGGGTGGTTACGCCCAGTACGTTGCGGTGCCTGCCGGGCAGGTGATGCCCGTCCCGGCAGGCGTGACCCTCCCTGACGCGGCCGCGCTACCTGAGGCGGCCTGCACGGTGTGGTCCAACCTGGTGATGACCGCACATCTGCGCGGCGGTGACGTCATCCTCGTCCACGGCGGCGCGAGTGGGATCGGAACCCACGCGATCCAGGTGGCCCGAGTGCTCGGAGCCACGGTGGCGGCCACGGCGGGTTCGGCCGCCAAAATGGAACTGTGCGCTGCCCTCGGCGCCGACATCGTCATCTCCCACCGCGACGAGGACTTCGTCGAACGGGTTCGCGCGGCGACCGCAGGCAAGGGCGCCGACGTGATCCTCGACATCATGGGGGCGTCGTATCTGGACCGGAATATCGCCGCGTTGGCGCCCGACGGCCGACTGGTGATCATCGGCATGCAGGGCGGCATCAAGGCGGACCTGAACATCGCCAGCCTGATCGGCAAGCGGTTGCAGGTGATCGGCACCGCCCTGCGCGCCCGGCCCCTCGACGGGCCGGAGGGCAAGCGCGCCATTGTCGAGGCGGTGGTGGCCTCGGTGTGGCCGATGATCGCCACCGGGACGGTGCGACCCGTGATCGGCGCCCGGTTCCCGATCGAGCAGGCGGCCGAGGCACACCGGGTGCTCGCGGCAGGCGAGACCGTCGGGAAGATACTGCTGGACGTCGCAGGGTAGGCGGTCAGCCCAACGATGCGAGGGTTCGGATCAGATGATCCACCTCCGCCATCGTGGAGTAGTGGGCCAGTCCGATAGTGACCGCGCCGCCACTCTCCGTGACGCCGAGCAGTTCGAGGACACGCGAGTCGGTATCGGCGGTAGCAAGCACACCGTTGTCAGCCAACCGTTGCACCACCCGTTCGGCCGGCACATCGGTGACCATGAAACTCACCACCGGAATCCGTTCCTCCGGGTCGCCTATCGCCGTCAGCAACGGAAGCGAACGCAGCGAAACCAGCAGGTAGTCAAACAAATCATCGAGGTATCGGCGCGCGGATTGCATTGACTGCGTGAGTTTTTCACGCCGGCTGCCCCGCGCCTGTTCGTCCAGTGTCGCCAGATACTCCACACTCGCCACAACACCGGCCAGCAGACCGTATTGATGCGCACCGACCTCCAACCGGGCCGGCCCGGTGGCGTTGGGATCGGTCGACACCGATCCGAATGTCTCGATCAGCTCGGGGTTGCGGAACACCAGTGCACCGATCGGGGGTCCGCCCCAGGCTGCCGCATCGAGTGCCACTACATCCGCATGAACCGCGCCGATGTCGAGCAGGCGATAGGGCGCCGCGGCAGAGTGGTCCACCACCACCAGTCCACCGACGTTGTGCACCATGGCGGTGATCGCGGCGATATCGGTGACGGTTCCCAACGTCGCCGACGCCGACGGTATCGACACCAGCCGGGTGTCGGCGGTGAGCAACTCCTCCCACTGCCAGATCGGCAGTTCACCGGTCTCGATGTCCACCTCGGACCACTTCACTGTGGCGCCGTACCGGTGTGCGGCGCGGAGCCACGGAGCGATGTTGGCCTCGTCATCGAGGCGGCTGACCACCACGTCACTGCCCAGACCCGCGCGTGCGCCGGAGGCGTCGGCCAACGCGGTCAGCAGGACCGCACGGTCCGCGCCGAGGACCACCCCGGCCGGGTCTGCGTTGAGCAGATCCGCCACCGCCAGGCGGGCCGCGTCCCGCAGGGCGATGCTGCGCTGCGCCGCCGGATGCGGGCTGGCGATGTTAGCCACGGTGCCGCGGAACGCCGTCGACACGGCGGTGGCGACCGCCTCGGGAGTGAGCATGCCGGCCTGAGCGTCGAACCGGATCCACCCGTCGCCGAGCGCGGGATGCAAGCCGCGCACCCGGGCGACGTCGTATGCCATGACACCAACCTTTGACCATCCGATTGCGGCGGCAGCCCCTGCGACGTCGACTTACCCGCCTCACGGCCAGACCGCCCGCCTGCCCATACTAGGGCAGTGAACTTCGGCTCCGGAGTGCTAATCGCAGTCCTGCTACTGGCTTTGCCAGGTGCCGTGGTGGGCCTTGCCGGTGGGTTGCGCGGGCCGCTGGCCGTCGCGGTCGGACCAGCGTTGACCTACGGTGTTGTGGGCCTGGTGGTCGTCCCATTCGGAGCCCTGGGCATCCCGTGGAACGCCGGGAGCGCGGCGGTGGTGTTCGTGGCGTTGGCAGATGTGATTCTGGGATACCGGCTTCTGATCGCCAAACGCCGAGGCGCGCACCATCGGCGGGCTCGTCGCCGCCGTGGGCGCGGACCCGAACTCGCCGCGGCCGCGGGTGTGCTTCTCGGCGCGCTCGCGATCGGTCTGGCCGCGTGGCGTGGGATGCCGCACTGGCAATCGATTCCCAGCACCTGGGACGCCGTCTGGCATGCCAACACCATCCGGTGGATCCTCGATACCGGACAGGCCTCCCCCACCCACATGGGTGAGTTGCGCAATGTCGAGACCAAGGCCGCGCTCTACTATCCGACCACCTTTCATGCGGTGGGCGCAGTGCTGGCTCAGCTCACCGGCGCCGCGCCGACAACCGCCTACACCCTGACCTCGCTGGCTGCCGCGGTGTGGCTGTTCCCACTCAGCGCCGGGTTGCTCACCTGGCAGTTGCTGATCACCTGCACCACCCGGTGGCGCACCGCGGGCGCGGCCGCCGCCGCCGCCGCGCTGTCGGCGTCGTTCACCGCGGTTCCCTACGTGGAGTTCGACACCGCCTCAATGCCCAATATGGCGGCCTTCGGTATCGCGGTTCCGGCGTTGGTGTTGATCACCACGGCGCTGGCTCACCGGGGGCACATTCAGCTGGCGGTGTTGGCGTTGATCGGGGTATTCGCCGTGCACATCACCGGCGGCGTCGTGGTAGTCACCTTGGTGACTG
>JAPLAO010000027.1 GCA_026393245.1 Mycobacterium sp. | reverse complement strand
GTAAGGCAGGGGCGCCATCTCGCAGCGCGGGCAGCATGAAGATAACCAGCACTCCGAAGGCGATCACGATGCCGACCAATGCCCGAAGTCCCCGCCAGCGGGCAATAGCGACGATCACGACCGCGAACAGCGCGGCCAGCATCGCCAGCGGCCAGGTGCGTTCGAAGTCGTAGAACCCGTAGCCGGTGGCACCCTGTTGGTCGACCTGACGAAATATCCGAATGTGGTCGCCCGCCATCAGTTTGGGTTGCCCGGGGCCGGGGGAGAACTCCAGCAGTGTGTTGGCTCCCGCGTTGGGTCCGGTGTCGATGGTGATCATTGACTGAACGCAGGTTCCGCTGCCGGGAACACCGGCTGCCGGGCCGCCGGTCAAGACTTTTCCGGCCGAGGCACTTCCGCAATCCGCGGTCGCACTCGACAGCACATGACCACCCTCGGTGGTCACCAAACCGCCGGCACCGTTCTGAAAAGGCAGCGGAATATCGACCTTGCTTCCGCCGGGCCACAGCAGCGCCGCGCCGATCATCGTCGCAATGCCGATAGCCGTGAGTGCCGCGATGACGATCCGGGCCGCAAGTGGGCTCAGCGGGGCGGGCCCGGTGTGCGAATGCGAGTGGGCCATCCGGCTACTGCCGGTAGCTCGCCAAGAAGTTACCCAGACGTTCGATCGCATTGGCGAGATCGCGCGCCCATGGCAAGGTCACGATGCGTAGATGGTCCGGAGCGGGCCAGTTGAAACCGCTTCCCTGAGTCACCAGAATCTTCTCTTCGAGCAACAGGTCCAGCACCAGCTTTTCGTCGTCGACGATGTCATGCACTTCGGGATCCAGTCGGGGGAAGACGTACAGCGCGCCCTGTGGCTTGACGCAGGAGACTCCCGGTATCTGATTGAGTTTCTCCCAGGCCAGGTCGCGCTGTTCGAGCAACCGGCCGCCCGGCAGAACGAGATCGTCAATGCTTTGGTATCCACCGAGCGCTACCTGAATGGCATGTTGCGCAGGCACATTCGGGCACAGCCGCATATTGGCGAGCAGGCTGATGCCCTCGATGAAACTGGTTGCATACTCGGTCGGTCCGGTGATCACCAGCCAGCCAGATCGGTAACCGGCCACCCGGTAGGCCTTGGACAGCCCGTTGAAGGTCAGGCACAACAGATCGGGAGCCACGGACGCCATGGGGATGTGGGTGGCGTCGTCGTAGAGGATCTTGTCGTAGATCTCATCAGCGAGCAGCAGCAGTTGGTGCTTGCGCGCCAGATCGGCGATTTGGCTGAGCGTCTCCCGGCTGTAGACCGCGCCGGTCGGGTTATTCGGGTTGATCACCACCACCGCCTTGGTGCGCGGCGTGATCTTCGATTCGATATCGGCGATATCGGGCTGCCAACCGTTGGTCTCGTCGCACAGGTAGTGCACCGGTTTGCCGCCGGCCAGAGACGTCGACGCCGTCCACAGCGGGTAGTCAGGTGCCGGGATCAATACCTGATCGCCGTTGTCCAATAGCGACTGCAGCGTCATCGTGATCAACTCGGAGACGCCGTTGCCGAGGAACACCGAGTCGACATCGAAGCGCGGGAAGCCGTCGACCAGTTCATAGCGCGTCACCACCGCGCGTCGCGCCGACAGGATGCCCTTGGAATCGGAGTAACCCTGGGCGTCGGGCAGCGCCTGGATCATGTCGCGCATGATCACATCGGGCGCTTCGAAACCGAACGGGGCCGGGTTGCCGATGTTGAGCTTCAGGATGCGGTGGCCTTCGGCCTCAAGCCTGGCGGCATGATCATGCACCGGGCCGCGGATCTCGTAGAGAACGTCCTGCAGTTTGGTCGACTGCGCGAACGTCCGCGGCCGCGGGTGCTGGCTGGTGCCATGCCACGGCATCTGATGGGTGGACACGTCAATCATTCTCCCATGGCAGACCAAGTGGTTTTCCAGTCACATCTCGGACTCGGTTTCATATCTGCCTGTGTGCAGGCGCTTTTCGCGGGTCAAACACTGCTAACTTCCTGCAACAACCGAGGAGGCGCAATGAAGCTCACCATCACTCGCGGCCTGGCCGTTGCATGCTCACTGGCGGCAGTGACCGCGCTGGGCGCCGCGAGTCCGGCCCATGCCGGCGCCGGGCTCAACGGCCAGTACTCCGTTGTCGGCGGGTCCGACCAGTTCTACGTCACCGCTGTCTCGAACTGCGCGACCGAGGGTTGCACCGCCAGCCTGGTCAGTAATCGTGGCTGGACCGCG
>JAPLAO010000291.1 GCA_026393245.1 Mycobacterium sp. | reverse complement strand
GTAGCGGCAGAACTTCTCCCACACCACCTGCACGTTGGATCCCATCACCAGGTTGGGCGTGCGGGTCTTCCAGGCATCCTTGTCCTTTGTCGAGACACGTTGCTTCCAGCGCCATTTCAACGCCAGCCCGGCCAGCATCACCGCTTCCGACGAGCCCACGGTGGTGGCACCGATCGCGGTGGCGGCATCGTCGTCGCGCAAATTCTCGGCGTGGAAAAGGTCGGCGACCATGGCGATGCATCGTGATTCGATCGCAGCGGTCGCCGGGTATTCGTCCTTGTCGATCATGTTCTTATCGAATGTCTCGGCCATCAACTTCTCGGCTTCTGGATCCATCCAGGTGGTGACGAAGGTCGCGAGGTTCAGCCGCGAGCTGCCGTCGAGCATGAGCTCGTCATGGATGAACCGGTAGGCCGCTGCCGGCTCCATCGCGTCGTCGGGCAGCCGCAACGACGGGATCGGATTGGTGGACAGCCGGCCGGTGTACGCAGGCGCGATGGACGGGGAGCGGTACTTCGCGTGCGGCATGTTTATTCCTTCGGTTTCAGAGTCCGGCGATCGCGTGGCGGATATGGGACAGGATGCGCGACGCCGAGGTGGGCACCGACACCGGCCCCGGATCGGCGGCCGAAGCGTTCGCGGCGCGAGAGTGGACGAAGGCCGCGGCCGCCGCCGCCTCGCCCGGTGCCAGGCCGGCAGCCAGCAGTGCGCCGACGATTCCGGACAGCACATCGCCGGAACCGGCGGTGGCCGCCCAGGAGCCGCCTGCGGGATTCAGATACCCGCGGTCGGGCCCGGCGATGACCGTGACGTTGCCCTTGAGCAGAACGGTCGCGCCGAATGTCTCGGCGAGCCGGCGCGCGGCGGCGACCCGGTCCGCGCCGGGGGGCGCTCCGGCCAGGCGGGCGTACTCGCCGGCGTGCGGGGTCAACACGGTCGGGGCCGCCCGCCGCGTCACAAGGTGCGGATGGGCGGCGAGCACGGTGAGCCCGTCGGCATCGACGATCACCGGCAGATCGCTGCCGAGCGCGAACGTCAGTGCCATCAGCGCTGCCTCGTCGGTACCCAGGCCGGGGCCGACGACCCAGGCCTGGACCCGGCCGGCCGACGGCGCAGCAGGGGCGATGACGACCTCCGGCCAGTGCGATACAACGTCGGCCGCGGCAGGCCCGGCGTAACGGACCATGCCCGAGGTGGCCGCCACTGCGGCGCCGGTGCACAGAATCGCCGCGCCGGGGTAGGCCGCCGATCCGGCCAGGATGCCGACCACGCCCTGGGTGTACTTGTCATCGTGTGGTCCGGGCATGGGCCAGCGGGCCTCGACGTCGGTGGCGTCGAAGCCCACCAGATCGGTGTCGGGAAGGTCCAGGCCGATGTCGATGAGTTCCACCCGCCCGCAGTCAGCAAGTGTGTGAACGGGTTTGAGCCCGCCGAAGGTCACGGTCAACGCCGCGCGGACCGCCGGTCCGTTGATCGCCCCGGTTGCAACGTCGATCCCGCTGGGAATGTCAACGGCGACAACCGGGATTCCGGCGTCCTCGACGGCCCGAAACACCTCGGCCGCCGCCGGGCGCAGCGGACCGGTACCGGAGATGCCCACCACCGCGTCGATCACCAGATCGGTACCGGCACGAACGGTCTGCACCACCCGGCCGGCCACGTTCAGGAAGGCGGTCAATGCCGATGCGTGGGTGCGCTCGGGGTCGAGCAGAATGGCATCGGCCGCGACGCCTCTGCGGCGCAGCAAGGTCGCCGCCCACAGTCCATCGCCACCGTTGTCACCGGAACCGACGACGACGCAGATCCTCCGGCCGGCAATACCGCCCGTGCCGCGACGCAGTTCACCGGCGATCGCGGTGACCAAACCGATTGCGGCGCGGCGCATCAGCGCGCCGTCAGGCAGCGCGGCCAGCAGTGGTGCCTCGGCCGCCCGAATCTGTTCGGCGGTGTAGTAGTACCGCATCAGGCGCTATTCGACCGTAACGGATTTGGCGAGGTTGCGCGGTTTGTCGACGTCATACCCGCGGGCCCGGGCCACCGCGGCCGCGAAGACCTGCAACGGGATTGTTGACAGCAGCGGTTGGAAAAGTGTTGATACAGAGGGGATTTCGATGATGTGATCGGCGTACGGGCGAACCGTCTCGTCACCTTCCTCGGCGATGACGATCGTGATCGCGCCGCGGGCCTGAATCTCCCGGATGTTGCTCAGCAGTTTGCCGTGCAGCAACGCGGCGTTCTTGGG
>JAPLAO010000022.1:11575-12636 GCA_026393245.1 Mycobacterium sp. | reverse complement strand
CCCAGCGACATGCTGACCACCGGAGTGGAGGTTGAGGCGCGGCCACCGGGCAAGAAGGTCAAACGGCTCTCGCTGCTGTCCGGTGGTGAGAAGGCGCTGACCGCGGTGGCCATGCTGGTCGCTATCTTCCGGGCCCGCCCGTCACCGTTCTACGTGATGGACGAGGTGGAGGCCGCCCTCGACGATGCCAACCTGCAGCGGCTGATCGGATTGTTTGAGCAGTTGCGCACCCAATCTCAATTGATCCTGATCACCCACCAGAAAGCGACCATGGAGGTCGCCGACGCGCTCTACGGGGTGTCGATGCAGGGCGACGGCATCACTGCGGTGATCTCGCAGCGGATTCGCGGGGAGAATCTCGTCGCCACCTAACCCCTGGTGAGTTCGCCACCCCTGGTGAGTTCGACACCGTCGCTGAGTTTGACCCGGCGCAAACCGGTGAGATCGGAAACACCGCAGCCGTGCAGGCACACCCGAAGCTCCTCGATGAAACCGCCCAACACATCCACGACCGCGGCGGCCGATTCGATGGCCGGCGCCAGGAGTGGACGAGCCAACGCGACCACGTCGGCGCCCATCGCCAAGGCCCGCGGTCGGTATGCCCCATTCGGCGATCCCCGGATACCGGACCTCGCCGTAGCGGACCACCTGTTCCACCCGGGCCCACGACGTGCCACCGGCGCCGGCGACATCCACCGCCGCAATCGGCAGGCCACGCAGTCGGGCGGCGGCGGCCGCGCCGATCCCGTGGCCGACCTCCTTGACCATCACCGGATAGTCCAGTTCCGCTGCGAGGCGGCCCAGGGCCTCCAGCGAGCCGGTGAAATCGGTATCGCCATCGGCCTGCATAGCCTCCTGGAGTGGATTGACATGCACCGCAACGGCATTCGCACCCACCCTGGCCAGTGCTGCGGAAAGCCGGGGGGCGAGTGCGTCGCAGACCTGGGCTAGGCCGATATTGCCGATCAGCAGAATGTCCGGGGCCAGATCGCGGACCTCGAAGCTGGACGCAGCGTTATTTCCGGCCACATCGTCGTCGAGCATGATGCGCTGCGATCCCA
>JAPLAO010000022.1:0-11459 GCA_026393245.1 Mycobacterium sp. | reverse complement strand
AGGTTGCGGTTGATGGTGCGCGCCAACTCGGCGCCGCCGGTCATCGCGCCGATCAACACCGGCGCCGCAAGCGGCGAGCCCAGGAATCGGCTGCTCAGGTCGACCGCCGCCAGGCTGGTCTGGGTCAGCGCGTCGTAGGGCAGCCGGTAACGCTCGAAACCGGTGGTGACACCCTGATACTCGACCGGCCCGGTCAGGCAGGCGTCGATGTGGCGAAGCTTGCGGCCCGGCGTCGTCATCGGCGGCGGCCCGACGCCGGTTTGCCAGGACTGCGGCGGCCCGCCGGGAAACCCTGAAAGAATGGCGTCGTGTCCCAGGGTCTCTGGATCGCCATCGCGATCATCGCCGTCCTCGTCATCGCCGCATTGATCTTCGGGTTGGTTCGCTATCGGAGCCGCCAGGTAAGCCTGCGTCCCAGCACCGACGTTGCCCTCGAGGCTCCCACACCCGTCGACCGCTCCGGCGGCTACACCGCCTCCTCCGGCATATCCTTCACACAATCGTCAGGTCCTGCGACGGTTGATCGGCCCCGACCGGGCCCCGCCGTCGACCCGGGATTCGGTTCCGGCCTGCCCGGGGTCGGTGACGACGCGGCCATCCCGAGGGACTCGGTGAGACGGCCGATCGCGAACGTCGGTCTGCCCGAAACGTCCCGGCCCGAAACATCGCTGCCCGAAAGTTCCAAGACCCCCCTGATCGAGGAGGTCGAGGACTACCTCGCCGAGACCGCCGCAACCCAAACGGCACCCGAGCTGGACACCATCGCCCCCACGGGATCTGATGTCGGCGCCATTGCGCCAACGGCCGGGCGCCTGGAGCGCCTTCGCGGCAGGCTCGCCAAGTCGCAGAACGCATTCGGCCGCAGCATGCTCGGCCTGCTTGGTGGCGGCGATCTGGACGAGGCCTCCTGGGAGGAGGTGGAGGACACCCTGCTGATCGCCGACCTCGGACCGGTCACCACGGCGTCGGTGATCGAACATCTGCGCGCCCAGATGGCCGCCAGTAGCGTGCGCAACGAGGCCGAAGCCCGCGCGGTACTCCGTGAGGTGCTCATCAGAGAACTCAACCCGGGCCTGGATCGCTCCATCAAAGCTCTGCCCCATGCCGAGAAGCCGTCGGTGCTGCTGGTGGTTGGGGTCAACGGCACCGGCAAGACCACTACGGTCGGCAAGTTGGCCCGGGTGCTGGTGGCCGACGGGCGCCGCGTGGTGCTCGGTGCCGCAGACACCTTCCGGGCGGCCGCCGCCGACCAGTTGCAGGCCTGGGCCGCCCGGGTGGGTGCGGAGGTGGTCCGCGGCGCCGAGGGCGCCGACCCCGCCTCGGTGGCCTTCGACGCCGTGGACAAGGGCATTGAGACCGGAGCCGACGTCGTCGTCATCGACACGGCGGGCCGACTGCACACCAAGACCGGTCTGATGGACGAACTCGGCAAGGTCAAACGAGTGGTGGAGAAACGCGCCGCCGTCGATGAGGTGCTGCTGGTTCTCGACGCCACCATCGGACAGAACGGTCTCACCCAGGCCCGGGTGTTCGCCGACGTCGTCGATATCACCGGGTTGGTGCTGACCAAGCTGGACGGAACTGCCAAGGGCGGCATCGTATTCCGCGTTCAACAGGAACTCGGTGTCGCGGTGAAGCTCGTCGGACTCGGTGAGGGCCCGGATGATCTGGCGCCCTTCGAGCCGGCCGCATTCGTGGACGCACTGCTGGGCTGACGCACACCTGGATCCTGCCGAGGCGAATCGCGCCATGTAACAACAGCGAAACGTAGTCCGGCCATCCGTTCACAGACACGAAACACCGGGGCGGCTTTCCGGAAACAACGACTGCGCATTGTTGCGTCCAAGTCGTCGGTGCACGACCGCGACTCCGAAGGAGGAAACAGCGAGTGGATCTATTCCCGGTATTGGGTGCGCCGGATAGCGGTGACACCGCTTGGATGCTGGCGAGTTCAGCACTGGTGTTGCTGATGACACCAGGGCTGGCTTTTTTCTACGGCGGCATGGTGCGCTCCAAGGGCGTGCTCAACATGATCATGATGAGCATCAGCGCCATGGGCGTCGTCACGGTGCTCTGGGTGCTTTACGGCTACTCGATGGCCTTCGGCAACGACGTCAACAATCTCTTCGGTGACCCGAGTCAGTACTTCGGGCTCAAAGGCTTGATCGGCGGCAATGCCGTCCTCGAGGTGGTCGCCGATCCCAGCGCGGGCATCCCCGCAGGCCGGTGTCGAAGCGGTTGTGGCGGTCGGCATTCCTTTGGCTGGAACGATTCCGCAGACCGTGTTTGTGGCCTTCCAGTTGATGTTCGCCATCATCACCGTTGCGCTGATCTCCGGTGCGGTCGCCGACCGCCTGAAGTTCGGCGGTTGGCTCGTGTTCGCCGGACTGTGGGCCACGTTCGTCTACTTCCCGGTGGCGCACTGGGTGTTCGCGTTCGACGGTGTCACCGCCGAGCACGGTGGCTGGATCGCCACCAAACTCAAGGCGATCGATTTCGCGGGCGGAACCGCGGTGCATATCAACGCCGGTATCGCCGGTCTGGTACTGGCCGTCATCCTCGGCAAGCGCGCGGGCTGGCCCGGAACTCCGATGCGGCCGCACAACCTGCCCTTCGTCATGCTCGGCGCGGGCCTGCTGTGGTTCGGCTGGTACGGGTTCAACGCGGGATCGGCGGTCTCCTCCGGGGGAATCGCCGGCACCACGTTCATCACCACCACCATCGCCACCGCCGCAGCCATGCTGTGCTGGCTGCTCACCGAGCGCATCCGGGACGGCCATGCCACCACCCTGGGTGCGGCCTCCGGTGTGGTGGCCGGACTGGTCGCCATCACCCCGTCGTGCTCCTCGGTTAATGTGATTGGTGCCCTGGTCATCGGGGCCACCGCCGGTGTGCTGTGCGCACTGGCGGTCGGGCTGAAGTTCAAGTTCGGCTTCGACGACTCGCTCGACGTCGTCGGCGTCCACCTGGTCGGCGGACTCGTCGGCACGTTGATGATCGGTCTGGTGGCCGCACCCGAGGCACCAGCGGCCGTTGCCGGCCTGTTCTACGGCGGCGGCACCGATCAGTTGTGGCGTCAGGCGGTAGGTGCCTTCGCGGTTCTGGGGTACTCGGCGGTTGTCACGGCTATCTTGGCCTTGCTCTTGAAATACACCATCGGACTGCGGCTTGACCGCGAGGCCGAGGCGGCCGGTATCGACGAAGCCGAACACGCGGAGACCGCGTACGACTTCGCGGCATCCGGAGGCGGCTCGGTTCTCACTCGTCACGGCGCGGAGGTATGAGGGATATGAAGCTGATCACTGCCATCATCAAGCCGTTCACACTGGAAGACGTCAAGACCGGTCTGGAGGAACTGGGCGTCCATGGAATGACGGTCAGCGAGGTCCAGGGCTACGGGCGCCAGAAGGGACACACGGAGGTCTATCGCGGCGCGGAATACGCCGTCGCCTTTGTTCCGAAGGTCCGAGTCGAGGTCGTTGTCGATGACGCCGCCGTAGACAGGGTGGTCGACGTGATCGTCGCCGCCGCCCGCACCGGCAAGATCGGTGACGGCAAGGTTTGGGTCAGCCCGGTGGAGACGATCGTCCGGGTTCGCACCGGCGAGCGGGGAACCGACGCTCTCTAGACGCCGCACCCGCAGGGGAGCGGCGCAGACAGCGGGGGTACTGAGATGACAAAGCGGACAAACGATTCCGCCGCCGGCAGGTGGAAGCCGCCGGCGGCGGAATCGCTTCACCCCGCCACCCACCTCGCCGCAGCCAATCGGCAACTTCTCGACGGCGGACAGCGGCGTCTAGACGCCGCAGCGTTACGTGAGGCGCTGGTGGACCTGCACGAGTTATGGCTGAAAACCAAAGCAGGAGAAATCGGCATCACGGCCAGCAGTGGCTTCGCCATCGTCGCGACCGGCGGGCTGGGACGTCGTGAACTGGCGCCGTACTCCGACCTCGATCTCATGCTGCTGCATGACAACATGCCCGACGATGTGGTGACCCAGGTCGCCGATCTGCTGTGGTATCCGTTGTGGGACGCCAACATTCGGCTTGACCATAGTGTTCGGACGGTATCTGGGGCGCTGGAGGTCGCGGGTTCGGAGATGTCGGCGGGTCTGGCGATGTTGGAGGCCCGACACATCGCCGGCGACGCGGAGTTGTCTTCGGCGCTGATCGGCGGCGCACGGCGGCAGTGGCGCGCCGGCATCGCCTCGCGATTCGATGAACTCCTCGAACAGGCGAGTTCCCGGTGGCAGCGCAGTGGGCAGATCGCTCACCGTGCCGAACCGGATCTGAAGTCCGGGATGGGCGGACTGCGTGACGTCCAACTGCTTAATGCGCTTGCGGTCGCGCAGTTGGCTGACGTGCACCCCAGCCTCGCTCCGGATTCCCCGGCCGGATCGTTGGCGTCGGCGCACCTGGCACTGATCAACGTGCGCACCGAATTGCACCGGGTATCCAAACGCGGCCGTGATCAATTGCTGGCCCAGTATGCCGACGAGACCGGTGCCGCCCTGGGCATCGGTGACCGTTTCGAACTGGCCCGGGTTCTCTCCGATGCCGCCCGCACCGTCAGCTACTACGTCGATGCCGGCCTGCGCACTGCAGCAAACGCCCTTCCGCGGCGGGGCCTTTCGGTGCTGCGCCGGCCTGCCCGACGACCTTTGGATGAGGGTGTGGTCGAATTCGCCGGCGAGGTGATCCTGGCCCGCGACGCTAAACCGGAACGCGACCCGGGACTGACCCTGCGGGTTGCCGCAGCATCGGCGACAACCGGAATCCCGATCGCGGCGTCCACCCTGGGGCGACTCGCCGAAACCGCTCCGGAGTTGCGCGCACCCTGGCCGAGCGATGCGCTCGATGATCTGTTGGTGTTGCTGAGCGCCGGCCCTACGGCGGTGACCACGATCGAGGCGCTGGATCGGACGGGTCTGTGGGGCAGAATCTTCCCGGAGTGGGGCGCTGTGCGGGACCTTCCGCCGCGTGATCCGATCCACATCTGGACCGTGGACCGTCACCTCGTCGAAACCGTATCGCGCGCAAGTTCATTCACGACCCGGGTATCCCGGCCCGATCTCTTGGTGCTGGGTGCCCTGTTGCACGATATCGGTAAGGGGCGCGGGGGGGATCACAGCGTGATCGGCGCCGAACTGGCTGTCCGGGTGGGGAACCGGCTAGGACTGTGGCCTTCCGATGTCCGGCTACTGGAGGGCGTGGTTCGCCACCATCTGCTGCTGCCCTCGACGGCCACCCACCGGGACCTTGCGGACCCGGCGACGGCCGCCGGTGTCGTGGAGGCGCTCGAGGGCGATCCGGTGCTGCTGGAACTTTTGGCCGCTCTGACCGAGGCCGACTCCCTGGCCACTGGGCCGGGGGTGTGGAGTGATTGGAAAGCCACGCTGATCGGCGATCTGGTGCGCCGCTGCCGGGTGTTGTTGGCCGGTGATGAAGAGCCGCAGCCCGAACCCATTCCGGACGAGCATCTGTCGATCGCCCGCGATGGTGCGGTGCATGTCGAGATGGTGCCGGGGGAGTCCCCGCTGACCTATGCCGTCACCATGATCGCCCCGGATTGCCGTGGTCTGTTGTCCAAGGCGGCCGGGGTGCTGGCACTGAACTCGCTGAGCGTCCATTCGGCGACGGTCAACAGTGCGGACGGATCGGCAATCAACACCTTCGTGGTGTCACCGCTTTTCGGCTCCCCGCCCGCAGCAGAGTTGGTGCGTCAGCAGTTCATCCTCGCCCTCGACGGGGAACTCGACGTCATCGGCTCGCTGCAGAAGCGCGACCACGAAACCGCCCGGTACCCGAGCGGCCCCGCGGGTCCGCCCAATCCCGCCGTACCTGCGGCCGCCCCGGCACCGCCGAGGATCCTCTGGCACGACGGCGGCCAACCGGGCCGGCAATTGGTCGAGGTCCGCGCGTCGGACCGCACCGGATTGCTCGCTGTGCTCACCGGCGTCTTTGAAAGCGCCGGGGTGGATATCGCCTGGGCGAAGATCACCACCTTGGGCTCCTCGGTGATCGACGTATTCGCCATCTCAGCACCCGACTCGGCCACCGCCGCGGACGCTTTGGAGCACGATCTGTATGCCGCTCTTCCGGCCCCGCCGCCGGTGAAGCCCGCAGCCGACGCCGGCTAGTAATCGAACAAACGGTGAACGGTCTTTTAATTCCAGGTAGTGCGTACTCGGTCGACGGAGGCGATGCCGCTCATCTGCGATTTCGTCTGAACGTTCAGTTGAAGCGGGTGTAGTGTCCGCTTGTCGGTAGAAGTGCGACAAGAAGTGGAATTGAATGCCCTCAGAGACAAACGTTTTCGAGCGTGCCGGTGAGTGGCTTCGATGCGCCCTGCACACCCACTCGACGGTCAGTGACGGCGACCTTCCGCCCGAGGCAGTCGCCCGACAGTACGCGACCGCCGGATTCGACGTGCTCGCTCTGACCGACCACTGGCGTCTCGCGACCGTCGACGACGTCCCGGAGATCATGATGGTTCCGGCGGCTGAATTGACCGTCGACCTCGGCCCTGTCGGCTGGACCGCCGATCTGCTGGTCTACGGGATTCACGAGATCCCGGAGGATCCGGGCGGGGATCGTCGGAACTGGATGATCAACGTCGAAGAGCATTGGGAACAGCGGACATTCCCCTCCGTTGAGGCGGGCGCGCTGTGGGCCCACGAGCAGGGCGGTGTCGCCTATCTCGCACACCCGTACTGGTCCGGAGTCGGCTCCTATGCCTTTGACGATGCCCCACACCTGGCCGGCGTCGAGATGTACAACGGGAGTAGCGAATGCGAGGGCGGTCGAGGCGACTCATCGTTGATGTGGGATGAAGGACTCGATTCCTATGGCTCCACCGGACCGCGCATTCTGGAGGTACACACTGATGACAAGGGAATCGAAATCCAGTGCACGCCCGCGAGGGCTGTACACGTGACCACCAGCCGGGAGAACGGTGCGAGTATCACCGCCGGGCGTGGTGGACGCCGCTGTGGACGGATTCTTGAGACTGATGGGTCGGGTCTGATCACCCGGGCCTTCGTCGAGGTTCCTGGCGACGTTGATTACCGGCGGGTGCGCGTCGTCGGCGCCGTCGGCGACCAGGCATGGACCAACGTGCTGTGAGCGCGGCCCGGGGACATATGGGGCGGCGGATTCTGGCGGTACTCGCCGTACTGACCCTGCTGCTTGCCGGCTGCTCGAAAGGTGCCGGCGGCGGCAGTGGCGGAGGTGACACCGACAATGTGTTGACGGTTGGCACGACCTATTACATCTCGTCGCTGAATCCGTTTGTCGGCATCGAAACCCAGGACAGCACTGCGTATTCCATGGTGTACCCCCAGTTGCTCCAGTACGGACCTGGGCTGAAGCTGGAAGGCGACTGGGCCGAGAGCTGGGACGAGTCGCCGGACGGCCGGACCATCACCTTTAAGCTGCGTGACGGTCAGTGGTCGGACGGTACGCCCCTCACTGCCGAGGATGCGGTGTGGACCATCGAGACCATCCGCAAGCACGCCAAGGGCGCGACGGCGTCCATGGCCAAGGTGCTGGCCGGGGTCGGTTCTGCCGAGGCGCCCGACCCGCGCACGCTGGTGATCCGCTATGACCAGCCGATGGGTCCGGCGTTGGCGAACCTGCAGCAGATGTATGTGCTTCCCAAACACGTCTGGGCCTCGCATGACACCGGCGAAGACGGCTCCGGGCTGACCGACTTCAAACCCGAGCAACAATTACCGGTGGTCTCCGGTGGGCCGTTCACCATCACCAAGTACGAAGACAAGGGCACCACTGTCTTCACACCCAACCCGAAGTTCTACGGACCCAAGCCGCACGCGTCAGCGGTGGCGCTGACCTATTACACGAATCCCACGGCCATGATCGCCGACCTCAAGGCCGGCCGACTCGGCTTCGTCGAAACCGTGCCCTTCAAGGACGCCGCCCAGCTGAAGTCATTGCAGGGCGTCACCATCGACAGTCTGCCCGGCAACGAGGTCACCAACTTCGGGTTCAACTCCAGTGACGCCAAGAAGCAGAACCGGGAACTGCTTGACCCCAAGCTCCGCGAAGCATTCGAGTACGCACTGCCGCGAGAGCAGATCGTCAGCACAGTGTTTGGCGGAGAAGCCAAGCCCTGGGCCGACATTCTCTCGGGATGGTCCGGCGACTGGGTCAACCCGAAGGTGCAGCCGCTGCCCAATGATGTGGATAGGGCCAATCAGATATTGGACTCGTTGGGCTACCCTCGCGGCACCGACGGGGTACGGCAGGTCCCAGCTACCACCGGTGAGCGCACTCAACCGGCGCACCCGATGCGCTATACGGTGATCGTGCCGAATGACACCGACTACGACGGTCACCTTCAGTTCACTCTGCTGCAGAGTGCTTTCGAGAAGGTCGGAGTCCAGTTGGTCGAGCAGGCCGGCGGCGACGGCACCCAGGCGTATGAGTTGATCACCGCGCCGGACGGCAAGTATGAGGATGCCGACATGTTCACCTGGTACTGGCACCCGTATCTCGATCCGGACTTCAACCTCGGCGTGGTCACGACCAGTGAGCTGAACAACAACAGCGACACCGGGTGGAGTAATCCGGCTTACGACGCGCTGTATGAGAAGCAGCGCACCACCGTGGATCTCGCGGCCCGTCGGGATCTGGTCTGGCAGGCCCAGGCTGAGATCGCGAGCGCGCGGCCCTACATCCAGATCGTGGAGACCAACCTGGTGACTGCGAGCTCGACCGGCTGGACCGGTTTCGAGCCGACGCTGTTCACGCTGGGCAAGGCTTACTACACCAGTCCGAGGCGGGCTTGACTTCTGCGCTGAGCCGGATCTGGTTCGCGGTCGTCACCGTGTTCGTCGCAGCGACGATAAATTTCTTCCTGTTCCGCGTGATGCCGGGCAACGCGGTGTCGGCCCTGCGGTGCCGGGCGTGTACTCCGCAGTTGCGGGAGGCTCTGCTTACTCGCTACGGGCTTGACGCGCCGCTGCCTGAACAGTTCGTCCGATACCTGGGTCAATTGGCTCGTGGTGATCTGGGTATCAGCATCGCCAGCGGAAGGCCGGTGTGGCAGGAGATCACCGGGCCGCTGTTGAACACGCTGCCGATGCTGATCGCCGGCACCCTGATCGCCCTAGTGCTGGGAGTGATCAGCGGGGTGGTGTCATCGTGGCGGCGGGGGACTGCACTGGACTCGACCACGCAGTGGACCAGTCTGGCCTTTTATGCGATGCCAACGCAGTGGATCGGGCTGCTCGTCCTGTTTTACGTCGCCGCCGCGATAGGGCTGCCGGCAGCGGGCATTCAGAGCGCATCCCTGGGCGTCCTGGGTGCGCCGTCGCTGTGGGATCTCCTGGTGGATCGCACCGCGCATCTGATCCTGCCCGCACTCACCCTCGGTCTCGGCAGTTACGGTCAGTACGCCATCATCATGCGTTCGGCGATGCTGGATACCCTGGGCGAGGATTACATTCTTACTGCCCGAGCCAAGGGCTTACGTGACTGGGAAATCCTGCGGTACCACGCTTTCGGCAACGCATTGCTGCCCATGGTGACCATGGTGGCGTTGTCGGCGGGATCCATCGTCGCCGGGGCGATCGTGGTGGAGGACGTATTCAGTTACCCCGGAATCGGATTCGCCGCTGTTGACGCGATCGGCAAGCGCGACTACCCGGTGCTGCAGGGAATCTTCCTGCTACTCACGGTGGCGGTAGTGGTGGCGAATCTCGTAGCAGATCTCGTCTATGTTCGCATCGATCCGAGGATTCGTAGTGGTCGCGTCGCCGTCGGGTGAGCGTGCGGTCAGTGTCCCCACGCGAAGGGGAACCGCGCTCCGTCTCATCACCGGGAACCGGCAAACCGTGCTGGGTTTGTGCGCACTGGGAGTCTTCGCATTGATCGCCCTGCTGGCGCCGGTGATCGCACCGACGCCGGTCAACACTCAGTTCGCCAGCGGTTTCTCCGCGCCCGCTGCTGCGCATCCATTGGGCTTGGACGGTGGCGGTTTTGACGTGCTGTCGCGTCTCGTGCACGGCGCACAGACATCGCTTCTGGTGGGATCTATTGCCGCATTGGTCGGCATGGTGATCGGTGGAACCATCGGTTTCGTCGCGGGCTATCTCGGCGGCCGCACTGACGGCGTACTGATGAGGATCACGGACTATTTCCTGGTGATCCCAGATATTCCGCTGATGATCGTGGCCGCGGCGGTTTTCGGTCAGAGCCTGACCAACATCATGATCGTCATCGGCCTGGTCTATTGGGCTTCGACGGCGCGGCTGATCCGGGCACAGGTGATGTCGGTGCGGCAGCGCACTTTCGTGAAGCGGGTGGAAGCGATGGGAGCCTCCCCGCTCTTCGTTCTGACCCGCCATGTGGTGCCTCAGGTGACGCCACTGCTGGTCGCCAACACGGTGCTGATGGTGGCCAACGCGATCTTCGCCGAGACCTACATCAGCTTCCTGGGACTCGGGGATCCCTCGGTGATGTCCTGGGGGCGGATGATCCAGGACGCACTGGACCAGGGTGCGGTCGTGGCCGGGGCGTGGTGGGTGGTCTTGCCGCCAGGTCTTGCGGTCACCCTGGTGGTGCTGGCCGCAACCATCGCCGGACAGGGTATGGAGGACACCCTCAACCCGCGGCTCAAGGTGGGGCATCTGGCGGTCCGACGTTTCCGGGTGCGTCCACTGCACGGCGCACCGGATCGCCCATGACGACATCTGTGACGGCCCCGCTTCTCGAGGTTCGTGACTTGGGCGTCGACTTCGATATCGGAGGCGGCCAAGTGCATGCCGTCCGAGGCGTCTCCTTCAGCCTGCACCCGCGCGACCGGCTTGGGATTGTGGGCGAGTCGGGATGCGGTAAGTCCACCGTCGTGCTCGCGATGATGGGGCTGCTGCCGCCGAACGCGGAGGTGTCCGGACAGGTTCTGCTCGACGGAGTCGACATCCTCGCCGGTGGCGATAGCGGTATGCGTCCGCACCGCTGGCGGGATATCTCGATGGTGTTCCAGGGCGCGATGAACGCCTTCAACCCGGTGCGGACCGTCGGTGATCAGATCGGCGAGCCGATCCGGATGCATGGGAAAGCCAGTCGCCGGGACGCCGACAAACGCGTTACCGAACTGCTCGACATGGTCGGCATTCCGGCTACGCGGGCGGCGTGCTACCCGCATGAGTTCTCCGGCGGCATGCGTCAGCGAGCCGCCCTTGCCATGGCGTTGGCCTGCGGTCCCACGGTGCTGTTGGCCGACGAGCCGACCACCGCGCTCGACGTGATCGTCCAGGCCGAGATTCTGCAGTTGCTGCGTCGCGTTTCCGACGATCTGGGCGTCGCACTGGTCTTTATCAGCCATGATCTGCCCGCGGTCGCTCAGGTGACCGAGCGGGTAGCAGTCATGTACGCCGGACGTGTGGTGGAGGAAGCCCCGGTGTCTCGTCTGCTCACCGCTCCACGCCACCCTTA
>JAPLAO010000224.1 GCA_026393245.1 Mycobacterium sp. | reverse complement strand
TGCCTACGCCATCGCACCCACTACAACGAACACACCGCCTGGGCACACCGCACACCCATCGCCGCTTGACACCTAAAAAGCTGGGATGTCTCTTAGCGACTCCGCAGCTTGTTGTCGCTAAGAGGTGGGAACTACTACCCACCCACCAGAGGCCGTGACAGGTGTGAATTCTGGGGCAGAAGCGTTGCGACTTCTGTGGCAGGCGCGTTGCGAGAGAATTATTTCGTCAGCGCGATGTACTTGATATCGAGGTACTCCTCGATGCCCTCATACCCACCTTCGCGGCCGAAGCCGGATTCCTTGACCCCGCCGAACGGCGCGGCCGGATCAGAGATCACACCGCGGTTCACGCCCACCATTCCGGCTTCCAGTGCCTCCGCGACCCGCAGCGCCCGGTCCAACGACTCCGTCCAGATATAGGCCGCCAGCCCGTACTCGGTGTCATTGGCAGCGGCGATGCCCTGTTCCTCGGTATCGAAGCCAACGATCGGGGCGACCGGGCCGAACACTTCCTCTTTGAGAATGCGCGCGCCGGCGGGTACGCCGACCAGGACGGTCGCCGGGTAAAAGTTGCCCGGCCCACCCGGAGCCTGACCGCCGACAGCCACGGTCGCACCTTTCGCGACGGCGTCGTCGACGAGCTCCTGCACCGTCTCGAGTTGGTTGGCGTTGATCAACGGGCCCAGCTTGGTTGCCGGGTCTAGACCGTTGCCAAGGTTGAGTTCACCCATGCGTTTGACGAACTTGTCGGTGAAGTCGTCGATCAGCGGATTGGCGATGTAGAACCGGTTCGCGGCCGTGCACGCCTCACCGCCGTTGCGCATCTTGGCCAGCATCGCGCCCTCGACGGCGGCGTCGACATCGGCATCGTCGAACACCACGAACGGCGCATTGCCACCCAGTTCCATGGAGGTGCGCAGCAACTTGTCCGCGGACTGCTTCACGAGTGCCTTGCCGACCCCGGTCGAGCCGGTGAAGGTGAGCTTGCGCAACCGGCCGTCGTCGATCAGCGCGGTGGTGACCTCCCGCGGCTTATTGGTCGCCAGTACCGAAAGCACACCGGAGGGCAGCCCGGCCTCGGCCATCAGCTTGGCCAGCAGCAGCATGGTCAGCGGTGTCTCCTGCGCCGGTTTGACGATCATGGTGCAGCCGGCCGCGAGTGCGGGGCCGATCTTGCGAGTGCCCATCGCCAAGGGGAAGTTCCACGGCGTGATGGCGTAGCACGGGCCAACCGGTTGTTTGGTGACGACGATGCGTCCGGTACCCGCCGGACTCGGGGTGTACCGGCCGCCGATGCGCACCGCCTCCTCGGCGAACCACCGGAAGAACTCGGCGCCGTATTTGACCTCGCCCATGCTCTCGGCGAGGACCTTGCCCATCTCCAGCGTCATCAGGGTGGCGAAGTCCTCCGCGCGGTCGATGATCATCTCGAATACCGCCCGAAGCACCTCGCCGCGCTCCCGTGCCGGAGTAGCGGCCCAGGTGGCCTGCACCGCGCAGGCCGCGTCCATCGCGGCCAGCGCATCGGCCGCGGTGGCGTTGCCCACCGAGATCAGGACCTCGTCATCGGCTGGGTTGATGACATCGAAGGTCGACGACGCGGGTCGCTCCTGACCGCCGATCCACAACCCGGTCGGAACCGAGGCCAACAGCCGTTCAACTTCTAGGGTGCTCATCACTCCATGATGTACACCTCTGCGTACCCGACCGCACTAGGGTCTGGGGAATGAGCGCAGATACCTCTACCGGAGCCGCCTGGACGGCGCTGACCCGACACCACAGCCAGATCGCCGACCAGCACCTGCGGCAGTTCTTCGCCGAGGACCCCGACCGCGGCCGGGAACTGACCCTGACCGTCGGCGACCTTTACATCGACTACAGCAAGCACCGGGTAACCCGCGAGACGCTGGCATTGCTGGTGGATCTGGCCCGCGCGGCCGGGCTGGAACAACGCCGCGATGCGATGTACGCGGGCAAACACATCAACACCTCGGAGGACCGCGCCGTGCTGCACACCGCACTGCGGTTACCGCGTGACGCGACGTTATCGGTCGGTGGGCAAAACGTCGTCACCGACGTGCATGAGGTACTCGACGCGATGGGTGACTTCACCGACCGACTGCGCAATGGCCAGTGGACCGGCGCCACCGGCAAGCGGATCACCTGCGTTGTCAACATCGGAATCGGCGGATCGGACCTCGGGCCGGCGATGGCTTACCAAGCCTTGCGGCACTACGCCGATGCCGGCATCTCGGCGCGGTTCGTATCCAACGTTGACCCAGCCGACATGGTGGCAAAACTCGACGGGCTCGACCCTGCCACAACGCTTTTCATCGTCGCATCTAAGACCTTCACCACCCTGGAGACACTGACGAACGCGACTGCGGCGCGACGCTGGCTCACCGATACACTCGGCGAGGACGCGGTGGCCAAACACTTCGTGGCGGTTTCGACCAACAAGAAACTGGTCGAGGAATTCGGCATCGACTCGGCCAACATGTTCGGCTTCTGGGACTGGGTCGGCGGACGCTACTCGGTGGACTCCGCGATCGGGCTGTCGATCATGGCGGTCATCGGCGGGGCGGCGTTCGCGGACTTCCTGTCCGGGTTCCACATCGTCGACCGCCATTTCGCCACCGCGCCACTGGAGTCCAACGCGCCTGCCCTGCTGGGTCTGATCGGGCTGTGGTATTCCGACTTCTTCGGTGCCGATACTCGAGCGGTGTTGCCGTACTCCAACGATATGGCCCGGTTCGCGGCCTACCTCCAGCAGCTGACCATGGAGTCCAACGGCAAGTCGGTGCGCGCCGACGGCACGCCGGTGACAGCCGCCACGGGTGAGATCTTCTGGGGCGAGCCGGGAACCAACGGTCAGCACGCCTTCTACCAACTGCTGCATCAAGGCACCCGACTGGTGCCGGCCGATTTCATCGGGTTTAGCCAGCCAACAGATGACCTGCCGACTGCCGACGGCACGGGCAGCATGCACGACCTGCTGATGAGCAACTTCTTCGCCCAGACCCAGGTTCTGGCGTTCGGCAAGACCGCCGAGGAGATCGCCGCGGAAGGCACACCCGCGGCGGTGGTGCCACACAAGGTGATGCCGGGCAACAAGCCATCGACGTCGATCCTGGCCACCCGGCTTACGCCTTCGGTGCTGGGTCAGTTGATCGCACTGTATGAGCATCAGGTGTTCACCGAAGGTGTGATCTGGGGTGTTGACTCCTTCGATCAGTGGGGTGTCGAACTGGGCAAGACCCAGGCCATGGCGCTGCTCCCGGTGCTCACCGAAGCCGCATCACCGGCTAAGCAGACCGACAGTTCAACCGACGCACTGGTGCGGCACTACCGCGAGGAGCGCGGCAGGGCGGGCTAGCCCCTTGCGCGAGCAGACGCAAAAGGTCCTCAATTCCCGCGTGTCGCGCGCACTTTACGTCTGCTCACGGGACTCACTTGAGTAGCCGTGACATCCGCCGGTCGGCGAGCACCTTTCCCCCGGTCTGACACGTGGGGCAGTACTGAAAAGACTTGTCGGCGAACGAGACTTCCCGCACCGGGTCACCGCACACCGGACAGGGTAGGCCGGTTCGAGAATGCACCTGCAACCCAGATCGCTTCTCGCCCTTGAGTGTTGCCGCCTGCTGGCCCACGGAGCGTTGCACCGCATCGGAGAGCACGCCTACCATCGCGGCATGTAAAGCGGTCAGCTGAACTTCGGTGAGCTTTCCAGCGGTTGCGAACGGGGACAGCTTCGCGGCGTGCAGGATCTCGTCGCTATAGGCATTGCCGATACCGGCGATCACCAACTGGTCGGTGAGCACCGTCTTGATCCGGCCGCTGTTGTTCGCCAACAACTCCGCGAGCGCGGCGGCGGTCAGGCTCAGCGCATCGGGTCCGAGTCCAGCGATTCCGGGAACCTTCGTGGGATCGTCGACCAGCCACACCGCCAGGCGCTTCTGGGTGCCGGCCTCGGTCAGATCGAAGCCGTGCCCGTCCGCCAGATGTATCCGCAGCGCGATTGGGCCCTTACCCGGTCGCAGCGGCGCGGGGCTGAGTTTGTCCGACCAGCGCAGCCAACCCGCCCGCGACAGGTGAGTGATCAGGTGGATATCACCGGCCTGTATCCCAAGGTATTTGCCCCAGCGCTGAACGGCGTCGATTGTGCGGCCGTACAGCGCGGCGATCGGCGGGTCGACTGTCTTGAGCACCGACAGCGACGCAACATCGACACGCTCGACGGTCTTGCCAACAGCGTTGCGGCGCAGGTGATCGGCGAGTGCCTCGACCTCCGGCAGTTCGGGCAATCGAAGCTCAGCCGAGGGCGCGTTCGGTACTGCGGAACGGCAGCGAGAACGCCCACCCAGCGATCGACAACAGGATCGCCGCCCAGATTGCGGTCCACCAGAATTGGTCGATCTGCAGACCCCAGTGCGTGGTGTGCTCGGTGATCCAGGCCGTGATCCAGAGCATCAGGGCATTGATCACAACGTGGAACAACCCCAGCGTGAGAATGTACAGCGGAATCGACAGCACCTGCACGAGCGGCTTAATGAACGCGTTAACCAGTCCGAAGATGACGGCAACAACCAGCACGATGCCGATCTTCTGCACTGCGGTGCTGCCGCCGACGAAGCTCATTCCGGGCAGGATGAGCGTGACTACCCACAGTGCGAGCCCGGTAACCGCCGCACGAAGGACGAAAGACCCCATGGAAGCAAGCCTACTTGGGCGTCAGGGCCGCAGCAGGTAGATATCCATGATCCAACCGTGCCGGGCGCGGGCGTCGGCCCGCATCGCGACGATGCGCTCACCGACCTCGCCGACGGTTCCGCTCACCAAGAGCTCATCGGCCGTACCCAGGTAGGCACCCCACCAGATCCGGGTCTGTGGCGGACAGGCGAGAAACGCGCAGTCACCGTCGAGCATCACGACCGCCGAACCGGATAATCCGGTGGCGCGGAGTTGCCGGCCAGTGGTGATCAGCACAGGTTCGCCGATGTCGTTGAGCGGAATGCGGTGCCGGGCGGTCAGCGCCTGCACCGCGGTGATGCCGGGGATGACGTCGTAGCGCAACTCGACGCGGTGCGCCACCTCGTCGAGGATCCGCAGGGTGCTGTCATATAGCGACGGGTCCCCCCAGGCCAGAAATGCACCCACGCCGTCGTCACCGAGTTCGTTCTCGATCGCGTTGGCCCACAGTCGCACTCGGGCGGCGTGCCAGTCCGTGACCGCGCGGCCGTAGTCGCCGTCGGCGGCTCGCGGCGGATCGGGTAGTTCGACGAATCGGTAGTCCGGCGACGAGATGAAGCGGCGGCAGACCTCCCGCCGCAATTCGACCAGATCGCTGGTGGCCTCGCGCTTGTCCATCGCGAAGAACACCTGGGTGTCATTGAGTGCGCGGACGGCCTGTGTCGTCACGAAGTCGGGATCGCCCACCCCGATGCCGATGACATGTATCGTGCGCATGCCGGTGAGCCTATCCAGCCCGTCGCAATGCCCAGTTCCCGAGCAGTGCCGCAGCGAAACAGGCGCCGACGACTCCGGAGATCAGCAGTGGCAGCCGTCCGTCGGCACCCCACAGCAGTCCGGCCCAAACACCGGCGATCAGGATCGCCAACCCGCTGGCGCCCTGGAACACCCCCTGGGCGGTGGACTGTCGATCAGAGCCGACAAGCGAAGAGATCCAGGCCTTGCCGACACCGTCGGTGCAGGCGGTAAACAACCCGTAGAAACCGATGAGCAACCAGGCCGTCATCCGGTCGGTGGTGAGCCCGAGCCCGATGTAGCCGATAGCGAAGAACACCAACCCGATGCCGAACACTGCCGAGCGCGGTAACCGGTCGGACAGCACCCCGGCCGGGAAACTGGCGACTGCGTACACCAGGTTGTAGGTGACGTAGGCCAGGATCACCTGGGCTACACCGAAGCCGATCTCGTTGAGCCGCAACAGCAATAGCGCGTCGGGGAAGTTCACCAGACCGAACCCGACGACGATCATCGTCACCCGCCAGAACCGGTGCGGGAGATCACGCACGCCGGTGAACATCGACTGGCGCGGCGGCCGCGGGCCACTGCGCGGCGTCTCCCGAACCAGGAAAATCAGTAACACCGAAAGTACGGCGGGAACGATCGCGATATACAACAGCGGTGCAATCTGGTGATCGAGCAACTCATAGCCCGCCAAGCCGATGAGCGGACCCACCACTGCGCCGAGGGTGTCCATGGCGCGGTGGAACCCGAAAACCCTTCCCCTTGAACCGGATTCGACTCCCTCGACCAGCAGCGCGTCCCGAGGTGCGCCGCGGACTCCTTTACCGAGTCGGTCGACCACCCGCCCGGCGAGCACTCCCGGCCACGCTCCGGCCAGAGCGACGATCACCTTGCCCAGCGCCGCCATGCCGTACCCGGTGGCGATCAGCGGTCGCTTGGCGAACCTGTCACCGAGCGGTCCGGACGCTAGCTTGGTGATCGACGCCGCGCCCTCGGCCGCACCCTCGATCGCCCCGACCACCGCCGGTGGTGCGCCCAGCACCACGGTGAGATAGATGGGTAGGAGCGGATACAGCAACTCGCTCGCGGCGTCTTGGAGGAACGACACCGCCGAGAGCACCCGCACGTTGCGCGTCAGCCATGTCACGGCAGACATCATCCTCCGCCTGGCAACCTGACACCCGTAGCATTGCCAACCATGAACACGCTGAATGGACTGCCCGCCCACCCGCTGCTGGTCCACTTCATCGTGGTGTTGGCACCACTGACCGCGATCCTGGCGATCCTGTGCGCACTGTGGCCCGCGGCCCGGCAGCGCCTGGTGTGGCTGGTACTTGCTCTCGCGGCGGTGAACCTGGTGGTGACCCCGATCGCCGCTGAGGCCGGCGAGTGGCTTGAAAACAAGGTCGGGGACAGCGAGATACTGGAAAAGCACGAGCATCTGGGCGAGACGATGATTTACGTGTCGGTGGCTCTGCTCGTCTCCGCAATTCTGTTGGCTGTCGTGCATTTCCGGGCCCGAGGCGGTAAACCGTCGACCGTGCTGTCGGCAATCGTCGCCGTACTGGTGGTGGGGGTCGGCGTCGGGTCAACGATCCAGGTGTACCGGATCGGCCACTCCGGCGCGGAGTCCGTGTGGGGCGACGCGCTCACGAGCAGTCCGGCAGGCGAGTCCGAGGACAAGTAGTGGGCTAACCGCCCACGGAACTAGAACACGTTCTACTATCGACTCGTGCGATTCACATACGCCGAGGCGATGACCGACCCGAGCTACTACATTCCGTTGGCCAAGGCCGCCGAGGCGGCGGGCTACCACGCGATGACCATCCCGGACAGCGTCGCGTACCCCTTCGAGTCGGACTCGAAGTACCCGTACACCCCCGATGGCAACCGCGAGTTCCTCGACGGCAAGTCCTTCATCGAAACCTTCGTGCTCACGGCCGCGCTCGGCGCGGCCACCACCACGCTGCACTTCAACTTCTTCGTGCTTAAACTCCCGATCCGCCCACCAGCCCTCGTCGCCAAGCAGGCCGGATCGCTGGTCTCGCTCATCGGCAACCGGCTCGGTCTCGGGGTGGGTACCAGTCCGTGGCCGGAAGACTATGAGTTGATGGGCGTGCCGTTCGCTAAGCGCGGCAAGCGGATGGACGAGTGCATCGAGATCATCCGTGGCCTGACCACCGGTGACTACTTCGAGTTCCACGGCGAATTCTTCGATATCACCAAGACCAAGATGACGCCCGCGCCCACCGAACCAATCCCGATCCTGATCGGCGGGCACGCCGATGCCGCACTGCGACGAGCTGCGCGCAATGACGGCTGGATGCACGGCGGCGGCGAGGAAGATCTCGACGAACTGCTGGCCAAGCTCAACCGCTACCGTGAGGAAGAGGGAACGGCCGATAAGGACTTCCAGGTCCACGTGATCTCGATCGACGGCTTCACCACCGACGGCGTGAAGCGCTTGGAGGACAAGGGTGTCACCGACGTCATCGTCGGCTTCCGGATCCCCTACGTCAACGGACCCGACATCGAACCGCTGGACGCCAAGATCCGCAACCTGGAATGGTTCGCAGAGAACGTCATCGCGAAAGCCTAAGCACTACAGCGGGCCCAGCCTTACAGCGGATGCAGCCACCCCAGCCGGTCCAATGCCGCATCGAGGCCGTCGAGCAGGGCGCCGTCGATGGCGTTGAGCACCTCGGGTCGGTTGAGGGTGACCCGGGCGATGCCGGCTTCGGGGACGTCGAACTCCACTGCTGCCATGCCGCGACGATAGCGATGCGTCCGCGCTACCGTGCAGGGCATGGATCGATACCGCGACGTTTTCCAAGCCAGCGTGGACGATCCAGCGGCTTTCTGGGCAGACGCCGCGCGTGCGGTGACGTGGACGCGGGAGCCACAGCGGATTCTCGATGACGACAACCCGCCGTTCTACCGGTGGTTCCCCGATGCGGAGTTGAACACCTGCGCCAACGCCCTGGACCGCCACATCGCCACCCGCGGGGAACAGGCCGCCCTGATCTACGACTCCCCCGTCACCGGGTCGAAGCTCACCTATACCTATCGCGAATTGCTCGACCAGACAGCACGTTTCGCCGGGGTACTTCGCGGGCTGGGGGTCGGCAAGGGTGACCGCGTCCTGCTGTACCTGCCGATGATCCCCGAAGCTGTGATCGCGATGCTGGCCTGCGCGCGACTCGGCGCGGTGCACTCGGTGGTGTTCGGCGGCTTCGCCAGCCACGAACTGGCGACCCGCATCGACGACGCCCGGCCGGTGGTGATCGTCTCGGCGTCCTGCGGGATCGAACCGACCCGGGTGATCGAGTACAAACCGATGCTTGACCACTCCCTGCAGCGCGCGCAGCACCAACCGCGGGCCTGCGTGATCATCCAGCGCCCCGAACACCGCTGCACCCTGGTGTCCGACCGCGACCATGACTGGGCCGAATTGATGGCGGACGCAGAGCCGGCCGATCCGGTACCGGTGGCGGCCACCGATCCGCTTTACGTGCTCTACACCTCGGGCACCACCGGTAAACCCAAAGGCATCGTGCGCGACAACGGTGGCCACGCGGTCGCACTGATGTGGAGCATGCGGCATATTTACGGCACCGAGGCCGGTGACGTGTTCTGGGCCGCCTCCGATGTGGGCTGGGTGGTCGGCCACTCCTACATCGTGTACGGCCCCCTGCTGGCCGGCGCCACGACGGTGCTCTACGAGGGAAAGCCGATCGGCACACCGGATCCGGGCGCGTTCTGGCGGGTGGTCTCCGAGCACGGGGTTTCGGCGCTCTTCTCGGCCCCCACCGCGCTGCGGGCAATCCGCAAGGAGGATCCGCAGGGAACACATATCGGCCGATACGACCTGTCGTCGCTGCGGTATCTGTTCCAGGCCGGCGAGCGGCTGGACCCGGACACCTACCACTGGGCGTCGGCGGTGCTCGGCATCCCGGTGATCGACCACTGGTGGCAGACCGAGACGGGTTGGGCGATCGCGGCCAATCCGGTTGGGGTGGAACAGCTTCCGCTCAAGGCTGGCTCACCGACCGTGCCGATGCCCGGATACGACGTGCAAATTCTGCATCCGGACGGCTCCGGATGTGCGCCGGGCGAGGAAGGTGCGATCTGCATCCGCCTACCGCTGCCGCCCGGCACGCTGCCGACCCTGTGGGGCGATGACGCCCGGTACGAGTCGGCCTACCTGTGTGAGCATCCGGGCTACTACCTAACCGGTGACGGCGGCTACATCGACGACGACGGCTACCTGTTCGTGATGGGCCGCATCGACGACGTCATCAACGTGGCCGGGCACCGGTTGTCGACGGGCGCGATCGAGGCGGTGTTGGCCGGCCACCCAGCGGTGGCCGAGTGCGCGGTGATCGGGGTGGCCGACGAAATCAAGGGTCAGGTGCCACGCGGACTTGTGGTGCTCAAGTCCGGGGCGTCAGCCAACGGCCTAGCTGCCGAACTGGTGGCGGCGGTCCGGCACTCGATCGGGGCGGTGGCCTGTTTCTCCACCGTCGACGTCGTGCCCGCACTGCCCAAGACCCGGTCGGGAAAGATCCTGCGCAAGACCATGCGTGGGATCGCCGACGGTCGCGACGAACCGATACCGTCGACCATTGAGGATCCCAATGTGTTGGAGACGCTGCGGCCGATCCTGCGGGGCTGATAATCCAGTCCGATACGGCGCCTAGGTTTCTTGCTCCAGCGTGACGTCGGCGGCGTCCCGGTCCGGACGAAGGCCCCGCCAACTGGCGTGTCGTAACCGGTCGTCGGAGGTTAGCTCGCCGTAGCGCACCTCGCCGACGAGTTCGGGCCGAACATAGGTGACGCCGACGGTCTCCTGGCGCGGAAGCGCTGGGCGGAAAGGCGATTCAGCGGTGTGCAGCGGAGCCAGCATGGCTTTGAGTCCGGCGAGGTCCTTCTCGGTGAATCCGGTGCCGACCCGGCCGATGAACCGCAGGGCCCCGCCGTCCGGGATGCCGCACAGCAGCGCGCCGATACCGCTGGAACGCCCGCCCTCGCTCCTGCGCCAACCGCCGATGACGACCTCCTGGGTGTTCCAGTTCTTGTCCTTTATCCACGACGACGACCGCTGACCCGGCTGGTAGGTGGAGTCCCATCTCTTCGCGACTACGCCTTCCCATTTGCGCGTGCGCGAGAGGGCGAGCGCTTGTGAACCGTTGCCGTCGAGGAGATCCGGAACAATGAGATCGGTTCCGGCGGAGAATGTTTCGAGGAGTCGCCGACGATCGCGATACTTGACCCGCAGCAGTGATTGACCGTCGAGGGTCAGGATGTCGAAAGCCCAGAACTCGATGCGGGTGGCCCGCGCCCGGTTCTGCATCTCGGCGAAGTTCGGTACACCGTGTTCGTCGAGAGCGACCACCTCGCCGTCGAGGATGACGTGGTGATCAGCCAGCGAAGCCGCGAGCGATTGCAGTTGCGGGTACTGAGCGGTGACGTCGTTGCCGTTGCGCGAGTGCAACGCAAGCCGGCCACGGTCAACCTCGACCATGAGCCGGTAGCCGTCGAATTTTCCCTCGAACGCGTACCGGGCTGCGGTCAGTTTGTCCACCGACCCCAGGGTGGCCAACATCGGCGCGATATCGCGAAGGTGCGTCCCGGTCCGCGGTTCGCCGACCGAGACGACCGGTTCCGCGGTCGTAGATCGAGCGGCGTTGGCAGCGGTCCGTTTCGCGCGCGGCGCACTCGTCAGGCGCTTGCGCAAGGTGCCGCCGTCCAGACCGGCCAGCAGGTCGCCGTGTTCGGCCACTCGGGCCAACACCTCGTCGTAACGCAACTGGGAAAGTGTGGGATCACCGATTTCGTCCCAGGTGCGCGGCGCGGCAACCGTGGGTATCTGGCGGCCGCGCAACGAGTACGGCGCGATGGTGGTCTTGGCGGCGTTGTTCTGACTCCAGTCCAGGAAGATCTTGCCGGCCCGCAGGCTTCGGGTCATGGTGGCGGTGACCAGGGTAGGCATGCTCTCCTCAAGCTGCTGAGCCACCCGACGAGCCAGCGTCGCGGCGCCGTCGCTGCTGACCGGATCGGCGAGTGGGGCGTAGAGATGCATGCCCTTGCTGCCACTGGTGAGCGGATAGACCCGCAGACCGATGTCATCCATCAGGTCGCGCACCGCATGCGCCACCTCCCCCAGTTGCGCCATCGTCACACCGTCGCCGGGGTCGAGATCGAACACCAGGCGGTTGGCCGGGCCCGGTTTGCCGTCGGCGCCGAAACACCATTGCGGCACATGGACTTCCAGCGCCGCCTGCTGCGCGATCCAGGCCAGGGCGGTCGCGCTGTCGATGATCGGATACATCGCGGCACCGGAGCGGTGCACCAGAGTGCCGCGGGCCAGCCAGTCCGGTGCCGAGGTGGGCAGATCCTTCTCGAAGAACGCCGGTTCGTCGACGCCGTCGGGCCAGCGTTTGCGGGTCGCCGGCCGGCCTGCAAGATGCGGCAGCATCACCTCGGCAATCGTTGTGTAGTACCCGAAGACGTCGGCTTTGGTGGTGGCCCGCGTGGTGTCGGTGGCCGGATAGAGCACCTTGTCCGGGTTGGTCAACGTGACCCGCGGACCCACCGTCGCTCCCGGTGGCCAGGTATCAATCACCTGATCAACGTATTACCCACTGATATGGTGAGCCAATGACAAGGATGCCAATAGCGGGCCTACTGACGGTTGCTGCGCTGCTCAGCGCACCCAACGCGGCCGCGGACCCGGAGGAGTGGGAACCGTACTGCACCGGTGGGCAGGTACCGGTAACCGGAGAGTGCCTGCTGCAACCCCAGAGTGTCTATATCGACGACGCCCCAGGTGCCAACCCGCAGATGCCCCTGGGAGTGGACCCCGAATCCGTCCCGGTCGTCTGACACCGCCCCCTTTCGACGAATTATTGAACTCATGCGTTCCATCTGGAGAGGCTCCGTCGCCTTCGGTCTGGTGAACGTCCCGGTGAAGGTGTACAGCGCCACCGAGGACCACGACCTGAAGTTCCATCAGGTGCACGCCCAGGACAATGGCCGAATCAAATATCAGCGGGTCTGCGAAGAGTGCAGCGAGGCGGTCGAGTACCGCGATATCGCCAAGGCATACGAGGCCGATAGTGGCCAGACGGTGGTGATCACCGACGCCGACATCGCCACCCTGCCCGAGGAACGCAGCCACGAGATCGAGGTGCTGGAATTCGTGCCAGCCGCCGAGATCGACCCGCTGATGTATGACCGCAGCTATTTCCTGGAGCCCGACGGGAAATCGTCGAAATCCTATGTGCTGCTTGCCAAGGCGCTCGCAGCAACCGATCGGGTGGCGATCGTGCACTTCGCTTTGCGGAACAAGACCCGGCTGGCGGCGTTGCGGATCAAGAGATTCGGCAAGCGCGACGTCATGGTGGTGCACACGCTGCTGTGGCCTGATGAAATCCGCGACCCGGCCTTCCCCTCACTTGGCGAGGATGTCGAGGTTCGCGCTCCGGAACTGAAGATGGCCGGGCAGGTGGTGGAGTCGATGGCCGGGGATTTCAATCCGGAGCAGTACACCGACACCTACCAGGAGCAGTTGCAGGTACTGGTCGAGTCCAAACTGGCCGGCGGGCAGGCCTTCGCCACCGCCGAAGCGCCCGCCCGCATCGACGACACCGACGACGTCTCGGACCTGCTGGCCAAACTCGAGGCCAGCGTGCGGCGCCGACGCGAACAATCAGCCGGCGCCGCACCGGCGCAACCGGCGAGAAAGGCACCGGCGCGAAAAGCCCCCGCCAAGCCCGCCGTCGCCAAGAAGGCCGTCCCCGCGAAGGCCGTCCCCGCGAAGGTCCTCGCCAAGAAGGTCGTCGCCAAGAAGGCACCCGTCACAAAGGCACCCGCACGGAAGGCCGCCGCCAGAAAGTAGAACGTGTTACAAAAACGTTCGAAATTCCGGCTCAGCCGCTTCCGAGATCTTGTTACGGTGAGCGCCGACATGGGAAGAGAG
>JAPLAO010000183.1 GCA_026393245.1 Mycobacterium sp. | reverse complement strand
ATCAACACTAGTCGAGCCGACTGGTACGCGCCCCGGGAGGCGACCGCGGTTGTTGGCAACGCAGCCGGCCACGCCAAGCCACGGGGTAGCTCGCCGGTCGTCGACCGCTACGGTGATGTGGTGAGCAGCGCGCCGGTCACGCGCGGACGAATCCGCGAATTCGCCCGCTGGGCGGCGCGCACGCCCTGGCCGCTGCTGGGCTTGGGCATGCTGCAGGCCGACATCATCGGTGCGCTGCTGGTGCTGGGCTTCCTGCGATTCGGCCTGCCGCCCTCCGATCGACTCAAACTGCAGGACCTGCCGACGACGAACCTCGCGGTATTCCTCGGCTACCTCGTCGTCTCGTTCACCGTCGGCGCGCTGATCAGCATCAAACTGCTCACACCGGTGTTTCGCTGGCAACGACGCGACTCACGACTCATCGCCGACGACCCGGCCGATACCGAAGCCGCCCGGCTGCGGGCCCTGCGGGTGCCGGGTTACCGGTCCGTAATCAGCATCACCACCTGGCTGCTTGGCGCAGCGGTATTCATCGCGGCGTGCTGGCCGGTCGCCAGTCACGCCGCGCCGGTGCTGGCGGTGGCCACCCTGCTCGGCGCGACCGCCACCGCCATCATCGGCTACCTCCAGGCCGAGCGGGTATTGCGGCCCGTCGCCGTGGCGGCGTTGCGGGCGGGAGTGCCGGAGAACTTGAGTCGACCCGGTGTGGTGTTCCGGTTGGTGCTCGCCTGGGTGCTGTCCACCGGAGTGCCACTGCTGTTGATTGTGCTGTCCGTCGTCGCCACGAAATTATCGTTGCTGCAGGCCTCGGCCGACAGCATGCTGATTCCGATCCTGCTGATGGCCGCTGCCGCCCTGGTGATCGGCCTGATCGGAAATGTGTTGTCGGCCATGGCAATTGCCGATCCACTTCGCCAGCTACGCTGGGCCCTCGGCGAAGTGCAGCGCGGTAATTACAACGCCCACATGCAGATCTACGACGCAAGCGAGCTCGGGCTACTGCAGGCCGGCTTCAACGACATGGTCCGCGAACTCAGCGAGCGACAGCGCATGCGTGACCTCTTCGGCCGCTACGTCGGCGAGGACGTCGCGCGCCGGGCACTGGAGCGCGGTACCGAACTGGGCGGCCAGGAACGTGACGTCGCCGTGCTGTTCGTCGATCTGGTGGGCTCGACCCAACTGGCCGCCACCCATCCCCCCGGCGAAGTCGTCGACCTACTCAACGAGTTCTTCAACGTCGTCGTCGAAACCGTCAGGGAGTACGGCGGTTTCGTCAACAAGTTCTTGGGCGACGCCGCCCTGTGCATCTTCGGTGCGCCGCTGGAACACCCGGATGCCGCCGGTGCGGCTCTGACCGCGGCGCGGAAGCTCCACGACGAACTGGTCAGGGTGCTCGGCCAGACCGAGTTCGGGATCGGGGTCTCAGCGGGACGGGCGATCGCCGGGCACATCGGGGCCCAGGCACGTTTCGAGTACACGGTGATCGGCGATCCGGTGAACGAAGCCGCGCGTTTGACGGAACTCGCCAAGCTTGAGCACGACCACGTATTAGCCTCCGCCGTCGCGGTCGCCGGAGCGCCCGACGCCGAGGCACTGTGCTGGAACGTGGGCGAGATCGTCGAACTTCGCGGGCGATCCGCTCCCACCCAACTGGCACGGCCGGTAAATCTCGTTCAGCCCCACGACTTCAGCGGATCCACCGCAGTTGCCCTACCCGGCTAAGCCTTCTTCGCTGAGGCCTTCTTGGTACCGGCTTTCTTGGCCGCCGCTTTCTTGCGGACCACCTTCGTGGCAGTGCGCTTGACCGGTCCGCGGACGCGGCGGTCAGCGAGCAATTCCGAGGCCCGATCGTCGGTGATGGTCAACACGTCATCGCCCTTGCGCAGACTTGCGTTGGTCTCGCCGTCGGTGACGTAGGGACCGAACCTGCCGTCCTTGATCACCATCGGCTTACCCGAGGCGGCATCGGTGCCGAGTTCGCGCAGAGGCGGCGTCGCGGCGCCCTGCCGACCGCGGCGTTTGGGTTCGGCGTAAATCTTCAGCGCCTCGTCCAACGTGACACCGAAGATCTGATCCTCACCTGCCAGTGATCGGGAGTCCGTGCCGCGCTTCAGATATGGCCCGTAACGGCCGTTCTGGGCGGTGATCTCCTCACCGTTAGCCGGATCCACCCCGACCAGTCGCGGCAGCGACAGCAGCATGAGCGCATCCTCGAGGGTGACCGTCTGAACTTCCATCGAACTGAACAACGACCCGGTGCGCGGCTTGGGTCCGATGGGCTTCTTGCCCTTCTTGGCCACGGCGGTGCCGTCGTCGTCGGGCGGTGGCGGCAACACCTCGGTGACATAGGGGCCGTAGCGACCGTCGCGGGCGATGATCTCGTGGCCGGTCTCCGGATCGACGCCGAGCGTCCGGCCCTCCTGCGGTGTGGCGAAAAGAGTTTCGGCCAACTCCAGGGTCAGCTCGTCCGGGGTGATCTCATCGTTGAGGTTCGCTCGCTGCGGGGTGGGCTCACCGTCGTCACCGACGATCATTCGTTCCAGATACGGACCGTTCTTCCCCACCCGCACGTAGATCGGGCGGCCCTGATCGTCGTCGAACAGCGCAATGGAGTTGACCTCGCGGGCGTCGATGCCCTCCAGGTTCACGCCCACCAGTTTCTTGAGGCCGCCGGCACGTGCGATCGAATGCGGTACGCCGTGCTCGCCACCGAAGTAGAAGTTGTGCAGCCAATTGGTGCGCCGCTCACGACCGGAGGCGATCTCGTCGAGTTCGTCCTCCATGGCGGCGGTGAAGTCGTAGTCGACCAGACGACCGAAGTGCTGCTCAAGCAGACCGGTCACCGCGAAGGCAACCCACGAGGGCACCAGGGCGGTGCCCTTCTTGTACACATATCCCCGGTCCTGAACGGTCTTGATAATCGAGGAATACGTTGAGGGACGGCCGATTCCGAGATCCTCGAGAGCCTTGATCAACGACGCCTCGGAGTAACGCGCAGGCGGGTTGGTGCTGTGTCCGTCGGCGGTCAGTCGGGTGGCGTCCACACGCTGGCCCTGGCGCAACTGCGGCAGCCGACTCTCGGCGTCATCGGCCTCGCCGCCGGCTAATTCATCGACAGTCTCGACGTAAGCCTTCAGGAACCCCGGAAACGTAATGGTGCGACCGCTTGCGGTGAAAGCGGCCTCGCGGCCGTCAGCCGCGTTACCGGTGATCCGCAGGCTCAATGTGGTGCCGCGGGCGTCGGCCATCTGGGAGGCGACGGTGCGCTGCCAGATCAGTTCATACAGCCGGAAGCCGTCAGCGTCGAGTTCGGCGTGCAGCGCCCCCGGGGTCGAGAAGACCTCGCCTGAGGGACGGATGGCCTCGTGCGCCTCCTGGGCGTTCTTGACCTTGCGGGTGTACTGGCGCGGCGTGGGGTGGACGTACTCGTCACCGTAGAGCTGGCGCGCCTGGTTGCGCGCGGCATCGACGGCCGACTGCGACAGCGTGGTCGAGTCGGTGCGCATGTAGGTGATGTGGCCGTTCTCGTAGAGACGCTGGGCCACGCTCATCGTGCGCTCGGAACTGAACCGCAGCTTGCGCCCGGCCTCCTGCTGCAGCGTCGAGGTCATGAACGGCGGATACGGACGGCGGGTGTAGGGCTTCTCCTCCACCGATGCGACGGTCAGTGCCGCACCCCGCAGGCCGGTAGCCAGCGTGCTGGCCGCCACCTCGTCGAGCACCAATACTTCGGCGGGCTTTCGGACCACGCCCACCGAATCGAAGTCGCGACCGGTTGCCACCCGCTTGCCATCGGGCGGTGAAGCGCGGCGGGCTGGCAGCGGGATCGGACACGCTGGCATCCAACTCCGCCAGGATGTCCCAGTAGGAGGCGCTGCGGAAGGCCATCCGTTCCCGCTCGCGCTGCACGATGATCCGCGTCGCAACCGACTGCACACGGCCCGCCGACAGCTTCGGTGCGACCTTCTTCCACAGCACCGGACTGACTTCGTAGCCGTACAGCCGGTCCAGGATGCGCCGGGTCTCCTGGGCGTCGACCAGATCGATATCCAGATCGCGGGGGTCATCGGCGGCCGCTCGAATCGCCGATTCGGTGATCTCGTGGAACACCATTCGGCGCACCGGGACGGTGGGCTTCAGCGTCTCCAGCAGATGCCAGGCGATCGCTTCACCCTCGCGATCGCCGTCGGTGGCGAGATACAACTCATCGACACCCTTGAGCAGGTTCTTGAGTTCGGCGACGGTGGTTTTCTTGTCCGGGCTGATGACGTACAGCGGTTCGAAGTCGGCGTCGACGTTGACGCCGAGCCGTGCCCACTTCTCGGCCTTGTACTTGGCCGGGACGTCGGCGGCACCCTTGGGCAGGTCGCGAATATGGCCACGGGAGGACTCGACGACGTAGTTCGCACCCAGGTAGCCGGCGATTTTGCGCGCCTTGGTAGGCGACTCGACAATGACGAGCCGACGGACGTTACCGCTGTTTCCGCTTCCGCGGTCGTCGTCAGCCAAGTGCGCTTACGCTCCAATTCTGTCGTGCCGTACGGATCCCTCTATATAAGGGCAGATATTATGGGCATTGCACAATTTCGCACCCTTGGACCGGCAGAAGCAAACCGACCCCCCGTGGGGAACCCTCTCAGATTTGCGGCCACGCCGCCAATGCCTCGGGCCCGTCGGGGGGTTCACCCACGTTCTCTACCAGCCGCGAAAGCCGCCGGCGGCCACTAATTCGCAGGGCCGGACGCGTCCCGCGGGTACCGATCAGGGTTGGGGCAATCCCCACCCGCATCAGGGCCGAGGCCAGCGGCGAATGGGTGTCGGGGGCGTGCGGGTCCAGACCCAGAAGGTAGCGGTCAGCATCCGGACTGCCGGCCGCGAGCGTCCAGGCCCGCAATTCCCGGGGCCCGGGCATCCACTGCGGCGGGACGGTCTTGACTGCGCCGCGCGTCCAGTCCCCCGCGATGCCCAGCAACCGGGGGTCGACCGCGGTGCGCACCAGGGGATGGTTCTCCTCGGTTCGGGTGATCTCGGCCTGCAGGCCGGCCGCCGTGATCATGTCGGCCAACGCCACCGCCCGCCAGTCGGTGTCAACCACCACCGAGAGCCGGGCGGCACCGCCGACCATGACAGCCTGACCGGCTGCCGCGAGCACCCCGGTGAGGTCGGTGACCGCAGGGGGCACCGACTCGGCCGAGAAGAACGACAGCTGGCTCACGGTTAGACAGTAGGGCAGCCAATGGCACTCGCTACGCCGCCGCGACCCTTTCGGTTACGCCGAGCAGCAGGACAGCCTCGACAGGCGTGGCAATGCAGACACCCCCGCGGCGCCCGTTGTCGGGGCACCCGGGGGTGTTCGCGAGAGTTGTTGTCGGTCAGACGGCGCGAACGCCGGTGGCCTGCGGGCCCTTCGGGCTCTGGCCCACCTCGAACTCAACCTTCTGGTTCTCCTCCAAGGTGCGGAAACCCGACCCCTGGATCTCCGTGTAGTGGACGAACACATCGGCGGAGCCGTCCTCCGGAGCAATAAAGCCGAAGCCCTTCTCCGCGTTGAACCACTTCACAGTTCCCTGTGGCATTTTTCGTACATTCCTTCTTTTCCGGGAGCGACCTAACCATGTTCGGCGTAGACCGGGTCGGTTCCGACCGCCATCCTTCGTGGATGTGTCAGACCTTGTCCGACGTACAGACCCTCGCAGGAACCGCGAACGCAACAACGATCCTGCGAAGCGCCAAACACGAACACAGAAGCTGCGACCGCCCATATCCAATCACGTTCGGGCCGGTTAGAACAGCCTCAGCGCTAATTCGCTGTGGATCCGTATGGGACCTTGATGGAAGATTCGGACGGGAGGCGCGATGGTGAGCTTCGGCAGCGAGCTGCTGGGCGCCGTGTGTGGTGACACGCGACTCGACGAGACCGCTGCGCTTCGCCACGTAGCGGAGATCGGTGCCCGCCGCGCCGAGCTGCGAGACTGGCCGTCCTGGGCCGCGCCCGACGTGCTTGAGGCACTGCGCCGCCAGGGAATATCGGCAGCGTGGTCGCATCAGGTCGAAGCGGCCGAACTTGCCCACGCCGGTCAGCACGTGGTGGTCAGTACCGGCACCGCATCGGGGAAGTCACTGGCATTTCAGCTGCCGATCATGGACGCCCTGGCACGTGACCCCCGGGCCAGGGTCCTCTACCTCTCCCCGACGAAGGCGCTCGGTCATGACCAACTCCGGGCGGCCCACGCGTTGACCGCAGCGGTAGCGCGCCTGGGTGATGTCGCACCGAGTTCCTACGACGGTGACACCGCGCTCGAGGTTCGCCGATTCGCGCGGGAGCGCTCTCGCTGGCTGTTCTCCAACCCGGACATGATTCACCTGTCGCTTCTTCGGAACCATCCGAGATGGGCGGTCTTCCTGCGCGGCCTGCGCTACATCGTGGTCGACGAATGCCATTACTACCGAGGGATTTTCGGCTCCAACGTGGCGATGGTCCTACGGCGGCTGCTGCGTTTGTGTGACCGCTACGCCGCACCCGGAGCACCGCCGCCGACGGTGATCTTCGCCAGTGCCACCACCGCCGCACCCGGCGCGACGGCGGCCGAACTCATCGGTCGGGGTGTTGTTGAGGTCACCGCCGACGGCTCACCGCACGGCGCCCGGACCATCGCGCTGTGGGAGCCGGAGTTGCGGACCGACCTGCAGGGCGAGAACGGCGCGCCAGTGCGCCGTTCGGCCGGCGCGGAAGCCGCCAGGATGATGGCCGACCTTGTGGTCCAGGGCGCGCGGACGCTGACCTTCGTCCGATCACGCCGCGGCGCTGAACTGACCGCACTGGCCGCCCGGACGCGGCTGGACGCTATCGCCCCCCACCTACGGGACACGGTGGCCTCCTACCGTGCCGGCTATCTCGCTGAGGACCGCCGCGTGCTGGAGCGGGCCCTGGCCGACGGCGAGTTGCGCGGGCTGGCTTCCACCAACGCCCTCGAATTGGGAATCGATATCGCCGGGTTGGACGCCGTGCTGTTGGCCGGATTCCCCGGAACGGTCGCCTCCTTCTGGCAGCAGGCGGGCCGTTGCGGCAGACGAGGTCAGGGTGCACTGGTGGTGCTGATCGCCCGAGACGACCCGCTGGACACCTACCTCGTCCATCATCCCGAAGCCCTGCTGGGCAAACCCGTCGAGCGGGTGGTGATCGACCCGGCGAATCCCTATGTCATTGGTCCGCAATTGCTCTGTGCCGCAACCGAAATGCCCCTGACCGAGGATGAGATCAGGGAATGGAGAGCCGAATCCGTGGCCGAATCGCTGATGGCAGATGGGTTACTGCGCCTGCGCGCCGGACGGTACTTCCCGGCTGCCGGGTTGGAACCGCACCACGATGTGGATATCCGCGGGACAGGCGGTGGCAGCGTCGCCATCGTCGAGTCCGGCACCGGCCGGTTACTGGGCAGCACCGAAGCCGGGCAGGCCCCCGCCACCGTGCACCCGGGCGCGGTTTATCTACACCAGGGTGAGAGCTACCTGGTGGACTCCCTGGACCTCGGCGCCCAAGTGGCTTTCGTTCACGCCGAGGATCCGGGTTATTCGACATATCCCCGCGAGATCACCGACATCACCGTCACCGGCGCGGGCGAACAGATGGTCTACGGCGCGGTGACGGTGGGACTGGTTCCGGTCTCGGTCACGCATCAGGTGATCGGCTATCTGCGCCGCCAACCATCAGGTGAGGTGATCGACTTCGTCGAGCTTGACCTGCCCGAACGGACACTTCCGACCGTTGCGGTGGTGTACACCATCACGCCGGAAGCATTGTCAGACAGCGGTATTGAGTTTTCTCGAATTCCAGGCGCGCTACACGCCGCCGAGCACGCCGCGATCGGCCTGCTGCCACTGGTCGCAAGTTGCGACCGCGGAGATATCGGCGGGCTCTCCACTGCCGTAGGCGAAGGCGGGCTCCCCACGGTATTCGTCTACGACGGTTACCCCGGTGGTGCCGGCTTCGCCGAACACGGCTACCGCCAGGTTGCCGTCTGGCTGGGTGCGACGCTGGCGGCCATCGAGGCATGCGAATGCCCGCAGGGCTGCCCGTCGTGTGTTCAGTCGCCCAAATGCGGAAACGGGAACGACCCCCTGGACAAAGCGGGTGCCATCGTCGTGCTGCGAACAGTGCTGCTGCAACTGTCTGCCGAACATCTCTGAACCATGGCCGCCGACCGACCCCTCGAGCGGTCGACAGCCACGGATTGGAAGGTTCCTGCGAGGCGCTCACATACTGCGGCCCAGTGCCGAATGTCAGTGCGCCCGCGGCGAACGGTCGGACAACGCGACCCGTTCATCAAGTTCGGTTGGAACGGTGCTGAACGTACCCGCTAACGTCGCAGGCCTGCAAGGTCTCCAGTCGCCGCCCTTTAACCGCTCACAATGCGCGAGTGCCCTGTCGTACTCGGCCGTTACGCTCATGCGTATGGCGCAGGACTGGTTGCTGGTGGAGACCCTGGGTGCCCAACCCGCGGTCGTCGCACAGGGCCGGCAGATGAAGAATTTCGTTCCACTCGCGATCTTTCTGCGCCGCAATCCGAATCTCGCGGCAATTCAGAACGCGGTCGCGGCGACCCTGGCCGGCGGCAAGGGCCTGGCCGAGATTGCACCGAAGAGCGATCGGATCATCCGGACCGAACCCGTCGCCATGTCCGACGGCCGTATTCATGCGGTGCACGTCTGGTGCGGCCCGCCACACGAGGACCCACCGGATCGCCCGGTCCCGGGTCCCCTGGTCTGGGATTTGACCGCGGCCGTTGGGACCGCCACCGTGGCATACTTCGTCAACGCCGGCATGGATCCGGAGACGGAGTCCGCGACCGGCCGGGCTCTGGCCGAGGACGTTCCCAGCCGCAGCCTCAACTCCGACGAAGCCAAGGCGCTGTCGATGGCCATCGATTCGGCACCTGACCGGACCTACTCCGCGACATGGGGTTTCACCGATAAGCAGAGACTGTTCCGACGCGTGGGTTGGTGTGTGCGCACGGCCCTGGAGACCGGCGAGGACGGGACGCAGCACCTGATCGCACGCGCGCTGAACCTGCTCGAAGCGCTCGGCGATCCTTCCCTGCCCCCGGCGAACCTGGCCAACCGCATCCTGCATGGGATGTCGCAACCGGGGGTGTACCGGGCGATCGTCAACCTCTCCGACTGGACACCCCTGAAATGGCTGGACGACCCGTGCCCGCTATTCGATTGGCGCGGCCGGGTGCGGTTGCATCCGGACGATCAGCAGGCCCTGTCCGGCCGAATCCGAGATGAACTCCAGTCGGGCGGCACGACCAGCACGGTTGTACGCCTGCCCGGCGAGGACGGCGGCTGGGTTCGGCTGCACGTCACCATCAGCCGGGTGGAACTCGACACCGGTATCTACGGTGGCCTGGTGGCCATGCGTCTGCCCACCGACGCTGAACTCGCTCTGCATTAGGCCCGGCCCGCGGGGCCTGCACGCGCCGCGGCCCGGGCTTCGCCCGCGATCCGGTCACCCGGCCGCACCGTGACAGCCACTACGACGTCGAGATTCTGGATATCGCATGCCGCCATCGCCGCCCCCATCGCGGCGGCGATGGTGCGGGCCTGCGCACAGGCCGCGTCCGGTCCGAGCGGTAACCGACCGGCTGCCGCGATCGCCGCCAGATCGGCGGCCGCCTGCGCCCGGTGCCGCGCCACCGCGACGCTTCCGACCCACACCCCGCCGAGGGTGATAGCCACCAACGCGGCGACGAGTGCGGCGGCGAGTACCGTCGCGGCTCCGGTGTCCTCACGACTCAGCCGCCGCAACAGCTTCGCCGACGATGACCACTCCGGGCAGCAGCGCCGATCGACTGCGGACCGTGGCGATGATGTAATCGCCGTCCCGGTGCACATCCATCGAGGCGCCCGGTGGGGCCAGACCCGCGGCCGCACCCGCGGCCGCACCATCACCGCGGGCCGCCAAGCGCGCGGCCTCACGCGCGGCGTCGATACATCGCATCTGCATGGACACCGCCGTGACGCCCGCGCAGGACAGGAGCAATGCGGCAACCAGGGTCGCGATGGCCAGCGCGGCTTCGACCGTGCTAAATCCGGCATCGCCGGCTAGACCCTGGTGTTCAGCGCGCGGCTGATGATGTTCGTCAGCGCTCCGACGATCGAGTCGCCGGTGACCACGCCATAGAGAATCGCACCGAACGCCGCCGCGGCGATCGTTCCGATGGCGTACTCGACGGTCGACATTCCCGACTCGTCGACGGCCAACACGGTCAAGCGGTGTCGGACTCCCCGAATGAAACTGTGCAGCATTGTTTTTCCTTTCTCGGCGATCTCGATGAACCTTCGGCGCCATCACAACAACCCAGAGCCGAAGATGTCGCCGGCCAGGCCTGCCACCACCGGCACGATGCCCAGGCAGATGAACGCCGGCAGGAAGCACAACCCGAGCGGACCAGCAATGAGGACACCGGCGCGTTCGGCGGCCGCCGTGGCGGTGTGGCGGGCATTCTGACGGGATTGCTCGGCCAGTTCGGCGATGCCCTGGGCCAGCGCACTGCCCGAGGATGCCGACCGCCGCGCAAGTCGGCTCAGTGCCTCGCATCCGTCGGGTTCGTCACCCTCTCGGGCTTGCCAGGCGGTATCCGGGTCGGCACCCATTGCCAGCAGATCGGCTGCCCGGCGCAGCAGAGCACCCAGCCGCAGCGGCGCGCAGGTTGCCGTCGCCGCCGCTGCGGCCGACACCGCCATCCCAGCCGACAGACAGACCGCGAGAACGTCGAAGGCGGATGCGACGGCGAACGGATCGTTGCGGGGCCGACGCGCGCGGGTGAACCGCCGCGGTCGGGTGGCGTCGCCAACCCTTCGCCGTACGCCACGCGGGCCCGCGCCGAGGAGAAACGAAGCGGCAAGGAGCAGTGCGGCCACGGTCATGTTGTCAGCCGATCGATGATCCGGTCCGACCACGCCACGCCCATCACGACCAGGCTCACGCCGACCACCAGCAGCCAGCCACCCACGCCGCCACCGAGCAGGAAGCGAGTCGGATGGGCCCCGATGAGCTCGCCGAGTGCCACCCCGAGTAGCGGCAGCCCCGCCAGGATTGCCGCGGTGGCCCTCGCCCCAGCTAAACCCGCCTGGACCTGATCGGTGAATCGCTGCCGGCCGACGATGTCGCCGTGCGCTGTCCGCATCAGGGTCGACATCGCCAGTCCGTGTTCGGCGGCCAACCGCCAGCAGACCGCGAGACGGTCCCAATAGTCCGGCACTGATGAGCCCGCGGCCGCCGTCCGTAGGCCGGCACCCACGTCGGCGCCCAATTCGGCGCGCGTCGCCACGGCCCTCAGTGCGGTACCCACGCTGCCGGGTGATTCATCCGCGGCAATTGCGAAGGCTCGCAGGGGATGCGCACCGACCCGTAACTCACCCACGAGCACCTCGAGTGCCGCTGCCATCGCGCGGCCTTCAGCGCACCGTCGGCGGTCACGAATCCGTCGGCGGTGTCGCCACCCGATCACGGCGATCACGATCGCCGCGGCCAACCCCAGCGCCGGCGGGGCCACCAACATGGCGCCGGCGGCGAAGACGAACAGTGACCATCCGGCGATTCGCCGGCGAGGCGACGAGCTCACCAGCAGCCGACGGCGCGGTGGTGGCGGCGCCATCAGCAACGCGGCCGCCAACAGGCCCG
>JAPLAO010000129.1 GCA_026393245.1 Mycobacterium sp. | reverse complement strand
GCCCGCGGCCGCCGTCCGTAGGCCGGCACCCACGTCGGCGCCCAATTCGGCGCGCGTCGCCACGGCCCTCAGTGCGGTACCCACGCTGCCGGGTGATTCATCCGCGGCAATTGCGAAGGCTCGCAAGGGATGCGCACCGACCCGTAGCTCACCCACGAGCACCTCGAGTGCCGCTGCCATCGCGCGGCCTTCAGCGCACCGTCGGCGGTCACGAATCCGTCGGCGATGTCGCCACCCGATCACGGCGATCGCGATCGCCGCGGCCAACCCCAGCGCCGGTGGGGCCACCAACATGGCGCCGGCGGCGAAGACGAACAGTGACCATCCGGCGATCCGCCGGCGATGCGACGAGCTCACCAGCAGCCGACGGCGCGGTGGTGGCGGCGCCATCAGCAACGCGGCCGCTAACAGGCCCGCCGCACTCATCGTGGCGGTCATCGGGCGCGCCGCTCGACGATCAACTGGCGCAATAGCCCAGCACCGTCCTGCAATCCGCGATCCACGTTCCATACCGTCCGCGCCCGGACCCACCCGGCTTCATCGCGATGCAGTAGCGCGATTTCTGCGAGCCGGCGCCCAGTGGGTCCACGACTGACGTGAATAACCAGCTGCACGGCGGCGGCGAGTTGGCTGTGCAGGGCGGTCCGGTCAAGGCCGCCGAGGGCGGCAAGCGCCTCGAGTCGGGCCGGCACCTCGGCCGGACTGTTGGCGTGCACGGTCCCGGCACCGCCGTCGTGACCGGTGTTGAGCGCGGCCAGCAGATCCACGACCTCCGCGCCCCTGACTTCTCCGACGATCAGCCGGTCGGGGCGCATTCGCAGAGCCTGGCGAACCAGCTGTCGCAGCGTAATCTCCCCTGCGCCTTCGACATTCGCACCGCGGGCGACCAGTCGGACGAGGTGAGGGTGTTCCGGTGCCAGCTCAGGTGCATCCTCGACGCAGACAATCCGCTCATGATCGGCAACAGCCCCCAGTGCCGCGGCCAGCAGGGTCGTCTTACCCGCGCCGGTGCCACCGGAAACCAGAAACGCCAACCTCGCCGAAATGATGTCGGCCAGCAGTTGCGCGGCCGCGGGGTCAATCGCTCCGGTAGCCGTCAGCGCCGCGAGATTCTGTGTTGCCGGGCGCAACACCCGCAAAGAAAGGCAGGTGCCGGCCACCGCAATCGGGGGCAGTACCGCGTGCAACCGCACGGTGAACTGTCCAGCCCCCACGCCGGGGAGTTGGCCGTCCACCCAGGGCTGGGCATCGTCGAGTCGGCGCCCGGCAGCAGCGGCGAGTCGCTGCGCCAGTCGGCGCACCGCGGCTTCGTCGGGGAAGCAAATACCAGTGCGGTGCAACCCGTTTCCATCATCCACCCATACTGCGTCCGGAGCGGACACCAGAACATCCGTGGTTCCCGCGGCCCGCAATAGCGGCTCCAGGATGCCCGCGCCGGTCAATTCGGTCTCCAAGAGACGGAGGCTGCTCAACACCTCGGTATCGCCGAGCACGCCAGCGGACTCTGCCCGGATGGCCGCCGCGACGACGGTCGGCCGAAGCGGTGCCGACTCCGCCGCAAGCCGTTCACGAACCCGGTCGATCAGCGACCCGGTCATGCTGCCCGGACCCCGGCGCCGCCGTGCAGAACGCCAAGTACCTTTTGCGCCGCGACGGCCAACGGAGAGCGCCGACGCAGCCGCAGACCGCCCTGCTCCAATTGCACCGCGAGCATCGGCTCCGGACGCATTGCCGCCAGCAATGGCACTGCCGTGACCTCAACTACTTCCGCGGCCCGCAGTCCCCCCGGGGCCGGCCCGCGCACCACCAGTCCGAGGTTGGGATTCACCGCGCGAATCACTCCGGCGACCGCACCGGTGGCGGCCACCGCCCGCACATCACAACTGGTAACAACCACCACCAGATCCGTGTTCTCGAGCACGCACAGGGCAGCTGAGTTCAGCGACCGCGGAAGGTCGCAGATCACCGTCACGCCACCTCGTCGGCCGGCATCGACGACTGCCTGCGCAGCGCCCGGATCGATCTCGTGGTAGCTCCGCGTGCAGGAGAGCATGCTCATGTCACCCTTGTGCGGGAGGACTTCCCGGACCGCAACCCAACTCAAACGTCCACTTGCAGTGATCATTTCAGGCCAGCGCAGGCCGGGGGCGGACTCCACGCCCAGCAGCAGGTCGACGCCGCCGCCGCACGGATCGAGATCGACCAACAGTGCCTCACCCGCGCGTTGGGCCAGTGCTGCGGCGAAGATAGAGGCGCCGCCACCGCCCCGGCCGGCCGTTACGGCGATCACGCGGCCACGATTCGGTGCGACTCGGCCCCTGTCGGCGGCGTCCGACAGATGGCCCACAAGTTCCGCCTCCTGGGCCGGCAAGACGCACAGCTGTTGCGCCCCCACCTCGACCGCAGTCGCCCAATGTGGTGGTGCAGGTTCGGACGTGTCGACCATGAAGACCGCACCACGTCGCGAAATTCCGGCCCGGATGCATCTGCGCGCACCGTCCGCGTCGAGGATCACCGCGGCAGCGGTCAGCCAGAGCTTGCGGGGCGGGTTCTGCGCCCGGACCGTACGCAGCCCGACCGCGGCCGCGAGTCGGTCGATGTTGTCGGACAGCTCGGCGTCATTGAGCAGGGTCAGGACAACGGGTGAATGCGAAGGCACGGACCCAGGCTGGCGGACACCTGCGTGTGAGGCCAGGTCGATCCGACCTACCTGTGGATGACGTCCGGTGTGGGGATCGACGACCGCGCCCTTTGACGGAAGGGAGCAGACACCAAGGGTGCCCCAGATAAAGGACGACCCTCGCCAGGGGGGGAGGAGGCGAGGGTCGTCGTGCTTCAGCCCCGGGGGGTCGGGCTGATGCACACCCGGCCGAAGCCGAGTGAAGCTAACTATACACACGCCGATGCACCGTGACGCAAGACAAACGGATCGGCAAAAACGATGCTTTTACTGTCAATTTGCAGTCACGGTCAGCTGGCAAAAGCTGCCACTTTCAGTTGAGATATCGGCTCGCGGTCGACCGTCCGCGATTCTGGCAATTCCCCGGCCAACCCCCGCCATCCAAACCACGGCGGACATCGATACGACCGCGCCACAATCACCCCACGCGTCGGTCGCCGGCTGGGGACTTCGTTCAGTATCGAATCGTTGCAGATTTGACTCTTGCCGTGAGCGAAGTCACGGAGTACAAAGGAATTACGGACGCTCGGTGAGGCCAAGGAAGTACCGGAAGAGAAGGTTCTACCTCCCGATCCGAGCGGACCAGCACGGTTACGGGCACCCACGCGGAGCACGCCGCGATATGGCAGAAGCGTTGCGGGCCTGCGGAATTGCACACCGAGTGCAAGAACGCCGAGGCCACTCACGCAACCCACCTTGCACGCCTGGTAACCCGAGCAACCGTGCTGGCGGGCGGCGAGCCGAACATGTTTCGGATCGCCGCCCGCTTCACTTTCTGCAACTAACTAGTTACCGCCTCGGCGATCGAGATCGCTTCGCGCGCACCATCTTCGAACGCACGGCAGCAGAACAGCAGCCATGCCCCGACCGCGTCGGCCGTACCCGTACCGAATCCGGCGGCGGCGCTTCGATACTCGTCGGCTCGGCGCAACCAGTAAACCTCCGGAACTCCGAGGCCATGCGGGTCGAGGCCGGATGCGATCGTCACCAACCGCGAAACTGCCCGTGCAACAACGCCATCGGCGCTTCCGAAGGGGGCGAGGGTCAACATCTCGCCGTGCGCGACGCCGGCCAGTACCGGCGCACCGACGGAGCTTCCCCCGGTGACCAGCCCGGTCATCAGATCCAGACGAGCGGCGATCTCGGGCACCTGCCGCGGCCGGCCGAGTTGCCCCTCATCCACCAGGTCGGCGGCTGCCAGCGAGTGCAGTCGGGCCAACGCCTGAAGGGGGGCGCGCTGCCATACCCCGACCAACGCGGTGGTGCCGCCCTCGAGTGCCTGACCGACCCGCAAGGCTCCGGCGAGCACCGGATCATCAGTCACCGCATCAGTGTCGATATGCACGCCGCCACCGTCGAGCAATGACGATGATCGGGCACCCCTCACGGCCGACTCCGCGGCGGTGATCGGCCAGTTGCGCAGGTTGGTGCGATGCCGATGCGCCTTGCCCAGCGCCACCCGCGCGGCCTCGGCGGCCTCGGCCACGCCGGGCAGCGTGAGCAGAGGTGCCAGCAGGTCGCGCTTTCCGGTATCGGTCACGGCCCGTCACGCTAGACGGTCGGACCGCCATCAACACACTGGGCCGGGTCTGGGAGACCGTTCGCCGGGCGCGTACGCGCCGTTCACCGCGCGCCGGACGCCCTTCCCAGGATCTGGGATGACCCGGCGATCGGGAATCGCACAGCCCCACCGTGGGCGCGCTGGGTGACTACGCTCACAGCCATGACCGAGACGCACATGGACGTTCCGTCGTCGTACCCGCCACCTGCTGAGTTCGCGGCCAATGCCAACGCGACGGCAGACCTCTACCAGCAGGCCGAGTCCGATCGGCTGGCGTTCTGGGCCGAGCAGGCGCGTCGACTGTCCTGGGACACGCCGTTCTCCGACGTTCTCGACTGGTCCGACGCGCCGGTGGCGAAGTGGTTCATCGGCGGCAGGCTCAATGTCGCCTACAACTGCGTCGACCGGCATGTCGAGGCCGGCCACGGCGGCCGGGTCGCCATCCACTGGGAGGGCGAGCCCGTCGGCGATGCCCGTTCGATCACCTACGGGCAACTCAAAGATGAGGTATGCAGGGCCGCTAATGCCCTCACGGATCT
>JAPLAO010000313.1 GCA_026393245.1 Mycobacterium sp. | reverse complement strand
GCAGACCAAGTGGTTTTCCAGTCACATCTCGGACTCGGTTTCATATCTGCCTGTGTGCAGGCGCTTTTCGCGGGTCAAACACTGCTAACTTCCTGCAACAACCGAGGAGGCGCAATGAAACTCACCATTACTCGCGGCCTGGCCGCTGCATGTTCACTGGCGGCAGTGGCCGCGCTGGGCGCCGCTAGTCCGGCCCACGCCGATGCCGGGCTCAACGGCCAGTACTCCGCTGCCGGGGGATCCGACCTGTTCTACGTCACCGCTGTCTCGAACTGCGCGACCGAGGGTTGCACCGCCAGCCTGGTCAGTAATCGTGGCTGGACCGCGGTCGCCACCCTGACCAACGGTCGCTGGAACTACAACGTCACCAAGCCCGACGGCGTCGTCTGCGGAGACGGCAATTACGCCGACATCGTTATCCGGTACTCACTTGATGCGAACACCCTCGCTGGAACCGTGACCGCCGACTCCAACGGGGAGTGTTCCGGCGGCCAGGTCACCCAGGCACCGATCCAGCTGCAGAAAATCGGTTAGCCGCGCTTGCCCGGCGGCCGGGCGCCCTTCGCGATGCCCAGGCCCTTGACCTCAGGCGCATTGACCGCGGCGGGGGGCTCTGATGCGGGCTCAAGCGTGGGAGCCTGCTCGGCAGGTGCTTCGGCGGCAGGTGTCATGGCAGTCGGCGCTGGGGAAGGCGCCGACTTCTTCGCGCCGGGCCGTTTTGCGCCGGCGGCGATGCCCAAGCCCTTGACTGGCTGCGCCGCGGCCGTTGCCTCGGCGATCGGTTCCGCGGTGGCCGAGGCAACGGCGACCGGTGTCGTCGTCTCCACCGTGGCCGGGGCAGCCTTCTTCGCGCCTGGCCGTTTGGCTCCGGCAGCCATGCCCAGACCCTTGGCAGGTGCAGCCGACTGAGCCGGCGCGGCAGGCGCGGCAGGCGCGGTTGCCGCCGGTGCGGATGCCGCTGCTGTGGCCGGGACAAGCTCGGGTTTCGGCGCCGACTTGGACGCCGTGATGGCAGGGGCCAGGGCGGCGGCAAGCTTTGCCGCGGTGCCCTTCTCCGGCAGGCTCAGTGCGTTTCGGTCCAGCGATCCCAGTAGCAACTGAGCGACGTCGACGACCTCGACGCTATCGGCCTTGCCGCGGTCCCCGACGCCGTCGGTGAGCATCACCCGGCAGAACTGGCAGCCGGTGGCGATCTTGGTGGCATCGATGCTCAAGGCCTCATCGACGCGTTCGTGGTTCACCCGCTTGCCGATGTGCTCCTCCATCCACATCCGCGCACCGCCGGCACCGCAGCAGAATCCGCGCTCGGCATGGCGCGGCATCTCGGTGAGCGTTGCGCCGGACGCGCCGATCAACTCACGCGGCGCCTCGTAGACCTTGTTGTGTCGACCGAGATAGCACGGGTCGTGGTAGGTGATCGTCCCGGCCTGGCCGGCACCGTTGACCGACTCGACCGGGATCAGCTTCTTATCGCGGACCAACCGGTTGAGCAACTGGGTGTGATGCAGGACGGTGTAGTTACCACCGACCTGGGGGTACTCCCGACCCAGGGTATTCAAGCAGTGCGGACACGTGACGACGACCTTGCGGTCTACTCGCTCGATGCCGGTGAACATGTCATTGATGGTCTCGACGTTCTGAGATGCCAACTGCTGGAACAGAAACTCGTTGCCCGAGCGCCGAGCCGAGTCGCCGGTGCAGGTCTCCGCGTCACCCAGAACCAGGAACTTGACCCCGGCCGCCGCGAGCAGTTCGGCGACGGCCTTGGTGGTCTTCTTGGCGCGATCGTCGAGCGAGCCGGCACAGCCGACCCAGAACAGGTACTCGAAGCCCGCGAAGGACTCGACGTCCCTGCCGTAGACCGGAACGTCGAAGCTGACCTCGTCGATCCAGGTGAGCCGTTCCTTGGCGTTTTGGCCCCACGGGTTGCCCTTGTTTTCCAGGTTCTTGTAGAGCCCGCTCAACTCGGAGGGGAATTCCGATTCCATCATCACCTGGTAGCGGCGCATGTCGACAATGTGGTCGATGTGCTCGATGTCCACCGGGCACTGCTCGACGCATGCCCCGCAGGTGGTGCACGACCACAACACATCGGGGTCGATCACACCGAGTGCTGCGGCATCACCCACCAGTGGGCGGGTGGCCTGCAGCGGTGAGGTCGCCGGCACCCTCTCGAAGCCCGACTCGGGAACGTGGTGCGGATTGTCGGCGCCGATCTCCAAGCCACCCTCGGTATCGGTCGGACCGTTCTTGGTGCCGAGGATGTAGGGCGCCTTAGCAAATAGGTGATCGCGCAGATCCATGATCAAAATCTTGGGAGACAACGGTTTTCCGGTGTTCCATGCCGGGCACTGGGATTGGCAGCGGCCGCACTCGGTACACGTGGTGAGGTCCAGATAGCCCTTCCAGGTGAAGTCCTCGATCTTGCCTCGGCCGAACACCGCGTCGTCGGCGGGATCTTCGAAGTTGATCAGCTCGCCCTTGGACTCCATCGGCAGCAGCGGACCGAGCGCATCGGGCAGACGTTTGAACGTGACGTTTAACGGTGCGAGGCCGATGTGGAGATGCTTGGAGTGCAGCACGATCAGTAGGAACACCAGCATGACGCCGATGTGCAGCAGCAGGGCGACGGTCTCGATGATCTCGTTGGCGTGTGCACCCAGCGGGTGCAGCAGTGCCGCGACGCCGTGGGAGAAAAATGCCGCCGGTCCGTAGGGCAGGTTGTCGTTGTTGACCGCAGAACCGCGGAACAGCGCGTAGGTCCAGATGACGTTGAAAATCATGAACAGGATCAGCCAGGCACCGCCGGTGTGCGAGCCGTAGAACCGCGACGAGCGGCCGTGCTCCTTGGGTTCGGAGCGCAGCCGGATGATCGCAAACGTGATGACGCCGAGCAGCACCGCGACGGCGAAGAAGTCCTGCAGGAAGCCGAGAATTCCCCATCGACCGACCACCGGGAGGTGGAACTTGGGGTTGAACAGCACGCCGTAGGCCTCGAGGTACACCGTGGCCAGGACGAAGAAGCCCCACATCGTGAACAGGTGCGCGATACCGGGAATCGACCACGTCAGCAGCTTGGTCTGGCCGAATACCTCTTTGGCCTGGTTGCCGATCCGCTCGCCCAGGTTGTTTTTGCGGCCGCGTTCGTCCGCCGTCGGCTGGCCGGATCTGATCAGCGTCGTGAGCCACCCGACCCGCTTCGCGGCGAGCAGTACGACGACTGCGGTCATGGCGAGACCGATGATGAGGCGGATGAGAGTCTGCGTGTCCACGGCGTCCCTCTGCAGTTCGGGCAGTTACCGGTTGGTAACTTAGCGGTTGTTACCAGCCGGTAACTTTGACATGTCGTTGTCCCATAGTCTCACCCCCACACCCGGCGGCGCGACACCGGTCTCAAACCGGCTATTCGGCCGGTGCTGGCTTGACCGTCGGGGGAGTCTCGCCGGTGATGATCGGCTGGGTCGTCGGGGGAGGGACCGTTGTCGTGATGGGCGGGGCTTCCGTCGTGGTAACCGGTTTTGTAGTCGTCGTCGTCGGCGGCGTCGTGGTCGTGGGTGGCGTCGTGGTCGTGGGTGGTGTCGTGGTGGTGGTGGTGGTCGTCGGCGGCGTGGTTGTGGTTGTGGTCGTCGGGGTGGTCGTGGTGGTGGTCGTGGTGGTGGTCGTGGTGGTGGTCGTGGTTGTGGTTGTGGTCGTGGTCGTGGGCGATGTAGTCGTCGGCGACGAGGTGCTCGTCTCCGGCACCGTCGTCGTGGCCGTCGGGGTGACTGTCGAGACCGTGGGTTCGCCGTTGCTTCCGGTGACCGTGATCGTCTGCGGCACCGGGGGTGGCGCCTCGCCGGGTTTGGTGACCCGGGTGGTGGTCGTGGTCGGGGTGCTGTCCGTACTCGTCAGCGTGAGGGCAAGACCACCGACCGTCGCAGCTGCCAATGCCGCAGCGATACCGAACAGCAACGGCGGCCTGCGATACCAGGGCAACGGCGCGGAGACGAACTCGGTTCCAGCATCCGGCTCGATCAGCACTGTGGGACGCGAATCGGTCTGCGGCACGGTGTAATCCGGGCCCGTGTAATCCGGGCCCGTGTAATCCGGACCGGTGTAGGGAACCGGCTCCGAACCCGTGCCGTCATCCTGCGACCAGGCCAGCGCACCCGAGTCGGGCGCACCCTGTCCGGCCGCCTCGGCACCCCGGGCCGCCGGCGCGAGACCGGTGGGTGCATCCGGAGCTACGGGCGCGATCCCGGTCGGGTCATCCGGTGCCGGGGTGTAGGCGGCGTACTGAGTCGGCTCGCCGGCCGGATAGTCGTCTTGATCGTCGGGAAAACCGTCACGCGCCACGGGTGCCGATCCTAGCCGGGACTGCCCACCTGCCGCATGACCTCGGAGGCGAAGAATTCCAGGTGATCGAGGTCGGAGGCATCGAGCAGTTGCAGATACACCCGTTGCACGCCGGCTTCGGCGAATGGACCCAGGCGGTCGACGATCTCGGTCGGCGTGCCGACCAGGGGAGTGTTGGCGCGAAGTTCACCGACTTCACGGCCGATCGCATCGGCCCGCCGGGCGATCTGAGCCTCATCGCGCCCGGCACACACCGCGAACGCCGCCGAATAGACGATGTCGTCGCCCGCGCGCCCGGCCTTTTCCACGGCGTCCCGAACCCGGCCCAGTTGAACGCCCGCGAGTTTCAGCGTCGGAAAGGCAAGGTTGAACTCCGCGGCGAAGCGCGCGGCCAGCGCTGGGGTGCGATTGGCGCCGCCGCCGCCGATGATGATCGGCGGGTGCGGCCGCTGAACCGGTTTGGGTAGCGCGGGGGATTCCGTGACCGGGTAATAGGTTCCGGCATGATTGAAGGTCTCACCGACCGGGGTGGACCACATGCCGGTGATGATCTCGAGTTGCTCCTCAAGCCGATCGAAACGTTCGCCGAGTGCGGGGAACGGGATGG
>JAPLAO010000162.1 GCA_026393245.1 Mycobacterium sp. | reverse complement strand
TCGATCATCGGCAACTTTCCGCAGGTAATCATGATGGACCGGTTCGGCACCGAGGAGCAGAAGTCCGAGTGGATCGAGGCCATGTTCACCGGCAAGCGGTCCATGGCCTTCGGGCTCACCGAACCCGACCACGGCAGTGACGCCACCTGGCTCGAGACCCGCGCAGAGCTAGTGGGCGACGAGTGGGTAATCAACGGATCCAAACGATGGAATACCGGCGTGCACCGGGCCACCCACGACCTCGTGTTCGCGCGCACCTCCGGTGATCCGGGCCAGGCGCTGGGTATCACCGCATTCCTGGTGCCCTGCGACACAAAGGGATTCGAGGTGCCGTTCTACTGGTGGACGTTCAACATGCCGAGCGACCACGGCGAGGTGGAACTGCGCGATGTGCGGATACCCGCCGACGCCGTACTCGGCGAGGTCGGTCGCGGCTTGGAGGTGGCCCAGACCTTCCTGCACGAGAATCGGATCCGGCAGGCCGCCAGCAGCCTGGGCGCGGCGCAATACTGTATCGACCGTTCCGTCGAATATGCCTCGCACCGCGTCACTTTCGGTAAACCACTGGCGGTCAACCAGGCCATCCAGTGGCCGCTGGTGGAGTTGCAGACCGAAGCCCAGATGGTGCGGCTTCTCGTTTACTACGCCGCCTGGGAACTGGACCGCAACCACCACCTCGAGGTGTCCGACAAGGTGTCGATGGCCAACTACCGCGCCAACCGTCTGGTGTGCGAGGCAGCCGACCGCGCCATGCAGGTGCACGGCGGCATCGGGTACAGCCGCCATGAACCCTTCGAGCACATCTACCGTCACCACCGCCGGTACCGGATCACCGAGGGCGCTGAGGAAATCCAGATGCGCCGGGTCGCCCAACGGATGTTCAAGTTCGGTCAGCCAAGAAAAGAACCGGTGTGATCGACGAACTCGCGGGCGTTCTTCGGCCATTGCTCGGTAACGATGTGGCCGTCGAGAATCTGCAGACGCTCACCGGTGGTGCCAGTCGAACCACCTACTCCTTCGACGCCGTCACCGCAGCGGAGCGCCGACGGCTGATCCTCCGCGCCGCCCCGGTGGACAACCGCTTCGCCGGAATGGAGCTCGAAGCCGCCGTCCAGCAGGTCGCCGCTGACGCCGGTGCTCCAGTACCGCATATCGTCGCCGCCTCAAATTCCGTTGCGACACTGGGCAATCCATTTCTGATCTGCGACGAGGTCGCCGGCGAGACCATCGTCCGTCGCATCCAGCGCAACCTCAACGACGACGGCCGGGGAGTGCTGCTGGAACAGTGTGCGCAGGCATTGGCTGCCATCCACCGGGCCCGGACCGACGTGGCCGAACTCGTCGAACGCGACGAGCTCCCCGAGTGGCGCCAGCGGCTCGATGAGTTGGGCGACACCACCGCGACGTTCGAATGGGCGTTTCGCTGGCTGGGGGCCAACCGTCCGGCGCCGTCGGCGATCAGACTGGTGCACGGCGACTTTCGGATGGGCAACCTGATCGTCGACGGGTCGACCCTGGCGGCGGTGCTGGACTGGGAAGCGGTCCACATCGGCGAGGTCTATGAGGACCTGGCCTGGTTCTGTGTGCGGGCCTGGCGGTTCGGCGCACCGGCCGAACTCGCCGCGGGCGGGTTGGGCAGCCTCGAGGACTTCGTCACCGCCTACGAGCGGGCCGCCGGAACCTCCGTCGACCGGGCCGCGCTGCGCTGGTGGCAGGTACTGGGCACACTGAAGTGGGGCATCATCTGCCGATACCAAGCCGAGCGCCACCTGTCCGGGCAGACCAGGTCGGTGGAGTTGGCCACCATCGGCCGTCGGGTCTGCGAGACCGAGTGGGACATCCTGGATCTGCTGGCGGAGGCCCGGTGAGCGAAACCGACAGCGCGAGCGAACTGCACGGCAGGCCCAGCGCCGCCGAACTCGTCGCTGCCGTCGCCGAATTCCTCGACGGCGAGGTGCGGTCCGCCACCACCGGGGCGGTCAACTTCCGCGCCCTCGTCGCGGCCAACGCCCTGCGGATCGTCGAGCGCGAACTGCTCGGCTCGGCAGCCGACGCACCCCTGGCCGCGCTGGCCGCGCTGGCCGCACTGGGTTACGCCGACGAGGACGCGTTGGCGGTCGCCATCCGCGCCGGTGACCTCGACGGCCGCGACGCCGATGTCATGAAATGCCTGCGCGAACTAGTCCGGCACCGGTTAGCGGTCGCCCACCCCGGCTACGACGCGTGAACCGTGAAGTCCTCACGCGGACAGGCGAAGTCGTTCAATATGTTGTCCGGTGATCTCAGCGATCAGATCAAAGTCCTTGTCGAGCGCCAGCACCGTGAGGCCGGATAACTCGGCCGCAGCCGCCACCAGAAGGTCGGGAATCGACGGCGCGCGATGCTGGCCTCGGTCTGCCAGGAGTAACTGCACGTCGACCGCCCGGTCCTCCATTGCAGGGGTCAGGTACTCGACCGGCATCAGCGAAAGCGGCGGCACGGCGATTTCGCGACGGGCATCGGCGGCGGTACGGAAGGAGTAGCCGACTTCCAAACGCGTCACGGTGCTGATGCGCACCATCCCGCGTTGGACTCGGTCGATCCAGGTTTGCGCATCGGCTGAGTCGGCGAGACGGGCGTAAGCCGACTTGTCGATGAGCCAGGTGGTCACCGCCACGCGGCGTCCATCACCTGCGGGTCATCGAGATCGGAGACCGCCTCCGCGGCGCGGCGAAGATCTGCGATGGTGAGTTCGCCGGCCGGCGATGAGGGAGGCCGCTCAGCCTCGAATCTGCGGCGCAAAAACTCGTTCCGAGATAGTCCGCGAGATGCAGCCTCAGCGTCGATTCGGGCGACAGCGGCTTCGGAAAGCCCTCTGATCAAAACGTCAGCCATAGGCCCTACCTCCTGATATCAATGTTATCACCGGATAGGAGCACCATGACAGCAGCACGCAACAACGACATCGCCGACCGACTGTTCGCCGCCATTGAGGCCGGCGACGGCGCAACCATGGCCGAACTGTGGTCCGACGACGTCACAGTGTGGCGCCTGGGTGGCGGTCCCGCCCGCGACAAGGCGCGTGCGCTGAAGGTGATCGCGTGGTTCGTCGACAGCACGACCGATCGGCGCTACGAGGTTCTCGACCGCCAGATCTTCGAAGGCGGTTTCGTTCAGCAGCACACCCTGCACGCAGCAGACACAACGGGCACACCGCTGTCATTTCGGGCCTGCCTGGTGGTCAGGGTCAGCGTGGAAGGGTTGATTACCCGGATCGACGAGTACCTGGATCCGGCCGATCTGGCACCCCTAACCAGGCCTACGCTCGGCTGATATGACACTGCAACGCGTGCTCGCCGATCCCGCGACCATCGGAACCTGGGCCCTGGTTCCGGATCGCTCCTCGATCAGGTTCGGCAGCAAAACGCTGTGGGGACTGGTCCCGGTCAACGGCCGGTTCACCGACGTCACCGGCGACGGCAGCGTGGCCGCCGACGGTGCGGTATCCGGCCACCTTCGGATCGGGGTGGCCTCGGTGAAAACCGGGATCGGCAAGCGCGACGAGCACCTGCAGTCGGCCGACTTCTTCGACACCGAGCACTTCCCCGAGATCACCGTCGAGGTCAGCGGCGTCGGGGCCGACGGGGACCTGAACGCAACCCTGCGCGTCCGGGGCACCACGCTGCCGATACCGCTGACCGCCACCGTCACACCACTCGGGGACGGCACCGTGCAGGTGATCGCACGTACGACGGTCGACCGGACGAAGTGGGGTGTCAGCGGCAACACCATGGGCATGATCCCGGCTGGCACCACGCTGATCGCCGAAGCCACCTTCAGCAAGGCATAGCGGCTACGCCGAAAGGGTCGAACCGGCAGCAGCTTTCGGTCTAACATCGCCCGTATGCCCAGCCAGCAGCCGTTGCACATCCTGGTGTATAGCAGCAATGCCCGCACCCGCGAACAGGTTCGACTCGCCCTCGGTACCCGCATCCATCCCGGACTGCCCGAGCTGACCTACACCGACGTGGCGACCGGGGCGATGGTGATCACGCTGCTAGACGCCGGCGGGTTCGATCTGGTCATCCTCGACGGCGAGGCCTCCCCGGTCGGCGGCATGGGGATCGCCAAACAACTCAAGGATGAGATCGATCATTGCCCGCCGGTGCTGGTACTCACCGGCCGCGCCGACGACGCCTGGCTGGCCAGTTGGTCACGGGCCGAGGCAGCCGTGCCACATCCGATCGACCCGATTCGGCTCGGTGAGGCAGTTGTTGGCCTGATGCGCGCACCTGCGGGGTGACCTTCGCTACTCTTTGCCTCACACCACATCCGTGGGCCCGAACGAGGGGTAGAACAGCAGGATGAATCTGTACACGCCGATCCTGGTGCTGGGGGTGATCGCCGCCGTCTTCGCTATCTTCTCGGTGGCGACCGCACTCCTCGTCGGCCCCCGACGGTACAACCGCGCCAAGTTGGACGCCTACGAGTGCGGTATCGAACCCTTCGCCGGCGATCAACTCGGCCAGCGCTTCCCGATCAAGTATTACCTGACCGCGATGTTGTTCATCGTCTTCGATATCGAGATCGTGTTCCTGTACCCCTGGGCGGTGTCCTTCGACCGGCTGGGCACCTTCGCACTTGTTGAGATGGCGATCTTCATGGCCACCGTGTTTGTCGCATACGCCTACGTATGGCGCCGAGGCGGGCTCGAATGGGACTAGAAGAACAACTACCGGCCGGCATCCTGCTGTCCACCGTGGAGAAGGTCGCCGGGTATGCCCGCAAGGGGTCACTGTGGCCGGCCACATTCGGATTGGCTTGCTGCGCAATCGAAATGATGGCGACGGCATCACCGCGCTACGACATCTCCCGCTTCGGCATGGAGCGGTTCTCTGCCACCCCGCGGCAGGCCGATTTGATGATCGTGGCCGGCCGGGTCAGCCAGAAGATGGCCCCGGTGCTGCGCCAGGTCTACGACCAAATGGCTGAGCCGAAGTGGGTACTGGCCATGGGCGTGTGCGCCTCCAGTGGCGGCATGTTCAACAACTACGCGGTGGTTCAGGGCGTTGATCACGTTGTGCCCGTGGACATCTACCTGCCCGGCTGCCCGCCGCGGCCGGAGATGCTGCTGCACGCCATCCTGGCGTTGCACGCCAAGATCGCCGAGATGCCCCTGGGTGTGCACCGCGCCGAGGCGGTGGCCGCCGCCGAGAAGGCCGCCCTGGCCGCCCCCACCACCCTCGAACTCAAGGGTCTGCTGCGGTGACCGAACAGGACGCTCCGGGCGTGCGACGCGGCATGTTCGGAATCAACGGCAGCGGCGATACCTCCGGCTACGGCCGCCTGGTCCGCCCGGTCGCGCTGTCCGGGAGCACCGAACGTCCCTACGGTGGCTATTTCGACGAGGTGACTGATCGGCTCATCGAGGTGCTTGGCGCCGATGCGTTCGACGCCGCCGTCGAGCGCATCGTCGTCTTCCGCGATCAGATCACCTTCCACGTCCTTCGCGAACACCTGCCGATCGTCGCATCCGCACTGCGCGATGATGAGCGGCTGCGGTTCGAATTGTGTTGCGGCGTCTCGGGTGTGCACTACCCCGACGACTTCGGCCGCGAACTGCACGCGTACTACCCGTTGCTGTCGATCACGCACAATCGACGGATCCAACTCGAGGTCACCTGCCCGGACGCCGATCCACATATCCCGTCGCTGTTTTCGGTGTACCCGACCTGCGACTGGCACGAACGTGAGACCTACGACTTCTTCGGCATCATCTTCGACGGCCACCCAGGCCTGACCCGCATCGAGATGCCCGACGACTGGGTGGGCCACCCGCAGCGCAAGGACTACCCCCTCGGCGGGGTCCCGGTGGAATATCACGGCGCCCAAATCCCGCCGCCCGACCAGCGAAGGTCGTACCACTGATGAGCATCGACGAGAACGTCATCACCCTCGGCGGCCAGGACTGGGACGAGATCGTCTCCGCTGCCCGCGAAGGCCTGGCCGGTGAACGCATCGTGGTCAACATGGGTCCGCAGCACCCGTCGACGCACGGCGTGCTGCGGCTGATCCTGGAGATCGAAGGCGAGACGGTCATCGAGGCCCGTTGCGGCATCGGCTATCTGCACACGGGCATCGAGAAGAACCTGGAGTACCGCACCTGGACCCAAGGTGTGACGTTCGTGACCCGGATGGATTACCTGTCGCCGTTCTTCAATGAGACCGCCTACTGCCTGGGCGTGGAACGACTGCTCGGGGTCACCGCCGACGTCCCGGAACGCGCCTCGGTGGTCCGGGTGATGCTGATGGAACTCAACCGCATCTCCTCGCACCTGGTCGCACTCGCCACCGGCGGTATGGAACTCGGCGCGATGACGGTGATGTTCTTCGGGTTCCGGGAACGCGAACTGATCCTGCAGGTCTTCGAGGCCATCACCGGGCTGCGGATGAACAACGCGTTCATTCGCCCCGGCGGTCTGGCCGCCGACCTACCCGAGGACGGCAAGTCCCGCGTCGCCGACCTGTTGAAGATCCTTCCCGGACGGCTCACCGAACTCGAAGAGCTGATGACCGAGAATTACATTTTCAAAGCCCGCACCCAAGGCGTCGGCTACCTGGACCTGACGGGCTGCATGGCGCTGGGCATGACCGGCGCCGTGCTGCGCTCCACCGGCCTGCCGCACGACCTTCGCAAAACCCAACCCTATTGCGGCTACGAGACGTACGACTTCGACGTCGTCACCGATACCGGCGCCGACTGCTACGGCCGCTACCTGATTCGCATCGGCGAGATGCGCGAGTCGCTGAAGATCGTCGAGCAGTGCCTGCAGCGCCTGGAGCCGGGTCCGGTGATGATCGAGGACAAGAAGTTGGCCTGGCCGGCGGATCTGACACTCGGCCCGGACGGCCTCGGCAACTCGCCGGAACACATCGCCAAGATCATGGGCACCTCGATGGAGGGTCTGATTCACCACTTCAAGCTCGTCACCGAGGGCATCCGGGTGCCGGCCGGACAGGTGTACACCGCCGTCGAATCACCGCGCGGCGAACTCGGGGTGCACATGGTCTCCGATGGCGGAACCCGGCCCTACCGGGTGCACTACCGCGATCCCAGCTTCACCAATCTGCAGGCGGTGGCGGCGATGTGCGAGGGCGGCATGGTCGCCGACGTGATCGCCGCAGTGGCGAGCATCGATCCGGTCATGGGCGGCGTGGACCGATGAGCATCGACCTGACGCTCGGGCCGCGGCCCGACGAATCCGGCCCACCAATCGGCGGGCCGGACTCCTATCCGGCCGAAGTGACCCAGCGCCTCGCCGACGACGCCGCAGCCATCATCGCGCGCTATCCGCAGGCCCGCTCAGCGCTGCTGCCGCTGTTGCACTTGATTCAGGCCGAGGACGGCTACCTGACGACGGCCGGAATCGCTTTCTGCGCACACCAACTCGACCTCAGCCCCGCCGAGGTCACCGCGGTGGCGACGTTCTACTCGATGTACCGGCGCAACCCCACCGGGGAGTTTCTGGTCGGGGTGTGCACCAACACGTTATGCGCCGTGATGGGCGGCGACGCCATCCTCGAGGTCCTGGAGAACGAACTCGGTGTGCATGCCGGCCAGACCACAAGCGACGGCATGATCACCTTGGAGCACATCGAATGCAACGCCGCCTGTGACTACGCCCCCGTCGTAATGGTCAACTGGGAGTTCTTCGACAACCAGACCCCCTCCAGCGCAACCGAACTCGTCACCTCGCTGCGCAGTGGGTACACGGTCACACCCACCCGCGGTGGCCCGCTGTGCAGCTTCCGGGAAACCGCGCGGACCCTGGCCGGCCTGGGCTCACACGTCGTCGACGGCACCGGCCCGGGTGCGCCCACCCTGGCCGGCTTGCGTGTCGCCCATGAACTCGACATGAGCGCACCCGAGGAGAACGCATGACTTCGCTGACGCCGGTGCTGAGCCGGTTCTGGGATGACCCACAACCATGGACATTGCAGACCTATCTGCGCAACGACGGCTACCGGGGGTTGCGTCGCGCGCTGAGCATGACGCCCGACGACGTCATCAACGAAGTGAAAGAATCCGGGCTGCGCGGCCGCGGCGGCGCCGGGTTCCCGACCGGCACGAAATGGTCGTTCATCGACCAGAACTCTGCCAAGCCGCACTATCTCGTCATCAATGCCGACGAGTCCGAACCCGGCACCTGCAAAGACACCCCGCTGATGCTGACCACCCCACACTTCCTCGTCGAGGGCGCGATCATCGCGGCCTACGCCATCCGCGCCCGGCATGCCTTCATCTACTTGCGCGGCGAGGTCGTGCCGGTTCTGCGTCGACTGGAAGCCGCTGTCGCCGAGGCCTACGACGCCGGCTATCTGGGCTCGAACATCGCCGGGTCCGGTTTCGATCTCGACCTGATCGTGCACGTCGGTGCGGGTGCCTACATCTGCGGTGAGGAGACCGCACTGCTGGATTCCCTCGAGGGCCGCCGCGGTCAGCCCCGCCTGCGTCCGCCGTTCCCGGCGGTGGCCGGCCTCTACGCCTGCCCCACCGTCGTCAACAACGTCGAATCCATCGCCAGCGTGCCGCCGATCCTGGCCAACGGGGTGGACTGGTTCAAGTCGATGGGAACCGAGAAATCGCCCGGCTTCACGCTCTACTCGCTGTCCGGCCACGTGAATCGCCCAGGCCAATACGAGGCACCGCTGGGCATCACGCTGCGCGAGTTACTGGAGTATGCCGGCGGTGTGCGCGACGGCCATGAGCTCAAGTTCTGGACACCCGGCGGCTCGTCGACGCCGCTACTGACCGCAGAGCATCTCGACGTGCCACTGGATTACGAGGGCATGGCGTCGGCGGGTTCCATGCTGGGCACCAAGGCATTACAGATTTTCGACGAGACCACCTGCGTGGTGCGGGCGGTGCGGCGCTGGACCCAGTTCTATGCCCACGAGTCCTGCGGTAAGTGCACGCCCTGCCGGGAGGGCACCTACTGGCTGGCGCAGATCTACGAACGCCTGGAAACCGGACTCGGCTGCGAGGAGGATCTCGCCACCCTGCTCGACATCTCAGACACGATCAACGGCAAGTCATTCTGCGCTCTCGGCGACGGTGCGGCCGCACCGATCATCAGTTCTATGCAGCACTTCCGCGCCGAATACGAGGCACACCTGGGCGGCGGCTGTCCGTTCGACCCGTACGCGTCCATGCTGTCCGCACCTGAGGGGGTAGGCGCATGACGCAGGCACCTGAAACGGGTACAGCCGAGGCGCCTCCGGTGGAACTGGTGACCATCACCATCGACGACACCGCACTCTCGGTTCCCAAGGGCACCTTGGTGATTCGCGCCGCTGAGCTGATCGGCGTGCAGATCCCCCGGTTCTGCGACCATCCGCTACTCGAGCCGGTCGGAGCCTGCCGGCAGTGCCTGGTCGAGGTCGAGGGCCAACGCAAGCCGCTGGCCAGCTGCACCACCACCGTGACCGAGGGAATGGTGGTGCGCACCCAGCACACCTCCGCGGCCGCCGACGCCGCCCAGCACGGGGTAATGGAACTGCTGCTGATTAACCACCCGCTGGATTGCCCGGTCTGCGATAAGGGCGGCGAATGCCCGCTGCAGAATCAGGCGATGTCGGGCGGGCGCACCGAAACCCGCTTCACCGATATCAAGCGAACCTTCCCCAAACCCATCAACCTGTCCACCGAAGTGCTGCTGGACCGCGAGCGCTGCGTGTTGTGTGCCCGCTGCACCCGCTTCTCCAATCAAATCGCCGGCGACCCGTTCATCGAACTTCTCGAACGCGGGGCGCTGCAACAGGTGGGCATCGCCGCCGGCGAGCCGTTCGACTCCTACTTCAGCGGCAACACCGTCCAGATCTGCCCGGTGGGAGCGCTCACCGGAGCGGCCTACCGGTTCCGGGCCCGGCCATTCGACCTGGTCTCCTCCCCCAGCGTCTGCGAGCACTGCGCCTCGGGCTGCGCACAACGCACCGATCACCGACGCGGAGTGGTGCTGCGCCGCCTGGCCGGTGACGACACTGAGGTCAACGAGGAATGGAACTGCGATAAGGGCCGATGGGCCTTCACCTACACCGGCGACCGCATCACCACCCCGATGGTGCGCGACGACGACGGCCACTTGCGGACCGCATCCTGGCCGGAGGCCATCGGGCGGGCTGCCGCCGCACTGGCCAACGCCCGTACCGGAGTACTGGTCGGTGGCCGGGTCACCACCGAGGATGCCTACGCCTATTCCAAGTTCGCCCGAATGGCATTGCGCACCAACGATATCGACTTCCGCGCCCGCCCACACTCGGCCGAGGAGGCGAACTTCCTGGCCGCACGCGTCACCGGGCACACCGATGTGACCTACAGCGACCTCGAGACCGCACCGGTGGTCGTCCTGGCCGGATTCGAGCCCGAGGACGAGTCGCCGATCGTGTTCCTGCGGCTGCGCAAAGCGGTTCGCCACCACAATCTGGCGGTGCTGACGATCGCGCCGTTCGCCTCGCGCGGATCGGAAAAACTCAACGCACGCCTCATCCCCACCGCGCCCGGCGGCGAAGCCGCGGCCCTCGATCAACTGACCGGGGACGCGTTGCTTGCCCAGCCCGGTGCCGTCATCCTCGTCGGCGAGCGACTCGCCACCAGCCCGGGAGCGTTGTCGGCGGCGGTACGCCTGGCTGACGCCACCGGGGCCAGGCTGGCTTGGATCCCACGGCGCGCGGGCGAACGCGGTGCTCTCGACGCCGGTTGCCTGCCGAACCTGCTGCCCGGTGGCCGACCGGTCACCGATCCCCTTGCGCGACAACAACTCGCCGACACCTGGAATGCCCCCGACCTACCCTCCGCACCGGGCCGCGACAGCGCCGCCATCCTGTCCGCTGCCGCCCACGGCGAACTCGACACCCTGCTGATCGCCGGGATCGAACCCGCAGACCTCAGCGACCCGCACGACACCCTCGCAGCCATCGAGGCGACCAGGTTCGTCATCAGCCTCGAGTTGCGTGAGTCGCCGGTCACCGCACTGGCCGACATCGTCTTCCCAGTAGCGCCCGTGGTCGAGAAGGACGGTTCATTCACTAACTGGGAGGGCCGCGTCCGGCCGTTCGAGCCGGCGATGTCCACCAATGCCACCGCAGATATGCGGGTGCTGCAGATCCTGGCCGACGAACTCGGGATTGATCTCGGGTTCCGCACCGCCGCGCAAGCCCGCGACGAGATGGTGCGACTGGGCGCATGGGACGGCCAGCGAGTGGCCGCACCGGCCACCGAGGCCCGCACGGCACCCATCCTGGGACCCGGCGAGGCCGTACTGGCCGGGTGGCGAATGTTGTTGGACGCCGGTCGGTTACAGGACGGCGAACCCCATTTGGCCGGCACCGCACGGCCCGCCGTGGCTCGACTATCGGCGACGACGGCAGCCGGTATCGGAGCCGCTGACGGCCGGCAGGTGACGGTGTCCACCGGGCGCGGATCGGTCAGCCTGCCACTGGCCGTCACCGAGATGCCCGACGGAGTGGTGTGGCTTCCGCTGAACTCAGCGGGCAGCGCCGTGCACCACCAACTCGGCGTCACCACCGGAGCCGTCGTTCGCATCGAGTCAGGGCACCTCGGGGCAAGACACACCGAGGCAGGGGTCGCGCCGTGAAGACCTATCCGGATCCGGCGGTGTTCGGCCACGACCCGTGGTGGCTGATCCTCGGCAAGGCCGTCGCTGTCTTCGCCTTCCTGCTGCTGACCACGCTGGTGGCGATCCTGGTAGAGCGCAAACTGCTGGGCCGCATGCAGATGCGTTACGGACCAAATCGGGTAGGCCCATTCGGACTGCTGCAATCGCTGATCGACGGCATCAAACTAGCGCTGAAGGAAGGGCTGACCCCGACCGGCGTCGATAAGCCGATCTATCTTCTGGCACCGATCATCGCGGTGATTCCGGCGATCATGGCCTTCGCCGTGATCCCGCTGGGACCGGTGGTGTCGGTATTCGGCCACGACACCCCGCTGCAATTGACCGACCTACCGGTGGCAGTGCTCTACGTGCTGGCGGTCACCTCGATCGGTGTGTACGGCATCGTGCTGGCCGGCTGGTCGTCGGGGTCCACCTATCCGCTGCTGGGTGGTCTGCGGTCCAGCGCCCAAGTGATCTCCTACGAGATCGCGATGGCGCTGTGCTTCGCCGCGGTGTTCATCTACTCCGGCACCATGTCGACCTCCGGGATCGTCGACTCCCAGACCAACACCTGGTACGTCTTCCTGTTGTTGCCGTCGTTCGCGGTCTACGTGACCTCGATGGTGGGCGAGACCAACCGGGCGCCCTTCGATCTGCCCGAGGCCGAGGGTGAATTGGTGGGCGGCTTCCACACCGAGTACTCATCGCTGAAGTTCGCCATGTTCATGCTCGCGGAGTACGTCAACATGGTCACGGTGTCGGCACTGGCGAGCACGCTGTTCCTCGGCGGCTGGCGTGCACCGTGGCCGATCAGCCTGATCGACGGGGCCAACACCGGGTGGTGGCCACTGCTGTGGTTTACCGCCAAGGTGTGGGCCTTCCTGTTCGTGTTCATGTGGTTGCGCGCCACGCTGCCGCGGCTGCGCTACGACCAGTTCATGGCAATCGGTTGGAAGTTGTTGATCCCGGTGTCGCTGGTGTGGATCCTTGTGGTGGCCGTGCTGCACAACGCCCACGTCGACGGTATCGTGGCGAACCTGATCGCCGCCGCACTACTGCTCACCGTGGTGGTCGGACTGCTGAACCTGCGGGGCAAGCGGATTCGTCGCAAAGTACCGCCCGCGCCACCACCGGCAACCGGATCCTTCCCCGTGCCGCCGATACCTACCAGGGAGGCCGCACGTGCCTAAATTCCTTGACGCCATCGCCGGGTTCGGCGTCACCTTCGGGACGATGTTTAAAAAGCCCATCACTGAGGAGTACCCGGAGAAACCCGGACCAGTGGCGCCGCGCTACCACGGGCGCCACCAACTCAACCGCTACCCCGACGGCCTGGAGAAGTGCATCGGTTGCGAACTGTGCGCCTGGGCCTGCCCGGCCGACGCCATCTACGTCGAGGGCGCGGACAACACCGAAACGGAGCGCTTCTCCCCCGGCGAGCGCTACGGCCAGGTTTATCAGATCAACTATCTGCGCTGCATCGGCTGCGGGTTGTGTCTCGAAGCCTGTCCGACCCGGGCGTTGACGATGACCAATGTCTACGAGATGGCCGACGACAACCGGCAGGATCTGATCTTCGGTAAGGACAAACTGCTGGCTCCGCTACAGCCCGGAATGGAACAACCACCACACCCAATGGCTCCCGGCGCATCCGACGACGACTACTACCTCGGCCGGATCACCGGCGCGGACCGGGAAGTGAGCGGGTGACATTCGATATCACCGTGCTGGCCGCCGACGCGCTGAGTCGCACCTCCACCACCGAGGCTGTCGCGTTCTGGATATTCGGCGCGATCGCACTGATCGGTGCAATCGGTGTCATCGCCGCTCCCAAAGCGGTGTACGCGGCCATCTTCCTGGCAACGACGATGATCGCGCTTGCGGCGATCTACATGGCCCAGGACGCACCATTCCTCGGCGTGGTCCAGATCGTGGTGTACACCGGCGCGGTGATGATGCTGTTCCTCTTCGTAGTGATGCTCATCGGCGTGGATTCCGCCCAGTCCCTGGTGGAAACCATTCGGGGGCAACGGTTTGCGGCGATCACGGCAGGTCTGGGATTCGGCCTGCTGCTGGCCGCCGCGATCGGCACCATGACCACGTCCAAGTTCGCCGGCATGACCCGAGCCAATGAGGGCGGCAACGTGCAGGGCCTGGCCGATCTGATCTTCACTCGTAACCTGTGGGCCTTCGAATTGACCAGCGCACTGTTGATCACCGCGGCACTGGGCGCGATGGTGCTGGCCCACCGGGAACGTTTCGAGCCCCGAAGGACCCAACGCGAGTTGGCCGTCGAACGGTTCCGTGACGGCAGCCGAGCCACCCCGCTGCCCAACCCGGGCGTCTACGCGCGGCACAACGCCGTCGACACCATGGCCCGGTTGCCCGACGGCTCCGATGAACGGTCCTCGGTGAGTGACACCCTGCGGGGCGGTCGATGAACCCCGATAACTACCTCTACCTGTCAGCCCTGCTGTTCACCATCGGCGCCGCCGGAGTCCTGCTGCGGCGCAACGCGATCGTCATGTTCATGTGTGTGGAATTGATGCTCAACGCCGGCAATCTGGCGTTCGTCACCTTCGCCCGGATGCACGGCACGCTCGAGGGACAGGCGGTCGCGTTCTTCACCATGGTGGTGGCGGCCTGCGAGGTGGTGGTCGGCCTGGCCATCATCGTCAGTATCTTCCGGACCCGTCGCAACGCCGACGTGGACGAGTCCCACCTGCTGCGGCACTGACATGAACGCGCTTCTCGTCCTCACCTTTGCGCTGCCCCTGACCGGGGCAGCGGTTCTGCTGCTCGGCGGACGCGCAACCGACGCGTGGGGACATCTGCTGGGCTGCGCGACGGTAATCGGCTCATTCGTCTGCGGCATAGTGCTTTTCGCGCATCTGCTCGGCCGGACGGCGGAGGACCGGGCAGTTCGGGAGGTGCTGTTCTCCTGGGTCTCGGTGGGTGAGCTGAACGTGAACTTCAGCGTCGCAGTCGACGCCCTGTCGATCTGCTTCGTGCTGCTGATCACCGGTGTCGGAGCGCTGATCCACATCTACTCGATCGGCTACATGGCGCACGATCCGGACCGGCGCCGATTCTTCGGCTACCTCAACCTGTTCGTGGCCGCGATGCTCGTTTTGGTGCTCGCTGACAACTTCCTGGTTCTCTACCTGGGCTGGGAAGGCGTCGGCCTGGCCTCCTACCTACTGATCGGGTTCTGGTCCTACAAACCCAGCGCGGCCACCGCCGCCAAGAAGGCGTTCGTCGTCAATCGGGTCGGTGACGTCGGCCTGGCGATCGCGTTGATGGTCATGTTCGCGACGGTGGGGTCGCTGGACTTCAGCACGGTGTTCGATGCCGCGCCACGCATGAGCCCGGGCACTCTCAACGCTATCGGCCTGCTGCTGCTACTGGGCGCCTGCGCAAAGAGTGCGCAGGTTCCGCTGCAGTCCTGGCTCGGCGATGCCATGGAAGGCCCCACGCCGGTGTCGGCGCTGATCCACGCCGCGACCATGGTGACCGCAGGCGTGTATCTGATCGTGCGGTCCGGACCGGTGTTCAACCTCGCTCCGGCCGCACAGACCGCGGTGGTGATCGTGGGCGCGGTGACGTTGTTGTTCGGCGCGATCATCGGCTGCGCCAAGGACGACATCAAGAAGGCCCTGGCCGCGTCCACCATGAGCCAGATCGGTTACATGGTGCTCGCCGCCGGACTCGGCCCGGCTGGCTACGCGGTGGCGATCCTGCATCTGCTCACCCACGGATTCTTCAAAGCCGGGCTGTTCCTCGGCGCAGGCTCGGTGATGCACGGATGCGATGACGAGACCGATATGCGCCGATTCGGCGGACTGCGAAAGCTGATGCCGGTCACCTTCATCACGTTCGGACTCGGCTACCTCGCCATCATCGGCGTGCCCCCGTTCGCCGGGTTCTTCTCCAAGGACGCCATCATCGAAACTGCCTTCAACGCAGGCGGACTCAAAGGCATCGTGCTGGGCGGGGCAACTCTGCTGGGCGCGGCGCTCACCGCCTTCTACATGACCCGGGTGATGCTGCTGACCTTCTTCGGGCAGCCCCGATGGAAGGCTCCCCTGGGGGCAAGCGAAGCCTCGGGGGAAGGAACAGCCACGCACCCGCACGAGTCGCCTGCGGCGATGACGGTGCCGATGGTGGTGCTGGCCATCGGGTCGGTTGGCGCCGGTGCGGTGTTGTCGATGGGCGGCAGGCTGCAGAACTGGCTGGAACCCGTTGTCGGCAGCCACGAAGCCGAACACATCATCCCGGCCTGGGTCATCACGGCCGCCGCCCTGGCCGCGGTGGCCATCGGTGTGGTGATCGCCTATCGCCAGTACGCCCTGCGCGCGGTGCCGCAGACCGCGCCGCAGGACGTCTCCGCGCTCACCGTCGCCGCCCGCCGCGACCTTTACGGCGATGCGGTCAACGAGGCCGCCTTCATGCGCCCCGGCCAGCAGTTGAGCAGAGCGCTCATGGTGGTCGACGAGAAGGTGGTCGAAGGAAGTGTCGGTGGCGTCGCGGCACTGGTGACCCGGTTCTCCGACGGGTTGCGCGGCCTGCAGACCGGATTCGCCCGCACCTACGCACTGTCGATGCTGGCCGGTACCGCTCTGGTGGCCGGCGCGGTCTTGCTCACGGCGATGTGGAGGTGAGTCTGTGACGACCGTCCCCTGGCTGACGCTGCTGTGGGCACTTCCGGTGATCGGCGCTGTCATCATCATCGCGCTGCCGGCCGCACAGCGTCAGGCGGCCAAGTACGCCGGGCTTGCGGCGTCGCTGGCCGTTCTCGCAGTGACCGTCATAGTCGCGATGCGTTTCAATCCGGCTGGCGAGCGCTACCAGTTCGTCGAAAACCACACCTGGATAAGCTATTTCGGTACCGGCTACATCCTCGGCGTCGATGGCATCGCCTTAGCGCTGGTGGTTCTGACCGCCGTCCTGATGCCCTTGCTGCTGATCGCCGGATGGAACGACATCGACGAAAAGTCCGGGATCTCCGGCCGCGCTCCGCAGGCTTACGTCGCGCTGATGCTGGCGGTCGAAGGCATGGTGCTGATGTCGTTGATGGCACTGGACATCCTGCTGTTCTATGTGTTCTTCGAGGCGATGCTGATCCCGATGTACTTCCTCATCGGCGGCTTCGGCTCCCGCGGCCCGGCGTCGGGGAGGGCGGCGGTGAAGTTCCTGCTGTACAACCTCTTCGGCGGCCTGGTGATGCTGGCCGCCCTGATCGGACTGTACGTGGCAACGTCGCGGGCGAGCGTGTTCGGCGGTGGCACGTTCGACTTCCGCGCGATTGCCGACGCGGTCTCGGCAGGCACATTCGTCATCCCACCCGCGGTCGCCAACGCGATCTTCGGTGGTTTCATGTTCGCCTTCGCGGTCAAGGCACCGCTGTGGCCACTGCACCGCTGGCTACCCGACGCCGCTGTGCAGGCGACCCCGGCCTCGGCGGTACTGATGATGGCGGTCATGGACAAGGTCGGCACCTTCGGCATGCTCCGCTACTGCCTGCCGCTTTTCCCGGACTCCGCAACGCTTTTCCGTCCCGCGATCATCACCCTCGCCGTCATCGGCATCATCTACGGGGCAGTGGTGGCGATCGGGCAGACCGACGTCATCAGGTTGATCGCCTACACCTCGATCAGCCACTTCGGCTTCATCATCCTCGGCATATTCGTGATGACCAGCCAGGGCCAGTCCGGGTCCACGCTCTATATGGTCAACCACGGCTTCTCCACCGCGGCCCTGTTCCTCATCGCGGGCTTCCTTGTCAGTCGCCGCGGCACCCGGGCCATCGCGGACTTCGGCGGCGTGCAGAAGGTCGCCCCGATACTGGCCGGAACCTTTCTGATCTCCGGCCTGGCGACCCTGGCCATGCCCGGTATGGGCCCCTTCATCTCCGAGTTGCTGGTACTGCTCGGCACGTACAACCGCTACCCGGTGTTCGCGGTCATCGCCGCAATGTCCCTGGTGCTCTCCGCGGTCTACGTGCTCTGGATGTATCAACGGATGATGACCGGCCCGGTCACCGCCGGAAATGACAGCGTCACAGACCTTCGGCCGCGCGAACTCCTGGTGGTGGTGCCACTGATCGCCCTGCTCATCGCACTCGGGGTGTACCCCAAAATGGCACTGGACGTCATCAATCCGGCTGTTGGCCATACGATGTCGTCGATTCATCAGAGCGATCCCGCCCCCGCACTGACGGCCGGGGGTTCGCGATGACGACACCGAGCATCGAGTACGCCACGCTGTCGCCAGTGCTGATCGTGTTCTGCGTCGCCGTGGCCGGAGTGCTGGTGGAAGCCTTCGGATCGCGCCGCACCCGCTATGGAATCCAGCTGGGGCTCAGCATTATCGGCATGTCGGCGGCATTCGTCGCTGGAGTGCGGGTCTATGCGACCCTCGGCCCCGGCGCAGGACGGCCGGCGGCGGTGGATGCGGTTGCCGTCGACCGGCCCGCACTGATACTGCAGGGCGCCATCCTCTTGATCGGTATCCTGGGCGTGGCGCTGATGGCTGAGCGTCGTCGCGGATTCGATTCCGGCACTTCGGGTTTGGATGCGTTCACCGCGCAGGCCTCGTTGGCGCCCGGCAGTGTTGCCGAGAAGGTCGCCGCCAAGGCCGGAGTCGCCCAGACCGAGGTGTTCCCGCTGACCATGTTCGCCGTTGGCGGCATGATGCTGTTCCCGGCCGCCGACGACCTGCTGACGATGTTCATCGCACTGGAGGTGTTCTCGCTTCCGCTTTACCTGATGTGCGGTCTTGCTCGGCACCGACGGCTGCTTTCCCAGGAAGCATCGTTGAAATACTTTCTGCTGGGGGCATTCTCATCGGCGTTCTTCCTCTACGGCATGGCCCTGCTGTACGGCTATGCCGGCACCCTGAGTCTGTCCGGTATCGCAGCGGCCGTCGACGCCGGATCGGGTAGCCGGGGCCTGGCACTCATCGGCACCGCCCTGGTGGCCGCCGCACTGCTCTTCAAGGTCGGCGCGGTTCCGTTTCATGCGTGGGTTCCCGATGTGTACCAGGGCGCGCCCACCCCGATCACCGCATTCATGGCTGCGGCCACCAAGATCGCCGCGTTCGGCGCACTGCTGCGATTGCTCTACGTCGCTGTACCAGCACTCGCCAACCAATTACGTCCGGCGCTCTGGACGATCGCGATCCTGACCATGGTCGTCGGCACCATCGCCGCGGTGACCCAGCGAGACGTTAAGCGCATGCTCGCCTATTCAGCGGTGGCGCACACCGGCTTTATTCTCACCGGAGTCGTCGCCGCCAACCCGGCCGGAATCACGGGCACGCTGTTCTACCTGGTGGCGTACGGGTTCAGCACGCTGGGCGCGTTCGCCTTCGTCGGGGTGGTCCGCGGACGCGACGGCACCGAGGAGACCGCCCTGGCCCGTTGGGCCGGCCTCGGCCGGCGCTATCCGGTGGCCGGTGCGACATTCTCGCTGTTCCTGCTGGCCTTGGCCGGCATCCCGTTGAGCAGCGGGTTCATTGGTAAGTTTGCGGTCTTCAAGGCCGCCGGTCAGAGCGGGGCGATCCCCCTGGTGATCGTCGGCGTGATTACCAGCGGGATCGCCGCCTACTTCTACGTGCGGGTGATCGTGATGATGTTCTTTTCCGACCCGCCCGATGACGCACCCGAGGTGGCGCCACCCAGTGCGATCAGTGTCGCGGTGATCGGCCTGACACTGCTGATTACATTCGCACTCGGCGTGTTTCCGCAACCGCTGCTCGACCTCGCTGAAAGCGCGGCCAGGTTCACGATTTAGCCCAGCGCCATTGCGATGTCGGTGAACGGCCACTCTCTCGATCTTGGACAAGCCGCCACGTCTCGGCCCACAATATGGCACCGTCGTCACCGCAAACCACACATGAGTTGGAGGACAGCTTGACCAACCAGCCAGCCGTCGATGCCGATGTCGGGCGCCTACAGCGCTCGGGCCGCGATATCAGCACGCTCCCCGCACTGCTGTCCGAATGGCTCTCCACCGTTATGCCGTCGGGCATCCGGCCGGAGGTGACCGTCGAGAGCGGCGTCGACTCCAACGGAATGTCCTCGGAGACGATCATCCTGACCGGACGCTGGGAGCAGAACGGCGAGGCAGTCGAGGAGAAGTGGGTGGCGCGGGTGGCCCCGACCGCCCAAGACGTGCCGGTGTTCATCGACTACCGGATGGACCACCAGTACGACGTGATCCGACTCGTTGCAGAGTTGACCGACGTGCCAGTGCCGCGGGTGCGCTGGATCGAACCGACCGGTGACGTACTCGGCAGTCCGTTCTTCCTGATGGATCTCGTCGAGGGCATCGTGCCGCCCGATGTGATGCCCTACACCTTCGGCGGTAACTGGTTCGCTGACGCTCCAGCAGACAAGAAGCGAGAGTTGCAGGACGCCACCATCGAGGTGCTGGCCAAGCTGCACGCAATTCCCAACGCCGGCAAGACTTTCGGCTTCCTGGCCGAGGTGGACCCGCCTGGTGATACCGCATTGCGTCGCCATTTCGAATGGCTCAAGCAGTGGTATCAGTTCGCCGTGCCGGATATCGGCAGCTCGGAGTTGGTGGAGACCGCACTGGCGTGGCTCGAGGACAATTTCCCCGCCGACGTCGCCGCCGGCGAACCGGTGCTGGCCTGGGGCGACTCCCGGATCGGTAACGTGCTCTACCGCGACTTCCGGCCGGTGGCGGTACTGGACTGGGAGATGGCGACCGTCGGCCCCCGGGAGCTGGACGCGGCGTGGATCATCTTCGCGCACATGGTCTTTCAGGAACTGGCCGGCCTGGCCGGTCTGCCCGGGCTGCCGGAGGTGATGCGCGAGGAGGACGTGCGTGCCACCTATCAGAAATTCGCCGGCGTCGAACTCGGCGACCTGCGCTGGTTCTATATCTACTCCGCGGTGATCTGGTGCGTGGTGTTCATGCGAACCGGTGCGCGTCGGGTGCACTTCGGCGAGATCGAGAAGCCCGAGGATGTGGAGTCGATGTTCTACCACGGGGGTTTGTTAAAGCGACTCATCGAAGGAGAAGCCCTGTAATGCTCGGACCGCTCGACGAGTACCCCGTCCACCAGGTCCCCCAGCCGATCGCCTGGCCGGGACCCTCGGACCGCAACTTCTATGACCGTTCCTACTTCAACGCCCATGACCGCAGCGGCGAGATCTTCCTGATCACCGGTATCGGGTACTACCCCAACCTCGGGGTTAAGGACGCCTACGTGCTGGTCTCCCGTCGCGGGGGTGGCAGGTACGGCGGCGAGGCGCATCAGCAGACCGCGGTGCACCTATCGGATGCCATCGACCAGAACCGGCTCCACCAGCACGTCAACGGATACCGCGTCGAGGTCGTCGACCCGCTGCAGACGATACGGATCGTCATGGAGGAGACCGAGGGCGTCGAACTCGACCTGACCTGGGAGGGCCTGTTCCCGGTAGTGCAGGAGCAACGGCATGTGATGCGGGCGGGCAGCCGGGTGACACTGGATGCGCAGCGGTTCGCCCAACTGGGTTCCTGGAGCGGGCAGATCGTGATCGACGGGACCGAGATCGCCGTCGACCCCGCAACCTGGATCGGCAGCCGCGACCGGTCATGGGGCATCCGGCCGATCGGTGAGGCCGAACCCGCCGGACGGCCGGCCGACCCGCCGTTCGAGGGCATGTGGTGGTTGTACGTGCCGATGGCGTTCGACGATTTCGCTGTCGTCATGATCATTCAGGAGGATCCCAGCGGGTTCCGTTCCATGAACGACTGCACCCGGATCTGGCGCGACGGCCGCGTCGAGCAGTTGGGCTGGCCACGGGTGAAGATTCACTACCGTTCCGGCACACGGATTCCCACCGGTGCCACCATCGACGCAACCGACGCTACCGGTACACCGGTGCGGTTCGAGGTCGAGTCCAAGTTGCCCGTGCCCATCCACGTCGGCGGCGGCTACGGCGGCGACTCGGATTGGATCCACGGCGTGTGGAAGGGCGACAAGTTCACCGAGCGACTCACCTACGATATGAACGATCCGGCCATCATCGGCCGCTCGGGATTCGGCGTGATCGACCACGTCGGACGGGCGATCTGCTACGACGACTCGTCGGCACCACTGGAGGGCTGGGGGCTGTTCGAGCACGGCGCACTCGGCCGCCACGACCCGTCCGGCTTCGCCGACTGGCTCACCGTCGCGCCGTAGGCCGTAGGCCGTAGGCCGTAGGCGCCATCGATACCGCGCCGTAGGGACCCGAAGGGCCCGTAGGCGCCATCGATACAGCGCCCTAGGCCGCAGGCGCCAAATCCCTCGCTGAGTGAGGAACCACGCAGGCCTCAACTCGCGATTTGTCGGCGTGGTTCCTCACTCAACGGGTGCAAGAGGCGCTATCCGCGCAGTTCGTCGACGATCGTGGCCAGCACGTCGGTGGCGATCGGCCCGGGCTGATAGAGGCAGACCGTATCGGCTAACCCCTCGGCGGCCGCAATCCGCTGGCGGATATGCGCGGCGATCTGCTGCGGGGTGCCGCAGGCGGCGATGGTGTGCAACACGTCGTCGGTGATCAGCGCGGCCATGTCATTCCACCTGCCCTGTTTGGACATGGCGTTGAGTTCGGGCTGCAGATCACCCCAGCCGTGGATGTCGAGCACCGGCCGATAAGCCGGGGTGGACCCGTAGAACGACAGCAGTCGACGGGTCGCGTCGTGATCCTCGCCTGCCGAGACGATGATCTCGGGCACCAGCGCAAAGTCGGTCTCGGACCGGCCGGCGGCGGCCAGGCCCCTGCGTACTGCTGGCATGGTCGCTTCGCTCAGAAAACGTGTCGTCCCGAACGGCATCACCAGCAGCCCGTCGGCCACCTCCGCGGTGGCCCGGGTCAGTTGCGGGCCGAGCGCGCCGACGTAAATGGGCGGCGGGCCGAAGGGATTCGGTCCGGGTGTGAACGTCGGCGTCATCAGGGTGTGCCGGTAGAACTCGCCGCGGAAGTCCAGCCGCTCCCCGGTCTGCCAGGTCGTGAAAATCGCCCGTAGGGCGCCGACGAGTTCGCGCATCCGTCCCACCGGCCGCTCGAACTCCGCCCCGTAGCGCTTCTCGATCTGGGTGCGGATCTGGGTGCCAAGCCCGAGGGTGAACCGCCCACCGGACAGCAGCTGGTGGTCGTAGGCCTGATGTGCGAGCTGGATCGGGTTGCGCGGGAACGCAATTGCCACATTGGTCATCAGATCCAGGCCACCAACGGTCGACGCCAGAGTCAGCGGCGCGAACACATCGTGCGGGCCTTCGAAGGTGAATACCCCCGCCGCGCCCGCCTCGCGCAGGGCTAGCGAACGGTCGATCGCATCGGTGGGCCCGAAGAGGGCGGTAAGAACTTTCACGGCAGAGCCACCATAGACCCGGGCCGCCAACCGACGATAGGGGCACGCCCACCTGGTCCGACCACACCCAACGGAGTCCGTCAGAATGGAGCCATGTCGCATGACGTGATCGTGATCGGGGCCGGCCTGGCGGGCCTGACGGCGGCGCGCGAACTGACCCGTAGCGGGTTCGACGTGGTGGTGCTCGAGGGCCGCGACAGGGTCGGCGGCCGGACCAACTCCGCCATGCTGGCCGGGGTGCCCGTCGACTTGGGCGCATCGTTCGTCGGGCCCACCCAGGACGCGGTCTTGAAACTGGCCGCCGACCTCGGCTGCGACACCACCCCGACCTTCAACGACGGGGCCAATCTGATCCGTTGGCGCGGCACGGTGCGGCGCTACCACGGCACCATCCCCACACTCGGCCTGATCGGGGTGCTCGATATCGGCCGCATCCAATGGCAGTTCGCCCGGATCTCGCGAACGGTGAACATCGCTGAACCGTGGTCGGCACCCAGGGCTGCGAAGTTGGACGCAATGACCCTCGGCGGCTGGCTGCGCTCGATCGGCGCCACCGCGTCATCGTGTGACCTGATGGCGATCATGGCGCGGGTCACCTGGGGCGCGGAGCCCGACGAGGTGTCCATGCTGCACGCGGTGCGTTACGTCAACGCCGCAGGCGGCCTGGACCGCATGCTCGACGTCGTCGACGGCGCCCAGCAGGATCACTTCCCCGGCGGCAGCCATCAGATCTCCACCGTCATGGCCGCCGAACTCGGCGAGCGAGTGCGACTGAACGCGGCGGTCACCCACATCGAGTGGTCGGATGACGCGGTGGCGGTGATGTCATCGGCCGGCGTGGTGGAGGCGCGCCGCACCATCGTGGCGATCCCGCCCGCGCATCGACTGGACATCGATATCGCGCCCGCACCACCGATCGGGTATCAGCAGCTGTCGCAGCGGTGGCCGCAGGGCGCATTGTCCAAGGCTTACGCCGCCTATCAGCGTCCGTTCTGGCGCGACAACGGACTATCCGGTCAGGCGCTCTCCGACGAGGGCCCAGTGTTCATCACCTTCGACGTCGGCCCCGAATCCGGCGGCCCCGGTGTGCTTCTCGGGTTCGTCGACGCACGGGGATTCGATGCGTTACCCCCGGAGCAGCGGCGCGCGACGGCGTTGGTCGGCTTCGCCGCCATCTTCGGCGCCGAGGCTGCCGAGCCCATCGACTACCTCGACCACCGTTGGGGCGCTGAGCCTTTCGCCCCGGGTGGACCAACAGCCGCGGTACCGCCGGGATCGTGGACCCAGTTCGGACCGCTACTGCGCCAGCCGGTCGGCCCGCTGCACTGGGCCGGAACCGAAACCGCCGACGAGTGGACCGGATTCATGGACGGGGCGGTGCGCTCCGGACAGCGGGCGGCCGCGGAAGTGACTGCGGCGCTGAGGAACTGACGGGAGCGCTCAGGAACTGATGCGTCGCGTCGACACCGACGGGGCCGACGACGACGTCGCCACAGCGATCAGTTCGCGTAGGTACCGGTTGACATCGCCGGGGTGTTCGAGGATCGAGCAGTGTCCGCCGGGCATCTCGACCAGCTTGGTCAGGTTGGGCGCGGCGGCGGCGATCTTTCGGGCCTGGCTGATCGGTAGCAGTCGGTCCTTGGCACTGCCGATCACCAGGGTCGGCACAGTGAGCCCGGTCAGGTCGATGTGCTCCGGGCCGACCTCGTCGACCAGAACACGCGCCCACGCGCCGCGGCCGGCAGGCGGGGTGGCAGCGAACAGTTCGTGCACGAGTTCTGTGATCGCCGGATCGGCGTCGGCGCCGACGGCCATCATCCGGACGAACCGGCGGCTGCCGGGCTGGGCACCGCGGACAAGCGGAGCCCCGCCAAGCGAACGGATCATGCTGCGTGCGGCCGCGACTCGGCCGCCGGCAAGCGCGCGCGGAACACGCAATAGCTTAATTTTCTCTACCAGCTCACCGGTAGTGGTGTTGATCAGGGCAACACCGTCGGCACGCTCGGCCACACGGTGGCGGAACCGATCCGACCAGCAGCTGATCGCAATGCCGCCCATGGAGTGACCGGCGATCACCGCGCGTTCGCCGGGCCGCAACGTGGCCGCGAGCACGGCGTCCAAGTCGGCCGCCAGGTGTTCGAGGCTGAAGGCGGACGGCAATGGCACGCCACTGCGGCCGTGGCCGCGATGGTCGTAGGCGATCACGCGGTGGTCGCGGGACAGGTCCTTGATCTGCGCATGCCAGACGCGCACCGAACAGGTGATCCCGTGGGCCAGGACGACGGGGTAGCCGTCGGCAGGTCCGAACACCTCGGTGTGCAGCCGGGTGCCGTCGGCGGCGTGCACGATCATGGTCTTGCCGTGCGGCAAGCCGAGATCACTGGCGGTTCGTGCCGGCATCCTCGCTCCTCGCCCTGGGCGACGACGCTGCCGCCCTGGTGCCCAAGCGTAATCGCTGTGATGATGTGCTTCCGGGATATCGCGCGCGGCGGATAACGTGCGAGGTAAGCCCCTCGTAGTGTTCCAGTCATTGTGCGACTCTGTTGCCCGAATGTTTGGGCAGGGTGAATCGGCAACGACATGCACTGATCTCAGAGATCCGCGGCAGGACCAGGCCAGCGCGGTCCGCAGGTGAAAGGAAACGCTATGGGCGTACGGCCCACTGTGTCGTTTTTTCACGTGGACAATTGCGGTTCCGGCGAGCTCAGCGGTTATGCGGGCGGCCCACTGCGCGGAGCCACGACACAACGGATCGACCCCGTCGCCGGGTCCGTGACCTCGGGCATCCCGGTCGGCCCGTCGGTGACGCGCAACTTCACCGACGAGAGCTAGTTCCGAGGCGCCCATGGTGTACATCGAAGCCGCGGTTCGGCGGCGTCAGTTGGTGGCCTCAGCCCAAATCGTGTTGATGCGCGACGGGGTGGCGCGGACCTCGCTGCGCGCCATCGCCGAGGAGGCCGGGATTCCCTTGGGCACTTTGCAATACGTGTTCCCGTCCAAGGAGCTCTTGCTGCGGGCGGTGATCGAGGAAGTGGTCGAGGAGATCGCGGCCCTGCTCAAGGAGGACGTCGAACTGGGGGGTGGGCTAGAGGGCGCGATCCGCCATGGCGTGAGCACCTTCTGGTCTCGGCTGGTCGCCGAGGAGCGCAATCTGCAACTCATGCAGTACGAGTTGACCACCTATGCCCTGCGGACCGCCGGTCAGGAGGACCTGGCCCGCTGGCAGTACGAGCGGTACTGCGGCGTCGTCGCCGCATGGTTACAGGAGGCCGCCGACAACGCCGGCGAGAGGTCCGCGGTGCCTTTCGCCCGGCTGGGCCGGGTGATGGTGGCCGGCATCGACGGGTTGATCCTGCAACACGTCTGCGACCCCGACGCGTCCCGGTCGCGGGAGGACCTCGACGCCATGATCGAGATGATCGTCGGGCTCACCGGAGTCCGGGAACGCCGCGGCCGCCGGCGCGACTGAACGGCGAGGTATTCGCCGGAACCGCTTGCCCGCCCGCCACCGGGGCCGTATGTTTCGATGACTTCAGTCAGTCGACTGACTTGGACGGAGGAGCCGAAATGACCGACGTCGACGTTGTGGTGGTGGGAGCCGGGCTCGCCGGGCTGAGCGCGGCCCGTGCGCTGGTCGCCGACGGCAGGTCGGTGATCGTCCTGGAGGCCCGCGACCGGGTGGCGGGCCGCACCTTCGGGGGCGTCCTGAGCAACGGCGTGCCGGTGGAGTTGGGCGGGCAATGGGTCGGTCCGACCCAGGACGCGGTGCTCGGGTTGATCAACGAACTGGGCCTGGAGACATTCCCCCAACACGAGAAAGGGGAGAGCCTGACCGTGTTCGACGGCAACCTCGTCCGCTACTCCGACGAGACCTTCGGCTTGCCGTTGGAGTCGGCGATGGAGGTGGGCCGACTCCTGGAAGTGTTGGAGTCCTTGGCCGTCACCGTGAACCTGGAGGCGCCGTGGGAGACCGCGGACGCCGCGGTTCTGGACAGCCAGACACTGGACTCCTGGATCGTCGCGAACACCGACGATCCTCTCGCTCGGCGGCTCTTCCGCCTGGTCGTGCCGGGGGTGTTCTCGGCGGAATCACCGGAACTGTCGCTGCTGCACTTTTTGTTCTATGTCAAATCGGGCACCAGCATGGCCTGCCTGGTCTCTGCCAAGGGCGGCGCCCAGGATTCCAGGGTGGTCGGGGGCACCCACCAGATCAGCGAACGGATGGCCGCGGCACTCGGCGACCGGGTGCGCCTGGGTGCGGTGGTCCGGACGATCCGGCACGACGACGACGGTGTGAGCGTGGAGTACGAGGGCGGTAGCGTCAGCGCGAAGCGGGTGGTGGTCGCAATTCCCCCGACGCTGGCCGGCCGGATCCGGTACTCGCCCCCGTTGCCGGCCCTGCGCGACGGGCTCACCCAGCAGATGCCCGCCGGTGCGGTGATCAAGTTCGAAGTCGGCTACGACACACCGTTTTGGCGCGAGGACGGCCTGAGCGGTTACGTGCTGAGCTTGGATGACGCCTTCAACGTGTGCTTCGACAACAGCCCGCCCGATTCATCGTGTGGGGTGCTGGTGGGGTTTCTGGAGGGCGCCCACGCCCGCACCGCGACCGCTCTGAGCCCGCGGGAACGCCGCGAGATTGTGCTCGGCGCGCTGGTGAAGTACTTCGGCCCCCGCGCGGGGGAACCGTTCGATTTCCTCGAACAGGACTGGAACAAAGAGGAATTCACCCGCGGCTGTTACGGCGGTCGCCTCGCGGCCGGGGCGTGGACCCAGTACGGCAAGGCGCTGTCCGAGCCGGTGGGCCGCATTCACTGGGCGGGGGCGGAAACCTCGCCGGTGTGGAACGGCTATATGGACGGTGCCATCCGGTCCGGCCGGCGGGCCGCCGACGAGATCGTGGCCGCGGACCTATCCGTCTGAGCGGATTCGGTCCGCCAGTCTTCGATCCAGTTCAGCAGGGCGGCCAGTCCAGGGAGGAGAATAACCACTCGTGACCCAACCCGGTTCAGATGACGTTGCCGAGGGTGGCTCCAACGCGGGGAAGATGTCTCGGCGCAGGGTTCTCGGCGGCATTGCTATCGCAGGTTTGGGGGCGATCACGCCGGCGTGTTCGTCGAAGCCCGCCCGACCGGCCGGCGTGGGCGAGACGAGTTCAAACGGCGATGCCGCCAAACCCAACATCGTCTTCATCCTCAGCGACAACCTCGGTTACGGTGAGATCGGCGCCTACGGCGGCGGCATCACCCGCGGCGCCGCGACACCGCGCATCGACTCTCTCGCCACCGACGGCACACGTTTCCTCAACGCCAACATGGAGACCCAGTGCACGCCGAGTCGGTCCAGTCTGCTGACCGGTCGCTGGGCGATTCGGTCCGGCACCCACTCGGTTCCGTTCGGCGGCGTCGCCGACGGCCTTACCCAATGGGAAGTGACGATCGGCGAGGCGTTGTCCGACGCGGGGTATGCCACCGGCTACTTCGGCAAGTGGCACCTCGGTAGCAACGACGGCCGCCTGCCCAATGATCAGGGTTTCGACGAGTGGTTCGGCATTCCTCGCACGACCGACGAATCGTTATGGCCGTCCTCGCCGGGATGGTCTCCCGACATTATGCCGGCCGAGCAGATGATGGAAGGCCGCAAAGGCGAGAAGAGCCGCCCGCTCGGGATCTACGACGTGGAGCAGCGCCGCCTGATTGACGCTGAGATCACCCGCCGTGCGGTGTCCTACATCGACAAGAAGAGTAAGTCCGACCAACCCTTCTTGGCCTATGTGGCATTCACCCAACCACACCTGCCCACCGAACCCAACCCCCAGTTCAAGGGCAGGACCGGAAACGGCGACTGGGCGGACATGCTCGCCGAAATGGACTCCAACGTCGGGCAGATCCTCGACGCGGTCGATCGGGATGGCATCCGCGACAACACGATCGTCATCTTCACCAGTGACAACGGCCCGGAGTTCATCCGACCCTGGGACGGCTGGGCCGGGCCGTGGCGAGGCCAGTACTTCACCGCACTCGAGGGCGGTATCCGGGTGCCGTTCATAGTGCGCTGGCCCGGCAAGATTCCGGCCGGCCGGGAAACGAACGAGATCATCCACGGCGTCGACATGTTCGCGACACTGGCCCGATTCGGCGGCGCGACAGTGCCGACCGACCGACCTTTCGACAGCCTCGACCAATCGGACTTCTTCCTCGGCAAGACCGACAAATCGGCGCGCGAGAGCTTCCCGGTCTGGTGCGCCGATCGACTCCAGGCAGTCAAGTGGCGCAACTGGAAGGTGCACTTCTACCGGCAGGACACCATGTTCGATCCGCCGGCCAAATACCCCGTGCCGATGATCTACAACCTTTTCACCGACCCCCGCGAAGAGAAGCCGACACCGGACTCGTGGGTGGTGGGTCCGGTGCTGAAGGTCGTGGGCGACTTCGACAAGAGCGTCAAGGAGCATCCGCTGATTCCGATGGGCACCCCGGATCCGTACCGGCCCTGAAAAGTCGCTTGGGTCGAACCTCAGCACCCAGCCGCCGGTGAGTTCCGAGGCGATTGCCGCTTCAGCTCCGTAAGACCGAAAACCGACTTCGCACTACGGTGGGCTAACGACCCACCAACCCCACGTCGCGTAGCAGCTGGACCACCAAACGGGTCCCCCTCGCGTGGGTATCACCAGCCACATATGCACCAGGTTTATCTTCACGTCGGACGGATTGCCGATAGCGCAATGTCAATGACCTGTAGATCTGCTCGCACGATTTGCTAAGTTTTGCTCCGACGGATGCGTCGCATGCCGCCGAATCCACCAGAGGAGAAGCTAAGAATATGAACACCACTATGGCCCGTGCCGCGGCCGCGGCGGGCGGCCTCGCCATCGCCGCAGCCTTCGCCGTGAGTTGTTCCGCAACCAAGGAAGCCACCAAGGATCTCGCCTCCAGCGCCTCGAGCGTCGGATCGTCGGCCGCCAGTGCGGCCGGAAGTGCCGCCAGCAGCGCGGGCAGTGCAGCCGGCACCGCGGCCAGCAGCGCCGCATCCGCGGCCGGAAGTGCCGCCAGCAGCGCGGGCAGCGCAGCCTCCAGCGTCGTGTCGTCGGTGATGAACGGCACCCCGACCACGCTCAATGTGCCGGGGCTGGGCGATGTTTCGCTTGATGGCCCGACCGCGGCCGCCTACGAGAAGGCGGGTGGCGCGACGGCTCTCGGAGCACCGACGGCCGTAGCGGAGGAGGTCGGTGACGGCACCATCCTGGCGTTCACAAACGGCACCATCTTCTCCTCGCCGTCGACCGGGGCGCACCTGGTCCAGGGCGAGATCCTCGACGTCTACACCGCCCAGGGCGGGCCCGGCGGTGCGTTGGGTTTCCCGACCAGCGATGAGGCCCAGACCGGCGGCGGCTACAAGGTCTCCGGTGGCGGCTGGATCACCGAGTTCCAGAACGGCACCATCGCCTGGACGAACAGCGGTGGCGGCATGTTCGCCGAGACCGTGACCCAGAAGTAAGTTCTCTCAGAAGAATCGGCCCCCGGAGATTTTCTCCGGGGGCCGATTTCGTTTGGAGAGCCGTCACCCCACCCCACGGTGAGGCCGCTTTACTGTGGAGCCGTTCGGCAATCAGCTCTGGGCGGAAAGGCCGGGGTATCAGTCCCCCGCAGATCTTTTGGGCAAAAGGACCTGCACAGTCGCGAAGACCACCTCGGCCGCATTCCTGACTACGTTGGGCGTCAAGACCGACGATGTCGCCTCAATCAAAGAGTGTTACAACGGAATTCGCGACCACAGATTCGATGCGGTGGTGTTCGACGCACCCGTTCTGCAGTACCACGCCACGAACGATGGTGTGGGGTCGACGGCCCCCGCCGGGCCGATCTTCCAGACCGAGGACTACGGCATCGCCTTCCACAACGGCAGTAACCTCCGCAAATAGGCCGATGCGGCCCTCCTGTCCATGCGCGAGGACGGCACGTACGACCTGATCAAGCAGAAATGGTTCGGTTCCGGCAAACCCGCCCGACCGACTAATCGCCCTATACCGGATCGAATCCCGACACCAGCCAACGGTCATCGACCCTATCGAGGGTTACCTGGACACTGGAGGCGCTACCACTGGGAGCGCCGCCGCCGGTGACGACGGTCTGGTTGACGAACACCAGTGCCACAGCGTGTTTGGCGCTGGCCGACACCGACGCCGCGGCGGACACCTTCGCCGTCGCGGAGATCTTCTTCTCCCGGGCGCCCGGAATGACGACCTTGTTGACCAGGTCGGTGAAGGAGTCCAGGAAACTTCCGGTGAGCCGGTCGCGGGCCGCACCCAGATCCTGCTCGACGGAACCCGCTTTGTAGCTCAGTATCACCTCCGTGGCACTGCGGGCCGCTGCCACCGATTCGGTACGGGCTGTGTCAATCGCGCGGTGCGACACGTCTTGCCACCGCAGCAGTCCCGCGCCCGCACCCAGCAGGACAACCAGTGCCGGCAGCACACCGAATGCGAGGGTGCGCAGGCGTTTGTTGCTCATCAGTGGTGCGGGCGAATCGGCGTCAACCGCCGTGTCACCGGCGTCCGCGCCAGAGATGTCGGTGTCGGTGTCGGTGTCGGACTTTAAGTCGGGGTCGATGTTCTCGTCTGTCATTGCACGAAATCCACTTTTGCGATCTTGGCGCTGTCGTCGGCCTTGCGGACGGTCAACCGCATTCGCCAATAGCGCGGCTGCAGATCGGCGGCACCCCCGGTGGTGGTAGTCACCGTCACCGCCACCAGCACCTCACCCTCATCGGAATTCATTGACTCCAGACCGGCCTCGGTGACGGTGCCCGACGATTTGGACTGCGCCTTCTGCACGACGTCCACGAACGGTCCTGACCGGCTGGAGAACTCGTCGTAGAACTGGCCGGTTGCCGAGTCCAAGATTCGCTTCACATCGACCTCGGCGTGCGCGTAGTCGATAGTGGTCAGATTGATCGCACCCTGCTTGCCGACTTCGATGAACAATTGGCGTGACTGATCGGCCGCGCGCGCCTGATAGGCCCGATACCCGAGCCATCCGCACACTCCGGCAAGCACCAGTGACACGGCCAAGCCGAGGGCCAGTGCGATACCGATCGGAGAGAGGCCGGACCCGGGGCGGCGGTCCTGGCGCGGCACACCCTCAGCGGACTCGATCAAATCGTCGCCGACGGCGTCATCAGCACCATCCTCGCCGGCCATATCCCGCTCCTCGCTCGTTCACGATGCACATGAACCTGATCAGTCACGGTACCTCTGGACATCAGGTACCCATGCCGACAGCCCGATGGGTCAGTCCTGAACCGCCTTGGCGACAGCGATACAGGTGGTCAGCCATGCCGCGTCGGTCTGCGGTCCGTCGCGCCTCAGCTTTTTGTCCAACGCCCACATGCCGTTGTGCACCATCCGCACGATCACCCATGCCCGCGCGCGGTCCTCATCAAACCCCGCGGCGTCGACCAACGTCCAGAACCGCCGCCGTACACCGTCGCGAACATCGCCGGCGATCTCGTCCCAACGGTTCCACAGCATCGGGGCGATCTCATAGTGCGGGTCACCGTTGAGTGGCTTGGGGTCGATCACCAGCCACGGCTCACCTTCGGCTGCAGGAACATTCGCGGCCAGAACGTTGCCGGCCAAAACATTGCCGGCCAAAACATTGCCGTAGTGCAGATCGGTGTGGATCACCCGGTCGGCCACGGCGCGGTCAGCGATCAGGTCGGTACCCAGGGCGATGGCCTGATCGACGAGCCGGCGCGGGATCGGCGCGCTTCGGGGCAGTTCGGCCAACTCAGCGGTCCACCGATCGACGTACGACGACAACGAACGCAGTGGCGGCAGCGCCGGAACGTGGATTCGCCGGTACGCATCCGCGACAACCCGACAGGCCTGGGCCTCAGGGACGCCCGTGAGGTCCGCTGAACTCAGCCGCTCGAGCAGCAATCCCCGGTGGTGCGGTTCGGCGCTGAGCAGCCGCACCGCGCCCACACCACCCCAGCGCCGCAGCGCCAGGTGCTCATGTTCGGACTCCTCATCCGGGAAGCCGATCTTGAGTACCGCGGCCACACCGTCGGCGATACGGACCGGCAGCACCAGCGAGCAGTGACCGTGAGTGGGATCGCCGTCGGTGCGCAGCTGCCACTGTTCGACGAGCAGTCGCACCGTCACGTCTAAGCCGTCCACCCATGCCGCCCACTCGGGTCCGCGTCCGGCCATTGCGCGGACCGCGGCCGGAATCACTGTCACGTGGTAGGCGTACGGATGAGTCGTTCCAACTCGGCCGCGTCGTTTCCGGCGAGCATCGCGGTCAGCAACAGCAACCGGCTCTTGTCGGCGAGTAGTTCTTCGAAGGTGTAGGTCTCGTCGGGGTATCCGCTGGACTCCCGGTTCCAGGCGTTGCGGAAGAACAGGACGGTCCGTGCGCGGGTGTCCACCTCGATCTGATGGTCGGTGTAGGGAACCGTGAAGGATGTCACCGGAGCACCGGCGCCGCCTCGCCGCGGACCGTCCGGGCGGCGACGATCGTGGTCGCGGCGACCAGCAACCCGCAGATCACACTGGTGCCTACCATCGCGGCGGTGAACCCACCCGGATCGACCGCCTCGGTGAGGTTGCCCGGCGATCCGGTACTCAGGAAGTACAGCACCGAGACGAGACTGCCGATCAGAGCGATACCGAGGGCGTTGCCGAGTTCGAACGAGGCCTCCGAGATGCCAGTGGCGGCGCCGACACGGTCCGCGCTGGCACTGGTGAGAACCATGTCGGAGGCGGCGGTGACCACCAATGCGAAGGAGAAACCGATCATCATCAGCGGGACGACGATGGCGGCGTAGGAGATCGGGATGGTCACCCCAAGTGCCACCAGTCCCGCCGCGCCCACCGCCAGGCCGAGCACCAGTACCCGGCGGTCACCCCACCGGCGGACCAGTCGGCCGGTGTTGGTGGCGGCGACCACACTGGTCAACGAGTCCGGTAGCAGCGCCATCCCGGACTGCAGTGCCGAGAAGTCGTTGACCTGGCGCAGATAGATCGGAACGAAGAACAATGCACCGACGTTGGCGAACACCGTCACTGTCTGCGCGACGATCGCCGCGCTGAATCCTTTCTGGGAAAATAACTCTAGGTCGAGCAGTGGCGTCGTTAGTTGGCGCTGCCGGCGCAGGAATACCGCCAACAGCACCGCACCCACGACGAGCGCGGGATAGGCCGGCCAAAAGCCGAGTCCGGTATGCGCGAGTTCGGTGATGCCGTAGACCACTCCGAGGATGCCCGCCGTCGACAACACCACGGAGGCGAGATCCAGGGGATGCCTGGTCGCACTGCGCGCCTCGGGCAGCACCCAGGCGCCGACCACCGCGACCAGCGCTACCACCGGAAGATTCACCAGAAGCACTGAGCCCCAATAGAAATGCTCGAGCAGCACACCGGCGACGGTGGGTCCCATTGCCGCACCGGCCGCACCGGACGCACTCCAGATTCCGACCGCGCGGGTGCGCTGGCGGTCGTCGGTGAAGACGGTGCGCAGCAGTGCGAGAGTGGACGGCATCAACCCCGCGCCGGCAACGCCCTGCAATGCCCTCGCCACAATCAGCAGAGCCGCGGTCGGGGCCACCGCCGCCACCACCGACGCCACACCGAAGGCCACGGCCGAGATCAATAGCAGGCGCTTGCGGCCGATCCGGTCCCCGATGTTGCCCATGGTGAGAAGCAGTCCGGCAAGAACGAAAGAGTAGATGTCACCGATCCAGAGGATCTCGTTATAACTGGGATTCAACTCTGCGGTGATCGACGGCACCGCGACGCTGATCACCGTGCCGTCGACGGCCACCATGAACACCGCCAGGCACAGCGCGAACAGCGCCGCCACCTGACGCCTGCTCACCGGTGTTCAGCCCCTTCTTAGCCCGCCGTACCGCCGCGGGTAATGCTACGGCGTCCGAGCGCACGCGATCAGGGCTGAGCCCACCCCCGGCACTGCCGGGTGAACGGGTCGCAGGCGACCGGGCCGTTGGTCCAGCCGCCGTAGTACCCGGGCGTGTTCCAGGTCTCCATCAACTGACCGTTCCACGGTGCCGGTTTACACCCGCTCTGATTCATCACGCCCACGCAAACGTTATTGTCCGCCAACGCGTTCGGCGCCGCGATCACCATCGCCACCGCAGCGCCAATCAGGCATGCGAAACCTATTCGAGCAATCATGTCATCCCCCATATCTGAAGCCACCCTGAACCCACTGGGCCTGACCATAGGTGCCCCCACCGACAACCCGGTGGGACATACTGACCAAACCTGGCGATCAGCGTCGGAGCTGAGCAAAAGGAAAACCATGCGGATCGCTGCTCTCATCGCCGGCCTTGGCCTCACAGCGCTGGCACTTTCGGGCTGCGGGGGCACAACGACCTCCGAGAAGGCAACCGTCACCGAGACCGTCTCAGCATCGGCGACCGCGTCCGCGCCGCCGTCAACAGCCGCGACCTCCCCGGCACCGGCCAGCCCAGGTTCCGGCGTGGCCCAGCCTCCCGCCGGGGCCGCCCAGCTGGAGTCCAAAACCGACAACGGTGTTCAGGTCACCAGGTATTCGGTCAACGGCCAGCAGCCCCAGCAGGTGGTCGACTATTACACCGGCATCTGGCAGGGCGAGGGCTACACCGTCACCAGTTCCGGTGGCGGTGGCGGCGGCTACGGTCAGTACGGCGGCTCCGGCGCAGGCGCGATCGGATCCAAGTCGGGATCGTTCGTGGCGGTCAACGCCGGCGGCCAAACCGGTCAGGCTACCTATTTCTCGGTCTGCCAGGGCTCCGACGAGCAGGCGGTCCGCCAGTGCAGCGACAACGCGAACACCAACGGAGACAACAACAACGGCGGCAACGACAACGGCGGCAACTGATCGCCTGACACTATTCGAGCGACTCGGCCACCAATTGCTGTAGCGCAGCCATGACAGTGGCGTCCAGTGCCTCCGGATTGTCGGCGGCATAGGTCTGCAGTTCGTCAATCATCGCGGGCGTCCAGAACAACGTCAGGTGCCGGGCGATCCGCGCGGCGGCCCGCCCCGGCGGCAGGGCAGCGTTGTTGCGGGCGATCTGCTGGACCATCCGGATGAGCGGTTCGATCGGCACGGCTATCCGTTGACGGTCGCTTCGGCGTCGGCGCGGCCTGCCACCGCAACGTCCGGGCCGTGCAGGTTCGGTGTCACCTCCACCGCCGTCACCTTGTACTCCGGACAGTTGGTGGCCCAGTCCGAGTTGTCGGTGGTGACCACGTTGGCGCCGCTGACCGGATAGTGGAACGTCGTGTAGACCACACCGGGCGGAACACGGTCGGTGATGTGAGCCCGCAAAGCGGTCTCGCCGACGCGACTGGCCAGCGTCACCCAGGATCCGTCGGCGATCCCGCGCATCTCGGCATCGGATTCATGGATATCGAGCAGGTCCTCCTCGTGCCAGATGACATTCGGCGTCCGTCGGGTCTGGGCGCCGACGTTGTACTGGCTCAGGATCCGGCCGGTGGTCAGCAGTAGCGGGTAGCGGCGGGTGCTGCGTTCATCGGTGGGTACGTATGGCGTCAGTTGGAAGGCACCGTCGCCACGGGCGAAGCTGTCGACGTACATGACCGGTGTGCCCAGTGGATTGTCGGCATTGCACGGCCACTGCACACTGCCTACCTCATCGAGGAGGGCGAACGATACCCCGGCGAATGTCGGTGTCAGCGTGGCGATTTCATCCATGATCTGAGCGGCGGTGTCGTAGTGCATCGGGTAACCCAGCGCGGTACTCAGATCGCAGGCGACCTCCCACTCCTGCTTCCCGATCTTGGTTTTCATTACCGGACGCACCCGGTTGATCCGTCGCTCGGCGTTGGTGAAGGTGCCGTCCTTCTCCAGAAATGATGTCCCCGGCAGGAATACGTGGGCGTATTTCGCGGTCTCATTGAGGAACAGGTCCTGAACGATCAGCAACTCCAACGACTCCAGCGCGGCCAGCACGTGATGGGTGTTCGGGTCGGACTGGGCGATATCCTCACCTTGGACGAATAGTGCCTTGAACTCACCACTGACGGCGGCGTCGAACATATTGGGGATGCGCAGACCCGGTTCGGACTGCAACGTGGCACCCCAGAGCGATTCGAACTGTTCGCGCACGACGCTGTCAGACACGTGGCGGTAGCCGGAGAACTCATGCGGGAAGGACCCCATATCGCAGGAGCCCTGAACGTTGTTCTGACCCCGTAGCGGGTTGATCCCGACGCCCTCGCGGCCGATACTGCCGGTGGCCATCGCAAGGTTGGCCATCGCCATCACCATGGTGGAGCCCTGGCTGTGCTCGGTGACACCCAGGCCGTAGTAGATGGCCGAGTTGGGGCCGGCAGCGTAAATCCTTGCCGCGGAGCGGATCTCGGCGGCGGGTACACCGCTGAACTGCTCGGTGGCCTCGGGGCTGTTCTCCGGGCGGCGGATGAACTCCTCCCACTCCCGGTACAACTCGGCGTCGCAGCGTTTGGTCACGAACTCGATGTCGACGAGTCCCTCGTCGACGATCGTGTGCGCCATCGCATTGACCACCGCCACATTGGTTCCGGGCAATAGCTGCAGGTGATGTTCAGCCTTGATATGCGGTGAGCGGACCAGGTCGATACGCCGTGGGTCGATGACGATCAGGCGCGCACCGGCACGCAGGCGCTTCTTCATCCGCGAGGCGAACACCGGGTGCGCATCCGTGGGGTTGGCCCCGATCACGACGATGACGTCGGCCTCGGCGACGGACTTGAAGTCCTGGGTTCCCGCGGAGGTGCCGAAGGTCTGCTTCAGGCCGTAGCCAGTCGGCGAGTGGCACACCCGCGCGCAGGTGTCGACGTTGTTGTTGCCGAATGCGGCCCGGATCATCTTCTGCACCGCGAACACCTCTTCGTTGGTGCAGCGCGACGAGGTGATGCCGCCGATGCTGTCGACGCCGTGGGTGTTCTGGATCTCGCGCAGCCGTTGCGCGGCATAGTCGATGGCCTGCTCCCAGGACACCTCCCGCCACGGGTCGGTGATGGCGTCCCGGACCATCGGCGCCGTAACCCGATCGGGGTGGGTGGCGTACCCCCAGGCGAAGCGACCCTTGACACACGAGTGCCCCTCGTTGGCGCCGCCGTCCTTGTGCGGCACCATCCGGACCAGTTCGTCGCCACGCAGTTCGGCCTTGAACGAGCAGCCCACCCCGCAGTAGGCGCAGGTTGTCAGCACACTGCGGGTCGGGATTCCGAGTTGGATCACGGACTTCTCCGACAGCGTCGCCGTCGGGCAGGCCTGCACGCACGCCCCACACGACACGCATTCGCTGTCCATGAAATTGGTGCCGCCGGCGCTCACCTTCGACTCGAAGCCGCGCCCGACGATGGTCAGCGCCAGCGTGCCCTGGATTTCGTCGCAGGCCCGCACGCAACGACTGCACGCGATGCACTTGGACTCGTCG
>JAPLAO010000340.1 GCA_026393245.1 Mycobacterium sp. | reverse complement strand
AAGCCGATAGAAGTGACTGGAAAACCCCGATTCTCGACGCGTGTCTCATCATCCACTTGTCTCTGAGCACGCTGAACGGTTTCAATACCCCCGATGAGGGCGACATGCTTGATCCGGCGGCGCACTTACTGGACGACGCTGTTAAAGATTTGACGTCGGCCGCTGATACGACGGGGTGGACCGGCGAAGAAGCCGAACCCGTATATTCCGAAAAGAATCAAGCCCAAGTAAAACGCGTCACGGCGATGGCCGATATCGACCGGCGTTTCAAGGCCGCCCTGACGACGCAAGCCGAGCAGGTCCAGGATGTGAAGGACCAATTCTCGTACGTCACGGCTGGCTTCGCGATCTTAAAACCCATTTACGGGGCAATGACTGCATTCGGGGGGGTCTCCCAAAGCAATTCTTTGTACTTGCAAGGCGTCACCGGCGCTGCCGGGATCCTCGCCGGCACCCTGGCTCAGGGACGCCACCATCCGAAGGCCACGGCGAATGGCAACGTGTTACAGGGTTTGGCCACCGAGTACCAGGATCTCTCCAGCAGTCTTTAACCCCGACCGCATTATCTAGGACACCATGACTTTAAACACCAGCACCGACACCATGAAGCGTCTGCAGGGGCACCAAACAAACGCGGCCACTAATATCGCCGACAGCGATTCGTTCCAAAAGTTAGAGGGGAAAGCGGAACTGGGAAACATCGTCAAGAACACCCACGGCACCATTTCCACGGCCTCGTTTGCGGGCGTGCGGGCTGCTCTGACGAATCGCGGAACAGCTTCCACCAAATTGAAAACGGAGTCCGTGAGGTTGGCTGGCACCCTGATAACAGCAGATAAATTGTTTAAAAAAGCCGACAACTCGTCCGCTGAGGGCATTGGCGGCTCGATACCCCCCGCCTGAGCATGCCCGGCACGCCGGCACCCACCACGCCGGAGCCCGGCGACTTCCGCGCTGACGGCGTCGGGGTGGAGTTGACCATCGACGCCACGCTCGTGGTCGCCGACCGATCGGATCTGGCCGCATTCACCGCCTAGAGCGTTCGGCCGAATTCGAGTAGTTTCACCCATCCCTGCGGGGGTCTCGGGCAATTAGTGTTGCAGCCGCTTGTAGGCGAAAGATGTTGGCGCGGAAAACTAAATCCGAGGGTAAGACCTGAAGGAACAAGACCACGAACGCCATCGCGGTGAACATCTCATCGCGGGTGTAGCGGTAACGGTCTCGGGGTTTCGGAGTCGTACTGACGCAGAGCATGACTAGGCCCGGCGCAAATAACGAACTGCGTTCGCTGGGAACACCTGCGACGTAAGGATTTTTTCCATGACCGAACCCCGCGACGATCAGTCCGCACCAACCGTTGAGGGCGACGCGCCTCGCGCAGGGATGTCGAGGCGCACGATCCTGGGCGGCCTCGCGGCCGGTGCCGGGGTGGCCGCGGCGGCGTCGTTCGGTGCCGGTTGTTCTACCGGCACCTCGGTGGGCGATGTCGATGTGGTGGTGATCGGAGCCGGCATTT
>JAPLAO010000146.1 GCA_026393245.1 Mycobacterium sp. | reverse complement strand
ATTGCAGCTAAACAGAGGGGCATCAATTCCTTCCCGAATCAATCGAGTGCGGCCTGGTTGGCCGATCAAACGAATCCCTCTTCAACGAGAGTTGTGCCATCTTCAGTAATGACGTGCCGTTGGCCTGATCCGCCGACAACTCGGCACCAGCTGGCGACCTCGAGGTAGCCCTCGCGCAGTTGGATGTCGAAACCTCCGTACATGCCGGGTACGGGAAACCACAGCCTCCGGTTCGGCGACTCGTGCAGGACCGCCACCGGCGGGTAGCGCAGGACAGCCTGGGGATCTCGCCCCTCGTAGAGCACTCCGTTGACGCGGCTTTCAATAAGTCGGGCAAGGTGAATGTCCAGCGCACGGATTCGAGTGGGGGAGAGCGGCGAGGCGGGCGGCGCGAGAATGCCGCGCAACCCCATGTGGCTTTCAGTACCAGCGCCTTTCGCGGCGAATTCTTTTGAGTTGCGCTCAGTTCGGACATCCAGGGCGGTGCGGCCTTGCGAATCTGTCAGGGAGCGCAGGGAGCCGCGGGCCACCAGTTCTTCGGCAACACTGGCCGGGGCGCCGTGCCACGCGGCCTGATGCAGCGGAGTGAACCAGGCGGTCCCGCCGGGGCGCCAGTCGTTGGCGATGAGCGGGGTTCCGGGCTCGTCGAGCAGCCGCAGGACCAGCGGCCAGTCACCGGCCTTGGCGGCGTCGGCCAGCTGGTGACGCACCGCGAGCGCGCCGGCGCTGTACTGGCTGGGGTCGAGCACCCCGTTCCAGACCAACGCGTTGTCGTCATGCTCGCTCATCGCGCCACCGCCTTTGCGGGGCGTCGCTGCTCAGCGCGTCTGAGGGCCGCCCGGAACGCCCGGTTGGGATTGGCTCCGGGCAGCACGGCGGTGACATCACTCAATGCCTGTTCGGCGCTCACCCCGCGCAGCCGAAGCCCGTACAGCGCACCCATGGTGGGGGTGCGGCTAAAGGCACCTACACAGTGAGTCAGAACAGTGCGGCCCTGTGCCCGCAGTTGTTCGATGGTGCGAACCGCCTCCAGCAGGACGTAGTCCAGGTGAGGGTTCTCGTCGGCCTCGGGCCGGTCGATCAGCCGCACTTCGATGTGTGGCATGTCGGTGCGGATGTCCTCGTCGCGCAGTCGGCACATCGAGACCACCGCGTCGACGTCCTCGGGCAGGTTGCGCAGGACTCCGACTCCGCCGAGCACCACTTGCGGGTCATAGGGATGACGGGCCATCGTGTCGATCGGGGAGCCCGGGTAGTCGTAGTCGAAACGGTCGGGAGCTCCTTTGCCTTCGATGGCGCACGCCAGTTGCACCAGGGTGCGGGCAGTGGCCTTGGGCCAGCCGTTGAGCAGAGCCCGCCATTGGAGCGGAACTGCCGATGCCCCGTAAGCGGCGCCCAGCAGACCACCGGCTATCGCGGCCACGGTGTCGGCGTCGCGACCGCCGCGCACCGCGGCCTCTAGGGCCAGACGTAGCCGGTCGGCGCGGAAAGTGCCGGCGGCGACGTCATCCCTTGGTTCGGGGGTGCCGTGGATGGCCGACCACGCGCCCTGAAGGGCCTGTACGACGAAGCCGTTGCTCTCGAAGTCAGCAGGCTTGGCCGACTCAGCCCGGGCGATATGGCCCTCCCAGACCGTGCGGCGGTCCGATTCAAGGTGACGCAGACCGATCCGGACGTCGATCTCCCCGGTCAGCACCGCGTGCCGTATCGCGCCGCACCACAACACGCACGCCTCACCGGCCTGTGGGTCGAAGTGCGTGAGCTCGCTGATGGCTCGCGCTGCGGCCACCATCGCGTCCTCGTCATCGAGGTAGGCCAAGGCCACCGGGGCGGTACGCATCAGCGAGCCGTTTCCTGCGGTGCGTCCGGTGTCGCGATGCAACGCTTCGGACTCTTCGCGGGTACGGGCCGCGGTGATCTTCCCACTGCCGGTTGCCCGCGACAGGACGTGGCGGGTCTGAATCCCGACGTCGGGCGATGTCTGGGCCCAGCTGTGCCAGCGCTGCACGATCGCGTCCTGTGCCGCCTCGTCGCGCAGATCCGTGCCCTGAGCGGCGACCTCGGCGATGGCGATAGCCATCGAGGTGTCGTCGGTATATTCCCCGGCAGCAACCATGCCGAAGGCGATCCTGTGCGGCTTGCAGGTGCTCCACGATGAGTGCGTTCACCGAAACTGAGCTGGAGTAACTGACGACGCAGCCGCTGATGCCCGCTACGCCGCTATACGGCAGGGACTGGATCGTTGACCCTGAAGAGCCGCCAGTTGGGCTGGCCGTCCCCGTCATTCGGGATCTCCAATTCCAGTGTGGAGATGTCGGCCCCGCTGTCGTACAGGGTCGGATAGCGCCTGTTGAGCGCATCCGAGATGCCCCGGCCGGTGGGGGGCACGGCCAGCAGATACCGGATCCGGGCGGCGGCGGGGTCGTTGAGGATGCGGACGAAGTCCGGGTCCGAGGTGATCACGAATACCCTGGGGCGGGTCGAGGCCGCGATGACGGCGAACCCGAAGACCGTGTCGGTGATCACCGAGCTATCCGGCAGATTCAGGTCATCGAGATAACGGGCGATCTCCCGTTCGGTGGAGAAGGTCCGCGCGATTCGGTGCTCGGCCGCTTTGCGCGGACTCACGCTGTCGGGATCAGGGTTCAGCACCGCGCCGAGGGCATATTCCTGGGGGGCGTAGCGCGGCAGGCTCATCCCCCATCCGGCCACCGGTACACAGACCGCGAAGGTCAGTGCCGCGCCGACGTAGCCGAACCGCCCACGAGTCGACGGCACGGTGGCCACCGGCGGCGCGTTGCGTCCCCGCCTGATCGGTGCCACCAGGGCGCCGTCCGGGACGGCCAGCAACGCCAGGCTTGCCGCAAACGGGATGGCGATGATGTAGAAGCGCATGAAGGGGAAGGTCGAACCGGCGGCGAAGGTTAACGTCTGAAAGGCCAGTGCCGCACCGAAGAGCGCCAGGGGCGGCACCAGCATCCCCCAGTTGGGCCGCCGCCAGCGAATGAATCCGGCCCACACGCCGAGTGGCACCAGTGCCGGCGCCAGCAGCAGCATGCAGGTGGCGGCGAACACCAGTCCGCTACCGGCTCCCATCGACTCGGTACCGGACTGCTTCAGGATTGCGGCATTGCCGTACTGAGAAGTGAACTGCGCAAATGCTTCTCCGGTGATCAACCAACTGGCGATGGCCCAGCCGATGAACGCCACCAGTCCGGGGCCGCTGATCACGATCATGTCCAGGAGTGCGCGCTGGAACCGTGGCGAGCGCGGGGCCCGCCGATACGTGGTCACCGCAACGAGAACGCCGGCGGCGGCCACACAGGCAACGGCGTCATAGCGGGTCAGATATGCCAGTCCCATCGCGATCCCACCCGCCGCGATCAGATGGTGGACGTCGTCGTCGACCATCCACATGATCAAACGGCGCACCGACCAGGTGATCAGGAATAGGAACGGGGCCTCGCTCATGCCGTTGGTGCCGTAGAAGATGATCATCGGGTTCAGCGCGAACAGCGTTGCGATGGTGACGCTATACCAGCGCGGCAGGCCACGGTCGGTCCCCATCGACAGGATCTGTACGACCGCTCCGGCCATGAAGAAGGCGGACATCACCGTGCCGGAATACGCCCGAGCCGCCAGATCCGGGAACAGCGGGCTGAGCGCGATGATCGGGATCTGCACCATGGCGGTCAGCGGAGTGAAGATGAAGCCGATCGCAGCCAGGTGCGGATCGCGGCTGAAGAGCACACTTTGCGCCGCGGAAACTCTGGACAGCGCGTCACCAAGGATGAACCCGTGCCGGACCTGCAGCCAATAGCCGACGCCGAGATACACCGCGCAGGCGAGCGAGAAGGCCGACGTCTTGAGCAGCCGGTCGGAAAGTCGGTTCACGTGCTTTAGCCGAGTTCGTCTTCGGGCGGGTGAGCAAGACCGTGGAAGGTCTTCTCCCAGTAGGAGGGATTGCGGATCAGTTGGTAGAGACCTTTGGCGGCCGCGATGCTCATCATCACGAAGAAGATCGGAACCGTCAACGCCGGCACCAGCAGATCACCCCGGTCGTCCTCACGCAGTGCAAGCAGGTTCATGTAGAGAGTTGCGCCGTTTCCCACGATGAGGGCGACGAGAGCGGGAAAGTAGATGTACCAGGGGAATACGGTCCCGACGAGGGCTGGCTGGCCCAGGAACCACAGCAGGGTGATGAACCAGAACAGGATATTGAGCACTGCGATGATCGGGGTGCCCGCCATCACCAGATTGGAACGGATGAAGGGCCGTAGACCGATGGTCGCCAGCAGTTGACGGGGCCGACGGATGTGAACCAGCCAGGTCTGCAGGTAACCCTTGTACCAACGGGAGCGCTGTCGGATCCAGTTGATCGGATCGCTGTTGGCCTCCTCGAGCGTGGTGGAGTCCAGTACCGCCGTCCGGTAACCACGGGCGCAGATCCGCAACCCGAGGTCGGCGTCCTCCGTCACATTGAACGGATCCCACGCACCGATCCGGTCAAGGACGTCGCGGCGGAGGTGATTGGACGTGCCACCCAATGGAATCGGCGCTGCGGAGCGCATCATGCCGGGCAACAGATAGCCGAACCACAACCCATACTCCGCGGTAAACCATCCGGTCAGAAGGTTCTGCCCTCCGTTGTGATACGTAAGTTTGCACTGCACGCAGGCAACGTTGTCAGGCAACCTGCGGAAGGCGGCGACGACCCGGCGTAGTTGCAGCGGCTCCGGGTGATCTTCTGCGTCGTAGATAGTGATGATCTCGCCGGTCGCGAACACCAGTCCGTAATTGCACGCCTTGGGTTTTGTACGCGGTTCGACTGGAGGCACCAACATGATGGTGATCGTGTCGGTGGTGATGCAGGCTCGTGCGGTAGCGATCGTCGGGGCGTCGTCGGCCTCGAGCAAGAGCAGGATCTGCAGTTTATCGGCCGGATAATCGAGACGGGCCATCGCTCCGATGAGATCGGCGACCACCGCGGGTTCGTTGTAGGCCGGAACCAGGATTGTGTACGGCGGGAGTTCGGCGTCGGGTATGGCGCGGGCCTCGGACTCAGTGACGACGATGGCGCGCGAGGCCAGACCCTGCCGGAAGATCAGCACCCTGTCGACCATCGTTAATACGTAAGCGATCGTGCACAGCCCGATCAGCACAATCGCGGTCTGCATCGGCTTCCAGATGCCGAACGCCGTCACACCCACCAGCAATACCCACAGGACCGTCCGTTGCCAGCCGATCACTGAAATGGAAGCCGACCGCAGCGGATCGTCATCGCGTAGACCATTGACCGATCGGTACAACGCACGCTGCTGCTCGCCCGTGGTCGGGTCAGGGTGACGATCGAGTTTTGTGGTCACGGAGACTGTTCCGCCCGGGCCAGTTGCGCGTCGACCAGACCGCGGCCGAAGACGGTCAGCATTTCGGCGTCCTTGAAAGTCGGCTCGGTGTTGACGGTCACCGCGTTACCGCGGAACAGCACCGAGAACATCTGGCGAATTTCGGGAACCATCCCCCCGTTGGGTTCGGGGAATAGTGCGTCCTCATCGTGATTGTCAACCGAGGCGATTTGCACCCGTTGCGCCGAGCCATTGTTGCGCCAGGTGAAGCTCAGCAGATCGAAGCTTACCAACAGCTTCTCATCCACGGCGGTCCGCAGCGCGCCGGTGATCCCGTGGCCGAGGTCGATGAACTTGGGCTCGCTGATGCGGCTGGAGGACTTGTCGTAGAGAATTGTCGACGGGAACACCTGGAGCGAAATCGGGCGCCAGGTGCTCGTGGCATCCACCACGACGGTGCGCGGCCGGGCGAACTTGTCCCAGCGCGGATCACCGACGTCAGCCACGAACTGGTGGCGGATCAGCGTGGCATCCCTACCGTGTATCCGACGGACCCAGCTGTAGTTGGTCTCGCTTGTCATCTGCCAGCCGGCCGGTGCTGCCAATGTCCGCCCGAAGATCATCTCCTTCTCTAACGGCGTTGGCGCCGCCTGCGTCGGCATATTGATGAATGAGAGGGCCGCCCCGACCGCCAGCACGACCGGAATCACCGACCCAATCTGCTTGGTCGCCAGCGGTCGAACCTTTCGGTTCAACGTGCGTATCGGAATGCCTCGACGGGCGTGTAGGAAGAAACCGCCGCTGTTGACTACCAGCAGCGCCAGCGTGGCCGGAATCATCTGGAAGGCCAGCAGGGGCGCATCGGGTGCGGTGAACTCCATCAGGAATAGGAACACAAGCCCCACACACCATGCAGCCAGCGCACCTGTGAGGGCGTGAATTCGGTTGCGTCCTAGGGCGATCGCGCTGGCTGCCGCGGCGATCAGCACCGTGCCCGCACCCGCTGCCACCCGGCTGCCGCCAAAAAAGATCACCAACACCTGGTAAGCCAGCGGGGTCATCAGCACCGGCAGCGCAAACACCGAGGCGAAACGGGCCAACGGCCGCAGGCCGAACAGCAGGGTGCTGGAACTGATGACGAAAAACCACATTGCAACCAGGTCGATACGCAACAGCAGGAAGTATTGCGAATACCGTTGCAGCAGAATGCCTTGCACCATCAGGGTTATCAGCATTCCGAGGCTCCCGACGATGACGTCGGTCTGACGGTCGTGAATGGGCAACTCGGTATGCTGTCGCCATGCAACTGCCACCCCGGCGACCAGCATTGCCAGCAGCATGAACCAGACGTAGCCGATGAGACTGCCGGCACGGGTACCGGCGATCAGGCTTCGCAGCGATTCGTGAAATGCGATCACGGTGATCGTCGCGAGAAACTCCCAGCGCAGCACCGCCCGTGGCACCGGCCAATCGCGCGTCGGCCGATCCGCGGGGGCCGCGTTGGATGCGGCGTCCACCATGACGACCACGGTCAGGCTCCGATATCACTTCGTCGGGAACGCCACCAGATAAGCGCGTACCCGATCATGGCCACCGCGGCGATCCCGCCGGCGGCCCACCAGGCGGCCGAAGCATCACCGGATCGCACCGGCACGTCCGCTACGCCGACCTGCGGACGGATCGTGACCGGCGGTCGCCCCGGTGCCGAGACCAGGGCAATGCCGTCCAGCCTCGGCCAACGGCCCGGGTCGGCGACCATCCACCGCAGCAGTTCGTCGAGTTGAGCCGGGGTGGCATTGGAGGTGGCGACCAGCAGCGACCGCCGGCCGTCGAAGAAGGCCTGCAGCGATCCGTAACGCAGTTCCGGGTCGAGGGCCAACGTGGTCGGGCCGCCGTTGTTGTCGCCGGCCTTGCTGTCGACTCCCTCGATTGTGATGCTGCCCTTTGTCGTGCTGACCGGCAGCATGATCTCCGGACGATCCCAGCCGTCGGCGGCGATGAGAATGGCAGGTCCGCGACTGTCAATGGCCTGCTGGATATCGGTCACAACGGTATCCAGTGGCAGGGCCGACATCCGTTGCAGACCCACGATGATCGCAGTGGCCCGAACGGTGTCCGCAAAGACATCAGGGCCGATTCCGATCTGCACCTGTGGCATGAGAGCCTGCGGCAGCGACTGGAATCCGGCGGGCACCGGTGTCATCGCGGGTTGACTCTGCACCACGCTGTCGCCATCGATGGTCAACGTCAGAGGCTGGAACTCCCCGCACCGGCCCGTATTGCCGGCGATGTTCAACGAGACACCCAATGTGGTGTACCGCTCAAGTAACCGATCCGGAACGCTCACCCACCGATCGATCGTGCCGGAGTTGTCCGATGGCCAGCGGTCGATGGTTTCCCCGCCGACCACGGCCACCAATCGGGCGCTGATGCTGTTGGGGATCGGCGTATAGGAGCCCATCAGGTGCACCCGCATCTCATGGGCTGAACGCCCCATCCGGGTCTGATCGAGTCCGATCGACACCTGCGGGGCGAGCGCCACCGCCGAAACGACGGGTTGGCCGAGTGAGCGCAGCGTGGTGACATCGCCCGGCAGTTGTGGGGCGTCCTTGAGCGGTCCGACCACCGCCTTCGAACTCATTGCCAACCGCGCGACGTCGGCCGACAGAAGTCGGACCTGATTAGTCAGCTCACTTTCGGACCCCGATATCCGTAGCCGCGGGATGGGGCCGTCGCCGGGCGCCAGGGCCAGGCCCGTCTCCGGGCCCTGCTGGATGACGATCACCCGTTCGAACGGCGCCGACGGCGGCTGCGGTGCCGCCAGCGAGGCCACGCTGACAATCGGCGACTGGCGGCCGTAGCGGGCGGTGATCGCAGCCGAGAGACGCACTGCGGCATCGGACTCCGTTCGGCTGGGCGCCGCGGGGATGGCGATGGTCAGTTTGCGCAACACCGGCGGCAAGAAGTTGGAAACGCCGGCGGGCGGCGCTTCGCCTCCGGCGAACGTCACCGCCCCGTTGGTGAGACGAAGTGGGTTCGTCGGATCCAGGCAGTAGCCCTCCGCCGCAACCAGGTAGGTCCGTATCGTGACGCTCACGGCGTTGTCGACGATTTGAGCTCCCGCCAACGGTATCGAGATCGGCGCTTGATCGCCGGCCGGCAACGCTACCCGTGAGATCGTCCGATCATCCTGCGTCACCGTCAGGGTTCCGGTACGCACGTTGACCGGAAGCTCCACCGTCGCGGTGAACGCCGTGGGAAGCAGACCTGGTGGCACCGGGATGGTGAGCACGGCTGTGCCCTGGTCGCCATAAAAAGCAAGCGGCGCTAGCGTTCCCATATTTGCCAGTGAGATCACCGTTGCGCCCGCCGGTGAAGGTTCCTCGGCAACCGCCGGTGCCGGCAGTCCGAGGATTACCAGAGCCACGACGGCGATGAGCGTTGCGAACCTTGCGCTAAAGATAAGAGTTGATTCCGGGCCACCACTCCACGGCCCGGGATCGACACACACGGACTGCTGCCGGCTCGCGATTAAATCCCGACTGATCCCTGGCCGTAGAGGAAGAGTGCCGATGTCGATATCAGCGTCAGCGCGCCGGCGACGCATAACAGCACCCACAGTTCAGTTGTAATCTCAAACTTCGACGACGGCGACGTGCTGAATTTGAATGCGACCGCATCAGAGTCATTGAAAGACTCGACGGCATCGATATCGGACGCGCTACGTCGAGCAGGTCCCGTGCGCAAATCGATGGTTGTCATTTCCCTACCCCTCCTACTGATGGCCGCCTCGTCCACATGGTCGGTCTGGATTGTGTGGTAGGAGATGTTTCTGATGGTTGCCATGCGGATGTCCTTTCTTTCGGTGGTTCCACGCAATTTAGACCAGACACAGGGCCGAAGGCAACGGTTTCCGGCGAACAGAGTCCCTAGCTTTTGCGGAACAACCCGAGTAAAAGCCTTAGGCCGCCGAACAGCCTGCCGAGGGCCGACGTCTTCGACGCCGACGACGACACCTGGCTGCGGGGCGCCGCCGCGCCCCCGTCACCGCCGGCAACCGCGGTCATGCCGTCGGGGATCACGGCCGGCGGCGGCGTCGATGTCGCAGCGGCCACCCCGCCGCGGTACAACAAGGGGCTGGTGATCGCGTTCACCGCGGCCACAGTCCTGGTGGCGATCGGGGTCACCTCGATGCTGCTCGGCATGCGATCCCGCCTGGCGATCGACACCGAATTTCAGGCCGGCTCCGAAACGCAGATCAGTGTGGTGGCCGCCGCCGCCGCCCCGGAGGCCGACACCACCGCCCTCGACACCCCGATCCCGTTCATGGCCACGGCGACCTGCCCGGCGGTCCCCGCGCCCCGCTTCGGCGCGGGCGACACCCGCCCCGAACCGGTGGACAGCACCTTCGCGGTGTCCTTCATCAAAATCCTCGGCCACACACCGGGATGAGCGCAGCGATGACCCCCGTGCTGACCACCGTGGGCCGCAAGAGCGGCGAGCCCCGCAGCACGCCACTGGCGTGGTTTCCCGGACCTAACGGCAGCTGGCTTATCTCGGCCTCGGCGAACGGCGCCGCCAAAAACCCCGCCTGGTACTACAACATTGCCGCTGGATTGCCACCGGCAACCAGGATGCGACGCTGCATATCTGGCGGCTCGGCCGCGGTGGCAACGAACTGTCGATGTCGGGCTATCCCAGGAAGATCAGCGCGTTGGCGTTCAGCCCGGACTCCACGATGTTGGCCTCCGGGGGCGGAAGCGACGTGACGGTCTGGGACTTCACCGGCCGCGGGCCACGCGGATCCACACCGCGGGTGCTGCGCGGTCACGAGGAGGCGGTGGTCGCCCTTGCATGGGCGTCTCGCGGCGGCTTGCTCGCCGGGGCGGCCTCCGACGGCAGCGTCGCGGTGTGGCACCCGGCCCGGGCGCGGCCCGGCCGTTGGCGTTGTCAGCCAAGGGAGTTTGCTTCCATCCAGTCTGCGGTTCACCATTCTTGAAGAACTTGGCGGCGGCGTAATCCGCCTCGAATCGGTACTCCCCGTCGATGGTCGGCAACCCAGTATCCGCGGGGTCAAGCGGTACTGCGGGCGGCGGGGCTTGCGCTGGGTCAAGCACGCCCTCTGCCACGTCTGGGGGAGTATCGCCGGTCCGCGTCGCACGGAAGGGGTAAGAAAGAACCCGCCCAGCGAGGCCGCATTCACCAATAAGGGTTGTCACCGTGTAGTTCCCTGCGAAGCTTCCGTCCGGTTGCTCTTGGAGGTCCCAGGAGGAAATGTAGGTTTGGGTCTTTCCGGAAAAAATGGGGTCGGTGAAGCCCAGATCGGCGCAGCTGTTTGTTTCCTTTCTTTGATGGATCCATCTCCCGTCAGTGAACCGCCACCAACTTGTCTCCCGTGGCGTTGCGGCGATCGTGGGGTCCTTACTGTCAAGGGTTACGTCCTCGGCCACGCATCCCGACTTGGAGCACGCCGATCGGAAAGCTCCGAAGGAGGGAATCGCCTCCCCTGGTGTGGGAGTTAGAGAGCCGTTTATTAGCGTGCGCGATTTGTCGTACTCGAGCTTGTACGTTCCGTCGAGCCGATGCTCGACAACTGAGTCGCCGCTGCCGACGATTTGGATGCCCGCGGCGACGAGGACCCCGACGGCCGCCAGTGCTGCTGCGGAGATCGCGGCCGCGCGCCGCGAAAATTGGCGTTTGGTGGGGTTGGCCGGGGTTAACAGATGCGGCGCCGCAGGTGCAGCCATTGTCATCCCGGCCTGGGTGAACCCGTAACCGAGAACCCCTGTTCCGGAGACTTGCTCAAGCGCGGCGGCGAATTCCGTACAGCTGCCGAATCGGTCCCGCGGATTCTTAGCGAGCGCCTTGCCGAAGACAGCGTTCATTGCGCCCAGATCCGGGCGGCGGTTAGTCAACATCGGCACTGGCGCGTTCAGGTGCTGGCTGATGACCGCAACTGAGTTGGGGTCGGTGTAGGGGGGTGCGCCGGTCAGGAAGTGGAATGCCGTGCAGGCGAGTGCGTACTCGTCAGCCCTCGGGTCCAGAGCGGCTCCCATCAACTGTTCGGGGGCGGCATAGGCAACGGTGCCCAAGGTCAGGTTTGTCGCAGTGAGTCCATTGGGGTCGGTGAGTGGGCGTGCGATACCGAAGTCTGCGAGATAGACCTGCCGCTGCCCGTCCGGGCGGGGTTGGCTCAAAAGAATGTTGGCGGGCTTGACATCCCGGTGCAGCATGAAATCGACCCGGATGCGCTGCCGCTGATCTTCAAGGGCAACGCACTCCGGGTACTCGGGATCGCCGACTAACGGTCTCGGTGCGCCACCGACGCGGGGCGCACTGCGGGAGGCTGCCCGCGTCGGCCCTTTCGCAAGGTCTCGAGTAGTTCGCGGTACGGGCCAACCAGATAGGCGGTTTCCCCGGCCCGCAGACGGGTGGTCGGGTGCGGCTGTAGCTTGACCGGGGCGCCGTCGCGGTCGATGGCGATGACCCGGGTCTGGGTCGGAAACTCGAACAACGCGATCCCGTCCAATTCGCTGCCCTGCTGTACCCGTACTCCGCCAACGACGAAGGATTGCTGTCCCACCGGAAACGTTCCCAGCACCTCCAGGCCCAGCGCGGCCCCGATGAACCACGGCGTAGACAAGTCGACCGTGGACCGCACATGCTCGAATCCGAGGCGGTGGCCGACGGCCGCACCGAGGTCACGATCGTAGATTCGCAACACGATTCGCGGACGCTGACCGCGATCGTTCTCGGGCGACCGACGTGGACCGAGCATCTCCTGGAGCACGATGCCGGTCTCGATGTTGACCACGTCGTCCTCGGTCAGCACCGCGATGGCGCGGGCGTGCTCGGCGCGTGCGGCAACCAGGGTCGTGCGCAGGGTCGCGTCACCGAAGACCACCGGAATGTTGAGTTCGGCAGCCGCCGAGAGATAGCGGTTGTTCTCATTGCGTTCGATGACCACCACATCGTGGCCGGCCTCCTTGAGCACGCTCGCCACTCGGATACCGAACGAGCCGAGACCCACGACGACGAAGTGCGCGCGCAGGTGCCGTGCCTTCTGTCGGCCGGCGGACTGCGCGAGCCGCCGGGACACCAGCACATCGGCGACGAACGACACCACCACCGCGATGGTGGCCAAACCGCCCAGCATCATCACCACGCCCCACAGCCGAAGCCACAGTGGCTGGTGCAGAAAATTGAAATCCCCGAAGCCGACGGTGGCCAGCGTCTCGGTAGAGAAGTACAGCGCGTCCATCCAGCTCATGGCCGGGTTCCGGTACCCGAAGCGCAGGATCACCGTCGAACTGAACAGCAGTGTGGCCAAGACCGCTAGAGCCCGGTAGAACGTCGGGTTGATGTCGTCGCGGAACGCCCGCACCGCGTCCACCGACCGGCCAAGCTGCGACCGTCGCCGAGGTGCCGCGTCACCTATCGGTGCGACGTGGATGCCCTGTTCATCGAATTCCGCCGCGCGGCCGATCATCGTGATCCAGTCCCCTTCGTGCACTTGCACATCCAGGTGTGGGCAGGCGATCACCTCGCCGCGGTCGGGTGAGGCATCCCCCCGGATGATGGCCACCGGTGTCAGCCGCCCGTAGATCTGTCGCAGCGTTCCGTCTCTGGGCGCGGTGGTATCGGAGACGACGAAGTTCACCGGTCCCACCGGGATCGGATGTGCGGTCCGTCCCAGCAGTGCCGCCACCACCGATGGCGCGGCCAGATCGGCGACGTCGAGCACCGCGCCCGGTCCGTTGCCGCTACTCATCGCTTGGCGCAGCACGGGATTGGCCAGCCGGGCGACCACCCGCACCCGGGGGTTGGCCCGGCGTGCCAGGAGTGCCATCTCCAGATTGAGGGCGTCGTCTCCGGAGGCGCAGATCACCGCGCGGGCCGTGTCGATCATCGCCGCGTCGAGGCCGACCGGCGACGTCAGCGTCATGACACTGATTTCGGCGTCACTGAGTTCGCCGCTGATTCGCGTGGCGAGCGCATCGTCACCACAGACGATGATGTGACCGCGCATAGGCAAACGCTACGTCCAAATCACCGTCACGGCGATCCAGGAGGGCGCTGATGGCCAATCTCTAAGGCGCCAGTGCGAAGTCGGCGAAGTCGAAGCCCGGCACCACCACACAGCTCACCAGGCTGGGTTCGTCGCCCAGGGGCCGGGCCCGCTGCCAGTGTCCGGGCGGGACCAGCACCTGTGGGCACTGGCCGGCGTCGATATCGGAACCGAGAAGGTGCGTCATCGCGGCGCCCGGATCGGCACCGAACTCCAGTGCCACCGGACTGCCCCGGTGATGCAGCCACAACTCGGCGCCGCGCACGGTGTGCCATGCCGATTCCTGGCCGGGCAGCAGGGCGAACAGAATTGCCGTTCCGGCGGCACGGGGGCCGTCGTACTGCGGAGGCAGTGCGGCGCCGGCGAGCATCAGTTCACTGCGCCAGGTTTCGCGAAAGAAGCCGCCCTCGGGGTGGGGGTCGAGGTCGAGACGACGCACCCACTCTGGAATCTCGGTCATCTGCGAATGCCTTCCCTCTCGCCCGGGCGACGTATCGGCCCGGTGCCGACGCTAACGGTTAGGGTTTGAGAATGGCACGCCTGCGCCCCGGGTGGTTGGTGGTGCTGTGCGCGGCTGGCCTTGCCGTCAGCGCCTGGCTGCCGTGGTTGACCACATCGGCCGCGGGTGGCGGCCATGCGAGCGCCATCGGTGGGACCGTCGGTAGCCTCGTTCTGCCGCCGCGGTTCGGGCCGGGGCAACTGATGGTGTTGTTGTCGTCGGTCTTGATCGTCCTTGGTGCGATGGTGGGCCGCGGACTGTCGCCCCGGCTGGCTGGGACGGCGGCGGTGCTGATCTCGATACTGGCCGCGACCCTCGCCTGGTGGTATTTCCGCACCAACGTCGCCGGGGATGTTGCCGCCGGATACGGGCTCTACATCGGCGGCGCGTGTGCGCTCGCGGCGCTGGTGTCGTCGGTGTGGGCGTTGGCCGCGACGCTGCTCAGCGCCTGAATTGCCGACGGTGCAGGCGTTGCCGACGACCCGCCGGTAGGCTGTGGCGGGTTTCGAAGGGACGCGAGATGGGCACAGTAGTGGGACCGGTACGGACAGCTCTGACGGCTGTGGTGCTGGCGGCACTGGCGCTGACCGGTTGCTCGGGCTCGAAGCCCAGCGCGGACAAGTGTGCAGAGGTCTCGGTTCAATTGGTCGACGTCCCCACCCGGACCGATCAGGAACCCAAGATGCGCATTCCGCTACCGCAGGGTTGGGAGCGCACCGCGAAGATGGACAACGAGTCCATCCGGTTCGCGATACGCAACCCCGGGCTTACCGCGGACGGCTTCACTCCCAACGCGGTGGTGACGCTGCAGAAGGTCGATACCGATATCGGCAAGCCGGAGAAGGTTCTGGAAGCGCAGAACGAGCAACTGGGTAAGAAACTGAAGCTGACCGATATGAAGTCCAGCCCGTCGCAAGTGTGCGGCGCGCCCGCACTGTCATCGAGTTACACCGCTCCCGAGGTGAAACTCGGGCAGAAGATCCCCACGATCCCGCCGCGCACAGCCAGTTCGGTGAGTTCGGTCTTCAAGGGTCGTGACGCGAACTACGTGGCGATGCTGACCGTGCAGACCATCAAGCCGGACAACCAGGCCTACGTTGCGGACTCGGCGACCATCCTCAAGGGATTCCAGCTACTGCCGCAGGGCTGACCCCGCCAATCCGACGGCCTCGGCCGCGGAGTCTGTCTCACGCCACCGCCGCACCGCTGAGCCCGCCACCCAGGTGCAGTGTGTACCGCTGGAAATCCGTTCCGGCAGTTGCAGTGTGCAGACCGGGCCGTCCGAAAGCCTCGCGGCATCGAACACCAGACAGTACGACGCGTCGGCAGTCATATCGGTGGTCAGCGTCACCAGGTAGCCGTCGTCCTCCCCGCGACTTGCGACCCGGGGTGCCATGGCTGTCTCACTGCCGTAGACACCGTCGGCGAAGCGATAGTGGTCTTCGGTGCCGGTGCGGACGTCGTGCCGGACCAGGCCGTCGAACAGGAACCATCCCGGTTTTGCGGTTGCCGCGTACGCGTAACGGTAGGGCTCGCCGCTATGGCCGCCGTTGATCATCCCGAATTCGGAGATGGTGTCGGTCAACGGCTGTTCCGACACCGCTCCGGTGACCAGGTTCAGCCGCCACCGGTGCAGTCGGCTTTGCATGCGGTCGAGTGCCAGGAAACGGAAGGCGCGCTGCCAGGTGGTGCCCGTGCCGTTGTCGGCAGGTTCGGGGTCGGCTTGGAAAAACCCGTCCAGGACGATCTCGTCGCCATCCTCGTAGGCGTTGGTGAAGTGCAGAACGAAGGTCGGGTCGGCCTCGAACCAGCGGATGTCGGTGGCGCTTCCGCGGCGCGGAAGCACCCCGAAACGCGACGGCATATCCCGGTGGAAGCGGGCGACGTGAACATCGCGTTCCAGTAGGTCCGGATCCCAGAACAGCGGAAAGTCGTTGAAGATAGCGTAGTTTCGGGTGAACGCCATATCGTGTGGGAGTCGCGGACCGGGTAGCGGAATGTCGACGTAGTGCACCAGGTCGTTGTTGGAGTCGACCACACCGTAGTGCAGGTACGGGGACTGCTTGCCGTAGTTGAAGAACATCATCTCGTCGGTGCGGCTGTCGACCTTCGGGTGCGCCGACACACCCCACTCCGCCGGGAATCTGCCGTTGAAGGTGGCCTTGCCGAGCGTGTCGGCGGTCAAGGGGTCGACGCGGTAGAGGTCGCCGCACTGATAGAAACTCGTCAGTGCGGTGCCGCGGTGCACCACGACATCGGTACTCGAGGCATCTTTGAGCAGGGTTCGCGCACCCCAGCCGTGGTCGACCTTGGCCAGCGACAGGGGCTCGGCCAGTCCCGGCCACAGCGGACCGCCGGCCCGGTTCTCGGCCTCGAATGCCTCGGTGCGCACAAAACGGTTGCGGTAGAACGCTTTTCCATCCCGGAAGCCGACGACGTGCAGCATGGCATCACCGTCGAACGGGTGGTAGGACTTCAGCGCCGGGTGCAGTGGATTCT
>JAPLAO010000113.1 GCA_026393245.1 Mycobacterium sp. | reverse complement strand
GGTCGTCGAAGAAGGCGTGGGCGAGCACCCGCGCGAGGGCGGGGACGTCGGGCCGGCGGGCCGGGCGCGCGTCGATGGGCATTGCGGTCAGGCTAACGCCGCGATCATCCCAGCAGTGTGGTGATGCCCAGCGTGACCACGCACCGCTGTCCAGGGCAGCACCAGCTCGGCGTCATGGCGACGGGTGACCACCAACCGCTCCACGAGGTGCGACTCGGACCCGCGGTTCAGCCGCACGGTCAGGTCGGCCAGTCGGCCGCTCACCCTGCCATCGAGCCCCAGCACGTCCCGACCGATCAACCGGGTGAGCAGCAGCACATCGCAAGCATGCCGCATTCGCCCGCGCCGACAGCCCCGAGCAGTTGTAATCGAGCAGGGTGGAAGATGGGCGAAAAGCCAGGAGGCACAGTGCGGGCGTTGCAGTTGGTCGGATTCCAGCGCGAACCGGAACTCAGGGAAGTGCCGGATCCGGTACCCGGCCCGGGTGAGGTGGTCGTGAAGGTCGGAGCCTCCGGTGCGTGCCATTCGGATCTGCACATCCTCTACGAACTCGACGCCTCGGCCATCTGGGAACTGCCGATGACGCTGGGACACGAGACCGCGGGCTGGGTGCACGCCACGGGCACCGGAGTCATCGGCGTCACCGAGGGCGATGCGGTCGCCGTCTACGGCGCCTGGGGCTGCGGGGTTTGTGCGCGGTGCACGGTGGGGATGGAGAACTACTGCGAGCGGCCGTCACTGACCGGTGGCGGCGGCCTGGGACTGCACGGTGGGATGGCCGACTATCTGCTGGTTCCGCATGAGCGCTACCTGGTGCCGCTGCCCGAAGGATTGAGCCCGGAGATCGCCGCGCCGCTGACCGATGCCGGACTCACGCCGTACCACGCGATCCGCCGGTCGTGGCCCAAGCTCACCCCGGATGCCACGTGCGTGCTGATCGGCGTGGGTGGCCTGGGCCACATCGCGATCCAGATCGCCCGGGCCACCACCGCAGCGACGGTGATCGCCGTCGACGTCAAACCCGAGGCACTCGAGTTGGCCCTCAAGGTCGGCGCACACCACGCCGTCGCATCCGACACCGACGCCGCGCAGAAGATCCGCGACCTGACCGGCGGCCGCGGAGCTGACGTAATCATCGACTTCGTCGGTGCCACACCGACTCTCGAACTGGCCCGCGGTGTGGCTCGCAGCCTGGCCGACGTCACGATCGTCGGCATCGGCGGCGGCGAGGTGCCGCTGTCGTTCTTCTCCCAGCCCTACGAGGTGAGCATCGCGACGACCTACTGGGGCAGCCGCGGGGAACTCGTTGAACTGCTGGCGCTGGCGGCCAGCGGTCAGGTCAGCGCCGAAGGCACGATCTATTCACTCGACAACGGCGCGCAGGCTTACCGTGACCTGCATGACGGACGGGTGACCGGCCGTGCGGTGGTGGTGCCCTGATGTGGGACTTCGAGACCGACCCGGAATACCAGCTCAAACTCGACTGGGTCGAGGAGTTCATGCGCACTGAACTCGAACCGCTGGACCTGGCACCGCTGGACCCCTACGACAAGAAGAATCCCGAACTGATGGCCGTGCTGCGGCCACTGCAGCGACGCGTCAAGGACCAGGGACTGTGGGCGGCGCATTTGAGCCCGGAGTTGGGCGGGCAGGGTTTCGGTCAGGTCCAGCTGGCACTAATGAACGAAATCGTCGGCCGGTCACGTTGGGCGCCCTCGGTTTTCGGATCTCAGGCGCCCGACTCAGGCAATGCCGAGATCATCGCCCTGTTCGGTACCGAGGAGCAGAAGCAGCGCTACCTCAAGCCGTTGCTCGACGGGGAGATCTCGTCCTGCTATTCGATGACCGAACCGCAGGGCGGCTCCGATCCCGGTCTGTTCACCACCGGTGCTGTCCGTGACGGCGACGACTGGGTGATCAACGGCGAGAAGTGGTTCTCGTCCAACGCACGCTTCGCGTCGTTCTTCATCGTGATGGCGGTGACGAACCCGGAGGCCCGAACCCATCAGAAGATGTCGCTGTTCATCGTGCCAGCCGAAACACCCGGCATCGAGATCATCCGCAATGTCGGTGTGGGAGGCGAATCCTCCGCGCACGCCTCGCACGGCTACGTCCGCTACAACGACGTGCGAGTGCCGATTGATCACGTTCTCGGCGGCGAGGGACAGGCGTTCGCGATTGCCCAGACCCGTCTCGGTGGTGGCCGGGTGCACCACGCGATGCGCACGATCGCGTTGGCGCGCAAGGCTTTCGACATGATGTGCGAACGCGCGGTGTCGCGGCAGACCCGCCACGGGCCGCTGGGCGATTTCCAGATGACACAGGAGAAGATCGCCGACAGTTGGATCGAGATCGAACAGTTCCGGCTGCTGGTGCTGCGCACCGCGTGGAAGATCGACCGCTATCACGATTACCAGAAGGTGCGCCGCGATATCGCCGCGGTGAAAGTGGCCATGCCCAAGGTGCTGCACGACGTGGTGCAACGGGCCATGCAGTTGCACGGCTCGCTCGGGGTGTCCGATGAGATGCCGTTCGTGAAAATGATGGTGGCCGCCCAATCGCTGGCGATCGCCGACGGCCCCACCGAGGTGCACAAGCTCACTGTCGCCCGG
>JAPLAO010000170.1 GCA_026393245.1 Mycobacterium sp. | reverse complement strand
TATTGTGTGGGGCGTGAGTTCGAAGCGTCCGGCACCGCCGCCGCCAGTGCCGTTGACGCCGTTGATCGATGCGCACACGCACCTCGACGCGTGCGGTGCTCGCACACCCGACGACGTCCGCGCCATCGCCGACCGTGCCGAGGCGGTCGGTGTGCTCGCGGTGGTCACCATCGCCGACGACCTGGACTCGGCGCGCTGGGCCGCCGCCGCGACCGAATGGGATCACCGGGTCTACGCCGCCGTCGGACTGCACCCCACCCGCGCGGATTCGCTGACCGAGTCGGCCCGTTCGGAGATCGAGGAATTGGCATCAGCACCGCGGGTGGTGGCCATCGGCGAGACGGGTATGGATCTGTACTGGCCCGGAAAGCTCGACGGGTGTGCGCAACCGGCCAGCCAGCGCGAGGCGTTCGCGTGGCATATCGATCTGGCCAAGCGCGCCGGCAAGGCGTTGATGATCCACAACCGCGATGCCAACGCCGAAGTCCTCGATGTGCTGCGCTCCGAGGGCGCGCCGGAGACGGTGATATTCCACTGCTTCTCCTCCGGTCCGCAGATGGCCCGGCAGTGCATTGACGCCGGGTGGATTCTGAGCCTGTCCGGCACCGTCAGCTTTAAGAACTCCCACGCACTGCGGGAGGCCGCCGCTCTCATCCCGTCCGATCAATTCCTGGTGGAGACCGACGCGCCATTTCTGACCCCGCACCCGTTCCGCGGTGCGCCCAACGAGCCGTACTGCCTGCCCTACACCGTGCGCGCGCTTGCCGCGCTGCTGGATATCCCGGCCGAGCAGGTGGCCGAGGATTCCGCGGCGACGGCCCGACGGGTCTACGCCCTCGGCGGGGGCTAACGCACCGTCCGACGGGTGCCTGGGACTTCGGCGGGCGAATCAGGCAACAGCCGGGCCGTCGACTCCGCGACGGTGATGACGGAACGGTGAGTCGACCAGAGCAAATCAGGAGCGAGACGGCCGATGGGAGTACTCTGACGATTGAAGGAAACGTTCAAATTCGAGTAATTTCACCCATCCCTGCGGGGGGCAAGGACCTTTATCCTCGCCGCAGCAGGTTTAGCAACTTTCGAAGAACAGATAACTATCGCTGAGGTGGCACGGGCCCGACCGGGCCGGGGGGCGTGGCCAGTCCGTGAAAGAAGGGCACCATGACCATCCGTCTGCTGACACGCACGGAGATCCGAAACCTGGCCAAGGAACTCGACTTCCGGCCGCGAAAGGCACTGGGCCAGAACTTCGTCCACGATGCCAATACGCTTCGCCGCATCGTCACGGCCTCCGGCATCACCAAAGCCGACCACGTCCTTGAGGTCGGCCCGGGACTCGGTTCGCTGACCCTGGCCGTGCTGGATCGCGGCGCCACCGTCACCGCCGTCGAGATCGACTCGGTGCTGGCCGAACGGCTGCCTAAGACCATCGCCGAGCATTCGCACAGCGAAATCAACCGGCTCACCGTCCTCAATCGCGACATCCTCGGCATCCGGCGCGCCGACTTCGCTGAGCAACCCACCGCCCTCGTGGCGAACCTGCCGTACAACATCGGCGTGCCCGCACTGCTGCACCTGCTGGCCGAGTTCCCCACCATCCGCACCACGATGGTGATGGTGCAGTCCGAGGTCGCCGATCGCCTGGGCGCCGAACCGGGCGGCAAGGACTACGGCGTGCCCAGCGTTAAGGCACGGTATTTCGGCGACGTCCGCCGCTACGGCACGGTCTCGCCGACGGTGTTCTGGCCCATCCCGCGGGTGTACTCCGGTCTGGTGCGCATCGATCGTTACGAGACGACCCCCTGGCCCGCCGACGACGTGTTCCGGAATCAGGTCTTCGAACTGATCGACATCGCGTTCGGGCAGCGCCGCAAGACCCTGCGCAATGCTTTCCTGGAGTGGGCGGGTTCCGGCAACGCCTCCGCCGAGCGCCTACTTGCGGCCAGTATCGACCCGGCCCGGCGCGGTGAGACGCTGTCCGTGGCCGATTTCGTCCGGCTGCTGCAGCGGTCCGGTACCGCGGTCGGATCCGACGCTGCGACCGACGGCGTGACGCAGCAGGCCGACGCACGCTGATCGGCGGGATACCCTCATGCGGTGCCCAGAACTGGCAACACCGCAGCGAATTGGGCGCCAACCGGGTCGGTGACGGTTCGGGTTCCCGGCAAGGTGAACCTCTATCTCGGTGTGGGTGACCTCCGCGCGGACGGCTATCACGAACTGACCACCGTCTTCCATGCTGTGTCGCTGGCCGACGACATCACGGTGCGCGCCGCCGACATTCTCTCCCTGCAGGTTCACGGCGAGGGTGCCGACGAGGTTCCGACCGATGACCGAAACCTCGCGTGGCAGGCCGCCGAACTGATGGCCGAGCACGTCGGCCGCGCACCGGATGTGGAGATCACCATCGACAAGTCGATCCCGGTGGCCGGCGGAATGGCAGGTGGCAGTGCGGACGCCGCGGCGGTACTGGTCGGGATCAACGCGCTGTGGGAACTGGGTGTTCCGCGCCGCGATCTGCACGCGATTGCCGCCCGACTCGGTAGCGACGTGCCGTTCGCGCTGCATGGCGGGACGGCTCTCGGGACCGGACGCGGTGAGGAACTCACAACGGTCTTGGCGCGCAACACCTTTCACTGGGTGCTGGCCTTCGGGGCGGGTGGGCTGTCGACAGCCGCGGTGTACGCCGAGATCGACCGGTTGCGCGCGGCCGGGGAGCCACCGCAACTTCTCGATCCCGAGCCACTGCTGACTGCACTGTCCAGCGGTGACCCGCACGAGTTGGCGCCGCTGCTGGGCAATGACCTGCAGCCGGCGTCGCTGAGCCTGGAGCCGAACCTGCGACGAACCCTGCGGGCCGGCAACGAGGCTGGCGCACTGGCCGGCATTGTCTCGGGCTCCGGACCCACGTGTGCGTTTCTGTGCACCTCTGCCGAGGCGGCCGTGCAGGTCAGTGCTGAGTTGGCCGGAGCCGGGGTGTGCAGAACGGTGCGGGTGGCCAGCGGTCCGGTCAATGGTGCCCGCGTCGTGCCCTCGGCCTGAGAGCTGCCCGACTGGCGCCATTGGTTTGGCTGCCCGTAAGGCGGAGGGGGCCGACATGTGACACGCCTGCCGCCGAATGGGTTTGGCAGGATCTTAAGGGAAGTTTAAGATGGCCTCGGTGAATACCAGCGGCTCGATGTTGTGCGTCTGCGGATCGCCCGCCGTGATACGAGGTGGGCGACGCGGTGCCGTCGCTGACGGTCGATCACCGATTCGAGACCGAAAAGCTTCCGACTTGTCTGGGCGCGCCGCCGACGCCACATTTGGCCACTGGCGGAGCATGGATTTTCGGGCGCTGTTGGCGACGGCGAGCCGGATACCGAGGAGGTCGTCGTGAGCCGATTCACGGACAAGATGTTTCACAGTGCCATGACCAGCGACAAGGGCATGGTGACCGGGGAACCCCAGGAATCGGTCCGGCACACCTGGCGTGAGGTGTACGAGCAGGCCCGGTGCATCGCCGGGGGATTGGCCGCCGCCGGGGTAGGCCGGGGCGATGCCGTCGGGGTGCTGGCGGGTGCGCCGGTGGAGATCGCACCCACCGCTCAGGCGCTGTGGATGCGCGGCGCCAGCCTGACGATGTTGCACCAGCCGACCCCCCGCACCGACCTCGAGCACTGGGCGAAGGACACCGCCAACGTCATCGACATGATCGAGGCCAAAGCTGTCGTCATCTCCGATCCGTTCCTGGTTGCCGCACCGATCCTCAAAGAGCGCGGTGTGACGGTGCTCACCGTTTCCGAACTGCTGGCCGCAGAGCCGATAGATCCGTTGGAGACCGGCGAGGACGATGTCGCCCTGATGCAGCTGACGTCCGGATCGACCGGCTCCCCGAAAGCTGTGGTGATTACCCACCGCAACATTCACTCCAACGCTGAGGCCATGTTCGTCGGCGCGGGTTACGACGCTGCCACCGACGTCATGGTCAGCTGGCTGCCCTGCTTCCACGACATGGGCATGGTCGGCTTTCTTACGGTGCCAATGTATTTCGGCGCCGAACTGGTCAAGGTGACCCCGCTGGACTTCCTTCGGGACACGCTGCTGTGGGCCAAGCTGATCGACAAGTACAAGGGCACCATGACCGCGGCGCCCAACTTCGCCTACGCTCTGTTCGCCAAACGGCTGCGCCGCCAAGCCAAGCCGGGCGAGTTCGATCTGTCGACGCTGCGATTCGCACTATCCGGCGCTGAGCCCGTCGACCCTTCCGACGTCGAGGATCTGCTGGATGCCGGCAAGCCATTCGGGCTGCGACCGGAGGCGATCCTGCCCGCCTACGGTATGGCCGAGACGACGCTGGCGGTGTCGTTCTCCGAGTGTGGTGCCGGGCTTGTGGTCGACGAGGTCGACGCCGATCTGCTGGCTGCGCTTCGTCGCGCAATCCCGGCCACCAAGGGCAACACCCGCAGGTTGGCCTCGCTGGGTCCGCTGTTGCAGGACATCGAGGCTCGGATCGTCGATGAGCAGGGCAATTCGCTGCCAACGCGTGGGGTCGGCGTCATCGAACTGCGTGGCGAATCCCTGACGTCGGGATACATCACCATGGGCGGCTTCGTTGCGGCGCAGGATGCGGACGGCTGGTTGGACACCGGCGACCTCGGCTACCTGACCGAGAACGGTCACGTCGTGGTGTGCGGCCGGGTCAAGGACGTCATCATCATGGCCGGCCGCAATATCTATCCCACCGATATCGAACGCGCCGCGGGAACTGTCGAGGGCGTTCGGCCGGGCTGTGCCGTGGCGGTTCGGCTCGACGCCGGCCACTCACGCGAGACGTTCGCGGTGGCCGTCGAGTCCAACGAGTGGGAGGACCCCGCCCAGGTTCGCCGCATCGAGCAGCAGGTCGCGCACGCGGTCGTCGGCGAGGTGGGCGTGCGGCCGCGCAATGTGGTGGTGCTCGGCCCGGGAACCATCCCCAAGACTCCCTCGGGCAAGCTGCGTCGCGCGAACTCGATCGCTCTGGTCACCTGAACACGCCGCGGTAATCCCGGCCTGCCGAGCGAAACAGCGTCGCCTTGAGTAGGCTTCCCCCAAGTCAATTCAGGAGAGGATCCGGTATGGCCAAACGTTTGGTTGTGGCGATCGTGACGGCGGGCGTTCTCGCCGGAGGGGTTTCGGCGGCTATCGCCTACGCGGGCGGTCCGAGCGGAACCGTTCAGGACGATATTTCGGTGGCTGTCGGCACCGGTACATTTGAGGACTTTTCGGATGGCGTGGGTGGTTTGAACGAGGAAGTCGGTTTCACCGCGACCGGCCCCACCAACGATGCTGCCTCGGCGGCGGTGATCGCCGCGTGTCAGGCCGCCGGTGGTGTTGAATGCACCGCCGATGAGGTCACCAACGACAACCTGTGCATCGTGTCTGTCGCTTCGGATCTCGCCGGTGTCGTGTCCGGAGGTGCCGGCCCGACCATCGAAGCTGCCACCCAGGACGCTCTGAACAAGGCGATGGCCGTCGGCACGCCCGAGGGAAATGACGCCGTGGTCCTCGTATCGGCGTGCCCCTGATGACCGCGCGAACTTCTGGTAACCCGAGAGGCGAAGGACACATGACAGGTCGAGGCAAGACGGCCCTGCTGATGGCGAGTTTGGTTGTGTTGTCGGGGGTTTCAGCTCCCTCCGCCAGTGCCCGACCGACCTGTCAGAGCACGCCCTTCCAGTCAATCTGCCAGACCAACGGCAGCGTGTCGATCAAGGCAAGGCCGGGTACGGTGGCACCCCCCGCCAACATGCCGCACATCCCGTGGCTCGGCGCTCCCGGACGTCGTCGCTGACGCGATTCGCTTTACACACACGGCTGTTCCCAAGGGAGCAGCCGTGTGTTTTTTACCAGGCATGCACCTGATTCTGGGCCGCCTCCAACCCGGCCTCGATCAGCAGTTCGGTGGCGTCGGCCGCCAGTTCGCAGATCGTCGCCAACTCCGCGCGTTCCGCCGCAGTGAACGCCTCCAGCACGAAGGCCGCCGGATCTTTGCGACCGGGCGGGCGTCCGATCCCGATTCGGACGCGCTGAAAGTCCTTGGCGCCCAGCGCGTTCGCTACTGAGCGCAGTCCGTTGTGGCCGCCCTCGCCGCCGCCAAGTTTGAGGCGAATCGTTCCGAAGTCGATATCGAGTTCATCGTGGATGATGATCACGTCGGCGGGTGACACCGAGTAGAACTTCGCCAGCGGACCGATGTGGCGGCCGGATTCGTTCATAAAAGTTCGTGGTTTGGCCACAACGACGGAATGATTCCCCAGTCTGCCGGTGACGATCTCGGCACCCGAGCGCTTGTGCACTTTAAATGGTGCACCCAGGCGTGCGGCCAGCAGATCGGCCACCATGAATCCGACGTTGTGCCGGGTCTTGGCGTACTGCGGTCCGGGGTTGCCCAGGCCGACGACCAACAGGGGGCCCCGCCCGCCTGCGGGGGATGGCTCGGCCATCTGCGTGACTGGTGACTGGACTTACTCGGCCGGGGCCGACTCGCCCTCGGCCGCGTCCGCGCTCTCGGCACTGGCATCGGCGGCCTGCTCCTCCACCGACTCACCACCGCCCTCGGACTCGAGGTCCTCGGCCGTCGGCGCTGCGACGACGTTGACCACGAGCATGTCCGGATCGCTGATCAGGGTGACGCCGGCGGGAAGTTCGACCTGGCTCGCCAGGATCTGGGTGCCTTCCTCGACGCCTTCGACCGACACGGTCAGGCCATCGGGAATCGACAGCGCCTCGGCCTCGATCTCGATGGTGGTGGCGTCCTGGGTGACCAGCGTGCCGGACGCGGCCTCGCCCTCGACGCTGACCGCGACCTCGACGGTCACCTTCTCGCCTCGCCGGATCACGATCAGGTCGACGTGCTCGATGTTGCGGCGCACCGGATGAATCGAGATGGCCTTGGTGAGTGCCAGTTGTTCAGTGCCATTGAGGTCGAGGCTCAGCACGGCGTTGGTTCCAGAATTGCGCAGCACCGCGGCGTAGTCGCGGGCGATCAGTTCGAGGTGTTGCGGATCGGCCCCGTGGCCGTAAAGCACTGCGGGGACTTTGCCGTCCCGGCGGGCCTGACGCGAGGCGCCTTTGCCGGTCCGGGTGCGGACCTCGACACTCAGCTTGTTCGTGGTGGCGCCTTTAGCCATGATGCTGCTCCTGCCTTCGTGGGTGGTGTCGCACAGCGAAGGCGGGCGTGAAGCGTAGGTGAACGCTTCGGCCTCGCCGATAACGGTGGTCGGTCCACCCTCGCCGTGACGCGCCCTCAGACTAGCCGATTACGCGCCTACAGCGGAAACTCGATGCCGGTGAGCTGCTCGGATAGTGTCCACAGGGCCCTGGCGGTTGTGGCGTCGCGGGCCAGTCGGCTGCGGCCGACCTCGCTGACCGGCCCGCGGGCGCCGTGCTTGGGCCCGATGAAGCTGTCCGGCGGCAGGTCTTGGGACGCCGCATACAGCGTCGGCCCGGCACCGAACTCCGCCGGGGTGGCGAAAACCCGGTTGGCGCCGTGCCAGAACGGGGTGCCGAACCGATTGCCCGTCCGGCCCTGCAGATTGGTCGCCGAGTAACCGGGGTGGGCGGCGTGAGCCTTAAGCGATGAGCCGGCCGCGGTAAGGCGGCGCTGCAGTTCACTGGTGAACAGCAGGTTCGCCAGTTTCGACTGCGCGTACGCCAGCCAGGCCGAGTATGGCCGGGCCTTGTTGTTGAGGTCCCGCAGGCTGATCCGGCCGGCCAGGTGCGCCGTCGACGACACCGTCACCACCCGGTCGTTGAGTTTGGGCAGCAATAGGTTGGTCAGCGCGAAGTGGCCGAGATGGTTGGTGCCGATCTGGCTCTCGAACCCGTCGGAGGTGATCGCGTACGGCACAGCCATGATGCCGGCGTTGTTGATCAGGACGTCGACGACGGCGATGCTGTCGGCGAAGTCCCGGACCGACGCCAGGTTCTGCAGGTCGAGTCGGCGGACCTGGACGTCGCCGGTCATGTCGGCGGCCGCGGCTGTGCCCTTCTCGACGTCGCGGCAGGCAAGAATGACCCGGGCCCCGACGCGGGCGAGTTCACCTGCGGTGACCAACCCCAGTCCGCTGTTGGCTCCGGTGACGATAGCGGTCCGCCCGGCGAAGGACGGAAGGTCTGCTGCGGTCCAACTCATGGCAGTCACTACTTCACCGTCACAGTGAAGCCGTTGATGATCTGCCCGACGTCGGGCGCCTGGGCGGCGGCCTGGTCGGCCAGTGTCGTCACGGTCAACTGCACCAGGTAGCGCTGAAATCGGGGCGCGGGAGTGACCGGGATGACGACCCGGTTGTAGGTGTGCACCCGGGTGCCGTTGAGGTCGTAGCTGCCCTCGATCATCGACGACGGAAAGCCTTTGAAATCGTCGGCTGACGAATTGAGCTTGGTGAATTTCTTGGACAGTTCGGCGTCGGCGTCGGCGTGCTTCAGTGCAAGCGCCACGTCAAAGTCCCCGTCGAGTTTGAACACCATCACCAGCGCGGTCGGATAGTTGTTGTTCTTGGCGATCGCCTCAGTGCCGGGGGAGAAGTTCGGGTTGGCGTACGTGGTCCACCCCGGCGGCCGGGGCAGGGTCACGGTGAGATCGGTGAGCTTGTCCAGTGCCACCTGCTGGCCCGTCACGCCTGCGCTGGCAAGGTACTGCGCGATCGGCGTCGGCGTGGTCGAGGTGGATTCGGTGGTCTTCGCGCTCGTGGTAACGAGCGAGGAGTAGTCGGCGGTTCGCGCACCGCAGCCCACTGCGCCCACGGCCACGGCAATAACCGTCGCGGCAATACCCAACCCTCTAACCGCCCTGTCGATCATTGCGGAGATTTCTACGCGTCTCCGTCGAAAAGGCCTGTGACAGAGCCATTTTCGAACACCGCGCGGATAGTGCTGGCGAGCAGTGGGGCAATCGACAAGACAGTCAACTGCGGGAACCGTTTGCTCTCATCAATTGGGAGGGTATTGGTGACGATCACCTCGCGGGCACCGCAGGCGGCCAGTCGCTTAGCGGCTGGATCGGACAGCACACCGTGCGTCGCCGCGATGATGACGTCGCTGGCACCGTCGTCATGCAACAACTTGACCGCCCCGGCAATGGTGCCGCCGGTATCGATCATGTCGTCGGTCAGCACACAGGTCTTGCCCTCGACCTCGCCGACGACCCGGTTGGACACCACCTGGTTGGGCACCCGCGGATCGCGGGTTTTGTGGATGAAGGCCAACGGGGTGCCGCCCAGGGCGTCCGCCCACTTCTCGGCGACGCGGACCCGGCCGGAGTCCGGTGACACCACAACCATGTTCTCGCACCCGTAGTTGTCCTTGATATAGCCGGTCAGCAGAGTCTGTGCGCGCATGTGGTCGACCGGGCCGTCGAAGAATCCCTGAATCTGATCGGTGTGCAGATCCACCGTGACGATCCGGTCGGCGCCGGCGGTTTTGAGCAGATCGGCGACCAGGCGTGCGGAGATCGGCTCGCGGCCGCGATGCTTCTTGTCTTGGCGCGCGTAGGGGTAGAAGGGAAGGATCGCGGTGATCCGCTTGGCGCTGCCTCGCTTGAGCGCATCGATCATGATGAGCTGTTCCATCAGCCAGGTGTTCAGCGGTGCGGAGTGGGACTGCAGCACGAAGGCGTCGCAACCGCGGACCGACTCGTCGAATCGGACGAAGATCTCCCCGTTGGCGAAATCCCGCGCGGTCTGGGCGGTGACGTGAATATCGAGTTCCTTGGCGACCTGCTCGGCCAGCTCCGGATGTGCCCGGCCGGAGAAGAGCATCAGGTTCTTGCGATTGTCGGTCCAATCTGTGCCCACAGTGCCCTGCCCTCGCCCGTCGGGGATCGCTACGAGATCATCGTACGTAGGTCCGCGCCCGCGGCTGTTCCGGGTCGCGTGGCGAGTCTGATTCAGGTTCGGTCCGGGTCGGTGGCCATCGCGTCAGCCGCCGCGGGGTCGGTGGCCATCGCGTCAGCCGCCGCGGGGTCGGTGGCCATCGCGTCAGCCGCCGCGGGGTCGGTGGCCATCGCAGCAGCCGCGGCCCGCGCGGAATCGCTGTCCGGACGGTTGCGCAGCACCCAGTCTTCGATGATGCGCTGCTGGCCGGCCGAAACCGCCAGCGCACCGGGTGGCACGTCCTCGCGGAGTACCGTCCCGGCGCCGGTGTAGGCGCCGTCTCCGACCGTGACCGGTGCGACGAACATGGTGTCGCTGCCAGTGCGGACATGTGATCCGACCGTGGTACGCCGCTTGGTCTGACCGTCGTAGTTGACGAACACGCTGGACGCGCCGATATTGCTGTGATCACCGATGTCGGCGTCACCGACATAGGTCAGATGCGGAACCTTGGTGCCCGTTCCGATCACCGCATTCTTGGTCTCGACGAAGGCGCCGAGCTTGCCCTCGGCGCCAAGCCGGGTGCCGGGCCGCAGATAGGTGAAGGGGCCAACGTCGGCTCCGTCGCCGATCGTTGCCCCGAGCCCGTGGGTACGGACCACCGAGGCGCGGTCGCCGACTTCAACATCGGTCAACGTGGTGTCCGGACCGATCGCGCACCCGACGCCGATTCGGGTGCCACCGAGCAGTTGGCTGCCCGGGGCGATGACGGTGTCGCGGCCGATTGTCACGTCGACGTCGATCCAGGTGGTGGCGGGGTCGATCACGGTGACGCCGGCACGTTGATGGGCGGCGACAATGCGCCGGTTGAGCTCCCGGCCGATATCGCTGAGTTGCACCCGGTCGTTGACACCGGACACCAGGGCGGCGTCGTCGACGTGTTGGCCGTGCACCACCTGACCGTCCGCGCGCACGATTGCGATGACGTCGGTCAGGTACAGCTCGTGCTGGGCGTTGTTGGACGACAACCGATTCAGAGCCGAGCGCACCGCCGCGATATCGAAGGCGTAAACGCCGGCGTTGATCTCCCGGATGGCCCGCTGCTGCGGAGTCGCGTCGGCCTCTTCGACGATCGCAATGACCTCACCGTCCTGGGTCCGCAGGATCCGGCCGTAACCGGTCGCATCGGGCACCGTCGTGGTCAACACTGTCACCGCGGCCGATGCCATGCGGTGCACGGCGATCAACTCGGCAATCGTGTCGGCGTCGAGCAGGGGGATATCACCCGAGGTGACCACGACCACGCCGTCGAAGTCGTCCGGCAGTGCGGACAGGCCGCACAGCGCGGCGTGGCCGGTGCCCAGTTGCTGCTCCTGAATGGCGATCTCGACGGGCCGGCCGAGCTGGACAGCAAGCTCGCCGACCGCCGCGGAGATCCGGTCGCGATCCTTTCCGAGCACAACGATCAGATGGTGCGGGGCGACCTTGGTGACGGCGTGCAGTGCGTGCGCAATCATGCTGCGCCCGCCGAGGGTGTGCAGAACCTTCGGTGTGTCCGAGCGCATCCGGGTGCCGGAACCGGCGGCGAGCACCAGAACGGCCGACTCACTCTTCGCTGCCATGTGAGCCTCCTGTGCGATTGTGGCTCGCCGTGCCTCGCTCCGGATCCGATTGTCGCTCGCCCAGCCTCGCTCCGTCGCCAGGACTCGAACCTGAACTATCTGAACCAAAATCAGAGGTGCTGCCGATTACACCACGACGGATTGCCCGAGGGAGACTTTAACCCAGGGGAGATACCCTGATAGCCGTGGCCGGACCGGAGAAACAGCCGCGCGTGGCGCGCGCTCGAATGACCGGCAGTGAGCGTCGACACCAGCTCATCGACATCGCCCGGTCGTTGTTTGCCGAACGCGGTTATGAGGGCACCTCGGTCGAGGAGATCGCCCAGCGCGCAGGGGTATCCAAGCCGGTTGTCTACGAGCATTTCGGTGGCAAGGAGGGGCTTTATGCGGTGGTGGTCGACAGGGAGATGTCGGCACTGCTGGACCGGATCACCTCGTCGCTGACCAATAATCGCTCCCGGGTGCGCGTCGAACGGGTCGCCCTGGCGCTGCTGACCTACATCGAGGAACGCACCGATGGGTTCCGCATCATGATCCGCGATTCGCCGGCATCAATCAGCTCCGGCACCTACTCCAGCCTGCTCAACGACGCGGTCAGCCAGGTGTCCTCGATTCTGGCCGACGACTTCGCCCGCCGGGGCCTGGACCCCGAGTTGGCTCCGCTGTACGCCCAGGCACTCGTAGGTTCGGTGTCGATGACTGCGCAGTGGTGGCTCGACGCCCGGGAGCCTGCCAAGGAGGTGGTGGCCGCCCATCTGGTGAACCTGATGTGGAACGGCCTGAGCCACCTCGAGGCCGACCCCCAATTGCAGGATGAGTAGCGGATTGCCAATCATGTCCCGCCGCAAGGGATTTTGCTCTTGCTGCCTAGGATGACCTCATCATGACCGCACCGGGGCACCAGCCTGTCCAACGCCCGTTGGCGGCTCTGGTTGACGCCGTATTGGAGGCGCCGCAATTCCTCGAGCTGACCCAGTTGGCAGCGCAGCGCCCGCAGGACTTGGCGATGGTGGGCCCGGCCAGTGCCCAGCTCTTCGTGGCCTGTGCGCTCGCGCGCAATGGCCCGCTGTTGGTGGTGACCGCAACAGGCCGCGAGGCTGACGACCTCACCGCGGAACTGCGCGGGGTGTACGGGGACGCGGCAGCACTGTTCCCGTCCTGGGAGACGCTTCCGCACGAGCGGCTGTCACCGGGAGTGGACACCATCGGTGCGCGGATGATGGTGCTGCGCCGGCTGGTGAACCCGGACGATCCGGACCTAGGGCCCCCGTTGGCGGTGGTGGTGACGACGGTGCGCTCGCTGTTGCAGCCGATGGCCGCCGACCTGGCCGAGATTGAGCCGGTGACCCTGCGGGTGGGAGCCGAACTGAACTTCGACGACCTCGCCGCGCGCCTGGTCGAACTTGCCTACACCCGGGTCGACATGGTGGGCCGCCGCGGGGAGTTCGCGGTGCGCGGCGGCATCCTCGACATCTTCGCGCCGACCGCAGAACACCCAGTGCGGGTGGAGTTCTGGGGTGATGAGATCACCGAGATGCGAATGTTCTCCGTCGCCGACCAGCGCTCGATCCCCGAGATCGACGTCGGCGTGGTGGTCGCCGTGGCCTGTCGCGAGCTGCTACTGACTGACGAAGTACGTTCCCGCGCAGCGGAATTGGCGGCAGAAGCGCCGCCGGACGACGATCACATCACCGGCCGGGTCGGTGACATGCTGGCCAAACTCGCCGAAGGCATCCCGGTTGACGGTATGGAGGCACTCGCGCCGGTATTGCACCCGCAGCGGCTGGGATTGCTCGTCGACCATTTGCCGGCAGGCACCCCGCTGCTGGTGTGCGACCCGGAGAAGATCCGCACCCGCGCCGCTGACCTGATCAAGACCGGACAGGAGTTCCTAGAGGCATCCTGGTCGGTCGCCGCGGTCGGCGGCGACGCCCCGATCGACATCGAGGCGCTCGGCGGCTCCGGCTTCCGCGACCTTGACGAGGTGCGCGAACTCGCACGCACCGGAGGCCATCGGTGGTGGACCATCAGCCAACTCGGCGAGCCGGGGTCGGTGGATCTCGATCTGCGGGCCGCACCCTCGGCGCGTGGCCAACAGAGCAACGTCGACGAGATCTTCGCGATGCTGCGCGCCCACGTGCTGACCGGCGGCCGGGCTGTGGTGGTGGCCCCGGGTATCGGGACGGCGCACAGGGTGGTCGAGCAACTCGGCGAACGCGACACCCCCGCCGCGATGCTGGAGTCCGGCGCACCGCTGCGCTCCGGGTTGGTGAACGTGCTCAAGGGGCCACTGCACGCCGGTGTCATCGTGGCCGGTGCGGAACTGGTGGTGATCACCGAATCCGACCTCACCGGGAACCGGGCCACCGGCCCGGAGGGCAAGCGGCTGGCAGCCAAACGCCGTAACACCGTCGACCCGCTGGCCCTGACCGCCGGCGATCTGGTGGTACACGACCAGCACGGCATCGGCCGGTTCGTCGAGATGGTCGAACGCACCGTCGGCGGCGCCCGGCGGGAATACCTCGTGTTGGAGTACGCCTCCAGTAAGCGAGGTCAACAGGCCGACAGGCTTTTCGTGCCGATGGATTCTCTCGACCAGCTGTCCCGCTATGTCGGAGGTGAGCAACCCAGCCTGAGCCGACTCGGGGGCAGTGACTGGGCGAATACGAAAACTAAGGCGCGCAAGGCAGTTCGTGAGATCGCCGGTGAACTCGTGTCGCTCTACGCCAAACGCCAGGCCGCGCCTGGGCACGCATTCGCACCCGATACTCCGTGGCAGGCTGAGATGGAGGACGCGTTCGGATTCACCGAGACCGTCGATCAGCTGACCGCGATCACCGAAGTCAAAGCCGATATGGAGAAGCCGGTCCCAATGGACCGCGTGGTCTGCGGTGACGTTGGCTACGGCAAGACCGAGATCGCGGTCCGGGCCGCATTCAAAGCGGTGCAGGACGGCAAGCAGGTCGCCGTACTGGTTCCTACCACCTTGCTGGCCGATCAGCATCTGCAGACCTTCACCGAACGGATGGCCGGATTCCCGGTCGCCGTCAAAGGCCTGTCGCGGTTCACCGATCCGAGCGAGTCCCGCGCGGTGCTTGACGGGATGGCCGACGGCAGTGTCGACATCGTCATCGGCACCCACCGACTGCTGCAGACCGCGGTGCGTTGGAAGGACCTCGGTCTGGTGGTCGTCGATGAGGAGCAGCGCTTCGGCGTCGAGCACAAGGAACACATTAAGAGCCTTCGCACCCACGTCGACGTGCTGACCATGAGCGCCACCCCGATCCCGCGGACGCTGGAGATGAGCCTGGCCGGCATCCGGGAGATGTCGACCATTCTCACTCCGCCAGAGGAGCGTTATCCGGTGCTGACCTATGTCGGCCCGGATGACGACAAGCAGGTTGCGGCGGCACTGCGCCGTGAACTGCTGCGCGACGGACAGGCCTTCTACGTTCACAACCGGGTCAGCTCCATCGACGCCGCGGCAGCCCGGGTTCGGGCGTTGGTGCCCGAGGCCAGGGTGGTCGTCGCGCACGGACAGATGCCTGAGGAGCAGTTGGAGAAGACGGTCCAGGGGTTCTGGAACCGCGACTACGACATCTTGGTCTGCACCACGATCATCGAGACCGGCCTGGACATCTCCAATGCCAACACCCTCATCGTGGAGCGGGCCGAGGCGCTCGGCCTGTCGCAGCTCCACCAGTTGCGCGGACGAGTGGGCCGCAGCCGGGAACGCGGCTACGCCTACTTCCTGTACCCACGGGAGACGCCGCTCACCGAGACCGCCTACGACCGGCTGGCCACCATCGCCCAGAACAACGAACTGGGTGCCGGCATGGCAGTTGCGTTGAAGGACTTGGAGATTCGCGGAGCCGGCAACGTCCTGGGTGCCGAGCAGTCCGGGCACGTCGCCGGGGTCGGTTTCGATCTCTACGTGCGATTGGTCGGCGAGGCCGTCGAAGCCTATCGAGCGGCCTACCGTTCGGCCGCTGACGGCACGACCGTGATGACGCCCGAGGAACCCAAGGACGTTCGCATCGACCTGCCGGTGGACGCGAATCTGCCGCCGGAGTACATCAGCAGCGACCGGCTACGGCTGGAGGCTTACCGGCGACTGGCCGGTGCTGACGAGGCTGCTGTCGCGGCGGTGGTGGAAGAACTCACCGATCGCTACGGCCCATTGCCCGAGCCGGCACAGCGACTGATTGCCGTGGCCCGACTGCGTCTGCTCTGTCGGCACTACGGTGTCACCGAAGTCGCCGCGACCGGAACCGGTTCTGCGACAACGCTTCGCCTCACCCCGCTGCCACTGCCGGATTCCGCACAGGTGCGGCTCAAACGGCTCCATCCGGCCGCCAGTTACCGGGCGACGACCTCGACGGTGCAGGTGCCGATTCCGCGGGCCGGACCCGCGATGGGCGCGCCGCGGATCCGGGACCTCGAGTTGGTGCAGATGGTGGCCGACCTGCTGCTCGCACTGGAGGGCCGGCCGGCCGGCGAGGTGGACATCACGACTTTCACACCGGCGATACCGGGCAGGGCAGTACCGGGCAGGGTCCGATGACCGTCGTCCTGGTCGATCCGCGCCGCCGGGCCACGGTGCCGATCGAGTTTCGGCAGGCAAGCCTGCTGCGGTGTTGATGTCGTCGGATCCCGAACACCCGGCGGTCGCGGCCCGGATCGGCGCCGGGGAACAGGTGATCGGTGCGCCGGTGCCGTTGCCGGGGGAGCGGCTCATCGATGCGGTCGAGATCATGGACCGGCTCCGCACGGCGGGCCCGTGGGAGAGCGAGCAGACGCACGACTCCCTGCGGCGGTACCTGCTGGAGGAGACCTACGAACTGTTCGACGCGGTACACGGCGGTGATGCCGAGGAGATCCGCGATGAACTCGGAGATGTGTTGCTGCAGGTGCTTTTTCACGCCCGCATCGCGCAGGATTCGCCGCAGACGCCATTCACCATCGACGACGTCGCCGACGCTCTGGTGCGCAAACTCCTCCACCGGGTACCCGCTGTGCTGGCCGGGGAGCAGGTCACGCTCGAGGATCAGCTGGCCCAGTGGGAGCAGCGCAAGGCGGCCGAAGGCACCCGACGACTCTCCTGCGTCGACGGCATTCCGACCGGTCAGCCTGCGTTGGCGCTGGCGCAGAAGGTCATCTCGCGGGTGACCATCAATGGACTACCGGACGATCTGATCCCGGCCGCCCTGAGGACGGTGGCGCTCGTCGACGATCACGACGCCGAGAACGAGTTACGCACCGCGGTGCTGGAGTTCGCCGACGTCGTGCGGATGGTCGAGGGTGCCGTTGCTGCGGCGCGCACCGCCTCGGGCGATCCGGAGCAGCGCCCCGTCACCGCCGAGGAATGGCGTTCGCACTGGCCGTAATCCGTCAGAGGCGTGGCCGTGGCCATCAGAAACGACCTGCCGACGGTTCGTAGCGGCTAACGAATGCCATGTCGTGGGACGATAAAGGTGTCGTAAGCACTACCGGGGAGTATTAGTTGTCGCCGTCACGCTGGCTGCCCAGTGCCGTCGTCATTGCGGCGGCGGCCATGCTGCTTGCGTCGAGTTGCTCCTGGCAGATGGGCACTCCGATCCCCGAGGGCGTTCCCCCGCCGGCCGGTGACCCGGTGCCCGCAATCGACACCCACGCCGCCGGCCGCCCGGCCGATCAGATGCGGGCCTGGGCTGAGCAGCGCGCCCCGGCACTGGGGCTACCGATCAGCGCCCTGGAGGCCTACGCCTACGCGGCGCGGGTGGCCGAGGTGGAGAACCCCGACTGCCACCTGGCCTGGACGACGCTTGCCGGTATCGGCATGGTGGAGAGCCAGCATGGCACCTACCAGGGCGCGGTGATCGGCCCCAACGGCGACGTCAGCCCGCCCATCCGCGGTGTGCACCTCGATGGCACCAATGGAAACCTCGAGATCGTCGACCGCGCGGCACCGACCGACGGGAACCCTGCGTATGCCCGGGCGATGGGTCCGATGCAGTTCATTCCGGAAACCTGGCGACTGTATGGCGTGGACGCCAACAATGATGGTGCCGCCAGCCCCGATAACTTCGATGACGCGGCGTTGTCGGCGGCTGGCTACCTGTGCTTCCGCGGGACCGACCTCGGTACTCCGCGCGGGTGGATGAATGCCCTGCGGGCCTACAACCACTCCGATCTTTACGCGCGCACGGTACGGGACTGGGCCACCGCCTATGCCGACGGTCATCCGCTCTGAGCGACCGCCGATTCCGCTGTCGATTCCGGGGCCGAATCCGGGGTCCAATAGCCATCTCGACCATCTAGGCTGTGCCCGACAGCGTCGAACCCCAGCAAGGATCAGCAAGGAGAAACCGTGCCCATCATCGAGCAGGTCGCCGCTCGTGAAATTCTTGATTCCCGCGGCAATCCGACCGTTGAGGTCGAGGTCGCCCTGATCGACGGCACCTTCGCGCGCGCCGCGGTGCCGTCCGGCGCATCGACCGGTGTGCACGAGGCCGTCGAGTTGCGCGACGGCGGCAGCCGCTACGGCGGCAAAGGTGTCCAGAAGGCGGTCGAGGCGGTGCTTGACGAGATCGCGCCCGCGATCATCGGTCTGGCGGCCGACGAGCAGCGACTGGTCGATCAGGTACTCGTCGACCTCGACGGGACGCCCGGCAAGTCCCGACTCGGTGCCAACGCGATCCTCGGCGTCTCGCTGGCGGTGGCAAAAGCCGCCGCCGACAGCGCGGGCCTGCCTCTGTTCCGCTACCTCGGCGGACCCAACGCCCACATTCTGCCGGTGCCGATGTTCAACATCCTCAACGGCGGCGCGCACGCCGACACCGGTGTCGACGTCCAGGAGTTCATGGTGGCGCCGATCGGCGCACCGAATTTCCGGGAGGCGCTGCGCTGGGGTGCCGAGGTCTACCACGCACTAAAGGCGGTGCTCAAGAAGCAGGGCCTGTCCACCGGCCTGGGTGACGAGGGCGGGTTCGCCCCCGATGTCGCCGGCACCAAGGCCGCACTGGACCTAATCTGCTCAGCCATCGAGTCGGCCGGTTTCAAACCGGGAGTCGATGTCGCGTTGGCGCTGGACGTCGCCGCCACCGAATTCTTCACCGCCGGAACGGGATACAGCTTCGAGAAGCAGACCCTGGATTCCGGTCAACTCGGTGAGTTCTACGCCGAACTCATCGGTGCCTACCCACTGGTGTCGATCGAGGATCCGCTGGACGAGGACGACTGGGATGGTTGGGCCAACCTGACCGCGGCGATCGGCGACCGGGTTCAGATTGTCGGCGACGATCTGTTCGTCACCAATCCCGAGCGGTTGGAAGAGGGAATTGAGCGCGGCGCCGCGAACGCACTGCTGGTGAAGGTCAACCAAATCGGTACTCTCACCGAAACTCTCGATGCCGTCGCACTGGCCCACAACAGCGGTTACCGCACCATGATGAGCCACCGCAGCGGTGAGACCGAGGACACCACTATCGCCGATCTCGTCGTCGCCATCGGCAGCGGCCAGATCAAGACGGGCGCTCCGGCGCGCAGTGAACGCGTCGCCAAATACAACCAACTGCTGCGCATCGAAGAGGCACTCGGAGACGCCGCCCGCTACGCGGGCGACTTGGCCTTCCCGCGTTTCGCCGGTGCGGAATAGACCCGAGAGGCTTCGAAAAAGACTGTGGCAGAGGGGAAAAGGAACGACCCGAAGCGACGCGCACCGGCTTCCCGGCCAGGTGCGTCGGGTCGTGGTCGTTCGCGGCCGACCCGGGTAGGCAATAGGGGCTCCCGAACGGGCGGCTTGCGGGCACAGGCCGAATCAGTCGGGCACGGTTTGACCCAGCCGATCCGCCGGGTGATCGCGGCGTCGATTGAGCAGCAGAGCGAACAACAACTCGGGTTCACCGCCCGCCGAGCCGCCATCCTCGCGGCCATGGTGTGCGTCCTTACCCTGACAATCGCCGGCCCGGTCCGCACCTACTTTGCGCAGCGCACCGAAATGAAACAACTGGCCGCCAGCGAGTCCGCACTGCGCACGCAGATCGCCGAATTGGAAGGCCAAAAGGCCAAACTGGCCGACCCGGTCTACATCGCTGCTCAGGCGCGCGAGCGGCTGGGATTCGTCATGCCCGGTGACATCCCCTATCAGGTCCAACTGCCGGGAGCGGTGGTGTCACCATCGGGTGCGGGCCCGCAGACTGGCGCGGCCCTCAGCGGGGACCCTTGGTACACCTCGCTCTGGCATACCATCGCCGACACTCCACACGGCCCGCTCGCCTCGCCCCCGCCGCCCGATGCGCCCGAGCCGCCCCCGCCTCCCGGACCGCCACCGCCGGGACCGCTACCGCCGGCACCTGTCCCCGGTGGTTGACCGGGTCGATGCCGACGCAGTGGCGCGCCAACTCGGTCGCGAACCGCGCGGACTGCTCGAGATCGCCTACCGCTGCCCCAACGGGCAACCGGGTGTGGTCACCACCGCGCCGCGCCTTTCCGACGGCACGCCGTTCCCGACGC
>JAPLAO010000299.1 GCA_026393245.1 Mycobacterium sp. | reverse complement strand
GTGGCCGCTGTGGGCGCGATCGACTGGGACCGACTGCCCGCACTGGAACGCCTCGACGCCCTCGACCGACTCGAAACCATCCGCCGCCACCACACCACCTGCTCCCACACCATCACCGGATCCCTCGACCGCAACGACGACGGCCAGATCGGCCCCGGACTGCACAAAGTCATCGCCGACGTCCTACGCATCAGCCCCACAGAATCCCGCCGCCGCCTGCGTGACGCCGCACAACTACATCCCCGCACCACCCTCACCGGCACACCCATGCCCCCCGAACTCCCCGCCACCGCCACCGCCTGGGCAGCCGGCACCCTCGACATCGACCACCTGCGAGTCATCCAAAAATTCATCCGCGACCTCCCCGACCACATCGCCCCCGCCGAAGTCGAGAAAGCCGAAGCCTTCCTCGCCGACAAAGCCACCCTGCTACGGCCCGACCAATTAGAGAAAGCCGCCGACCGCCTGGCGCTGACCATCAACCCCGACGGCACCTTCAGCGACACCGACCGCGCCCGCAAACGCGGCTTCACCTGGTGCGGACGCCAAGGCCCCGACGGCATGAGCACCGGACGATTAATCGCCACACCCGAACTCCGCGCGTTGCTCGAAGCCTGGGCCGCCAAATTCGCCGCACCCGGCATGTGCACCCCCGACGACCACGACCCCACCGTCACCGGCGACCCCACCCAAGAGGTCATCGACCGCGATCCCCGCACCTACGCCCAACGCCAGCACGATGCGATCGGCGCACTGCTGCGCGGACAACTCGGTGATCCGAAACTCGGCCAACACAACGGGCTCCCGGTGACCGTGATCGTCACCGCCACGCTCGATCAGCTGCAGGCAGGGTCCGGCGTCGCCGTCACCGGCGGCGGCACCCTGGTACCGATGCGCGACCTGATCAGGATGAGCTCACACGCATACCACTACCTCTGCGTCTACGAAAAACACACCCAGCGGCCCCTTTACCTCGGCCGCAGCAAGCGCATCGCGACCGGCGACCAACGACTCGTCCTGCACGGCCTCGACCGCGGCTGCACCGCACCCGGCTGCGACACCCCCGGCTACCACACCGAAATCCACCACATCGACGAATGGGCCCACGGCGGCAACACCGACATCAACAAACTCACCTTCGCCTGTAAAACCGACCACGGCACCATCAAACCCGGCGGCTGGCAAACCCGGAAACGAAAAGACGGCCGAACCGAATGGATACCACCGCCACACCTACCCCTACGCGGCGGCACCAACGACTACCACCACCCCGAACGACTGCTACCCAAAGATGACCCGGCGACCAACAACTCAGCGGCGAACGCTGAGCCACTACCCGAACACGACGACGAACAATCGACCGGCTAGAACGCCGGCCACGGAAGCGGTCGACTGCGTTCCGGGTTGGGCATCACCGGATTGTCGAGCAGTGATTGCACCCGGCGGCGCAGGGCAGCCAGTTCCGCGGCGGTGATGTGCTCGCGCAACTCAGAGCCGAGCGGTCCGCCGATGCTCGCCTCCAAGGCGGCGACGGCCTCCAGTGTGGGGTCGTCGATCGGCTTGCCTGCCCACCCCCACAGCACCGTGCGCAGTTTGTCCTGCACGTGCAGAGCCAACCCGTGATCGACGCCGTACACCCGGCCGTCCACGCCGGACAGAATGTGGCCGCCCTTGCGGTCGGCGTTGTTCACGATGACGTCGAATACCGCCATCCTCCGCAGTTGTAGGTCATCGGCATGCACCAGCGTCACTTCGCCCCCGGTGTAGTCGAGGGCACTCAGCACCGAGAGGTACCCAGCCGGAACCGCATCGGCCGGACACAGGTCCACCAGATCGGTGCCGATTCGCTGATCCTCATCATCGTCGTCGGGCTGCTCCACCCAGACCTGAACCATGCCAAGTCCGGCCGGGCCGTCCCGAATGATCGTGTGCGGCACAACGTCCCAACCCAGCGCCGCCGAAATCAGGAAGGCGCCGTACTCGCGGCCGGCCAGCGTGCCGTCGGGGAAGTCCCACAGCGGCTGTTCACCGGCAACCGGCTTGTATACGCAGTGCAGGGTGTCCTCG
>JAPLAO010000203.1 GCA_026393245.1 Mycobacterium sp. | reverse complement strand
CTGGCCTTCGGTCGCCGCGTCGTCGTGCTGGTGCACCACTGTCACCGCGATCAGTGGCCCGTCGCGGGCCGGTTCCTGGGCCGGTTCGGCTGGTTCGTGGAGTCTCGGCTTTCGCCGCGTCTGCACCGCGACAACCAGTACGTCACAGTGTCGCTGCCGTCCGTGCGCGATCTCGTCGACCTCGGCGTCGACGCGAACCGAGTGGCTGTGGTGCGCAACGGTCTCGATGAGGCGCCGCCGGTCACCCTGACCGGCGAGCGCTCAGCCACCCCGCGCGCGGTGGTGCTGTCCCGACTGGTGCCGCATAAGCAGATCGAGGACGCCCTCGACGCCGTCGCGGTGCTGCGTACCCGGATTCCGGAATTGCACCTCGATGTGATCGGCGGTGGTTGGTGGCAGGACCGCCTGGTGCGTCGAGCCGAGCAGTTGGGCATCTCCGATGCGGTGACCTTTCACGGGCACGTTGATGACGTCACCAAACACGCTGTGGTGCAACGGTGTTGGGTCCATCTGCTGCCCTCGGCCAAAGAAGGCTGGGGACTGGCCGTAATCGAGGCCGCCCAGCACGGTGTGCCCACCATCGGTTACCGCTGCGCGGGTGGCCTGACCGATTCGGTGGTCGACGGGGTCACCGGCGTGCTCGTTGACAGCCACGACGAGTTGGTGGACCACTTCGAGCAACTCCTGACCGACCGTGTTCTGCGTAACGAACTTGGCGCCAAGGCGGCAGCGCGAAGCCGGGAGTTCTCCTGGCCGCAGAGTGCGTCGGCCATGCGCACCGTGCTGGCGGCGGTACACGCCGGCCAACGGGTCAGCGGCGTCCTCTAGATGATCTGATCGGAACCCCATGAGCAGCAACCTCACTCGGCCAAGCCCGGTTCACTACCTGGGGTACTGCTACGGAAAAATCCTGCCCGCCCAGTACCGCGACTGGGTGCGCCACGACCTGGCCGGCGGCGGCGCGCGGACGCGGAATCTGGTCCGGGTGATGATTCCGGCGGCGTTGGTCGTGGCACCGCTCTGGCTGATCCCGGCCACCCTCGGTATGCACCTGGCGATGTCGTTGCTGCTGCTGTTGCCGTGCTTCTATTTCTTCTATGCACTGGACAAAATCTGGCGCGCCCACCGGCTTCGCCAGCACGGCCTGGATCCCGACCTTGTCCACCAGACGGACCGTGCACGTGATGCCGACCGCAACCGGGAATACCGTCGGCGCTATGGCCACGATCAGGATGGTCGCGACCCGGATGGCCACGATCAGGACGGCCGCGATCAGGACTGAGCGCGCCGCCGGTACGCCGTACCGGCCAGTATTGCGGCAGTGATCACCAGCATCCCGGCCCAGATCAGATGGGCGGCGATCACCATGTTCCGCTTCCACCGGGGTGCACCCGAATCCGCACCACCGACCCGGTAGGGCGTGAGATCGGCATCGGAGTAGTCGATCGTCAATTGTCCCAATGACGTTGCGGTAGAACCTGTTTCGGTCACCACCCAGCCCACCCCGGCGGCGGCCAGCGCCTCGGCGTCGGCGCCGGACGACAGTAGGCGCTGCACCTCGCGGGCACGGTTGCCCTCACCGGCCACGGTGCGACCGGAGACGACGAGGTCGCCGGTGGACAGCACGTCGGCGCGAACCCACCGCGGCAGTGGGTCGAGTACCGGTGCTGGCCCGGCCCATGCGAATCGCCGCATGGTTTCCGGGGGTAGCACCGCGACGTCCCGTGGGTCGGCGTTGATTCT
>JAPLAO010000198.1 GCA_026393245.1 Mycobacterium sp. | reverse complement strand
CCGGCTGCGTGCAGCAAGTCCCGGATCGCGGCCAGGTAGCCGTCGTCGGGAGGGATGATGCCGGCATTCATCATCGCCGGCTCGACGATCATGCCGGCAATCTCACCCGGATGCTCGGCCAGCGCCCGGGCCACCGCCTCGGGGTCATTGAACGGAACGATCACGACCAGATCCGTTATCGCGGAGGGGATTCCACTGTTGCCGGGAACACCGGTGGGGTGGTCGCGGGGGCCGACCTCGTCGGCTTCTGGCAGGACAGATACCTGGACCGAGTCGTGGTGACCGTGGTAGCAGCCTTCAACTTTGATGATCAGATCGCGTCCGGTCACCGAACGGGCCAAATGTACGGCGTCCATGGTGGCTTCGGTTCCCGAGTTGGCGAAGCGCCACTGCGGCAGGCCGAAGCGGCGCGCCAGCTCGCCGGCATTCCAGATCGCGTCCTCGGTGGGTTGAGCGAAATGTGTTCCGCGGCGCACCCGTTTGGTGACCGCGGCGACGATCGCCGGGTGCGCGTGGCCGGCGATGGACGCACCGTATCCGCCGTGCATATCGACATACTCGGTGCCGTCCACGTCGTAAATCTTCGACCCGGCGCCGTGGCTCATCCACACCGCCTGCGGTTGCGCGATCTGCCAGTTCGAGGTCGCGCTGCCGGCCAGGTGCTCACCGGCCTGCGCGATGAGTTCGGTGCTGCGCGGTTGCCGGCGCAGGAACACCTGCTCCTGTTCGGCGACGAGGGCGTCGACGTCGCCCCGGACCGGTCTTTCGATAGCCGGCGATACCACGGGAACCTCCACTCGATTGCCCTGTCGACCTGGGAAGAGGCGGCACGGGCAATTCCTGACTGAGCGTTCAGTCTATGTCAGAGACCCTTCGGCTACAAGCAGGGAAACGCGGGATGATCTAACGCCGGGCATCAGCACCACAAGTGTGCGAGAGTCCAATCACAGACAAACTTGCGACCTCGGAGGACCGAATGGCAGTTTCCGACCGACCCAGTCCGAGCAGACGGCAGTTTCTGCAACGCGCTGCGCTCCTAGCGGGCGGAACACCCGCCCTGATGGTGTTCCTAGATGCCTGCGCCAAGTCCGATCAGACGTCGTCGTCGGCGCCGACCATGAAGATCGCGTCGCCGGACAAACCGGCCACCTGGGATATCGCGAAAGACAATGAACCGATAGCCAATGGGCTTGCGCCGGAGAAGGCCGCGACCCTGCAGCTGTACAGCTACGCCGACTACGTCTCACCGGATGCCGTCAAGTCGTTCGAGGAGAAGTTCGGCACCACCGTTCAGGTGTCGACATTCAACGACACCGACGAGGCGATCACCAAGATCCGCGCCGGCAGTGTCGATTACGACGTCTTTTTCCCGAGCTACGACCAGATTGGAAAGCTGGTGAACGGATCGCTGTTGCGACCGCTAAACCACAGCTATGTCCCCAACATCAAGAACGTCTGGCCGGTGTTCACTAACCCGTTCTACGACCAGCAGTGGCGCTACACCACGCCCTACACCGTCTACACGACTGGCATTGGCTGGAACAACACCGTGGTGCCCGCCGATATCGGTGCGCTGAAGAACCCCTATGAATCACTATGGGATCCGGCATACACGAATAAGACGGCCGTTATCGACGACTGGCATACGGCGATGTCGATGGTCCTACTTAAGCTCGGTATCACCGATGTGAACACCTCCTCTGCGGACAATCTGAAGCAGGTCGGCGAGCAGTTGACCGCTCTGGTGGCGGCAACCTCGCCCAAGGTCACGATCACGATGTACACCGATGTGCCCACCGGCCAGATCGGGCTGACACAGATGTGGTCCGGCGACATCATCAACGCGCAGAACTACCTGCCGGAGGGTGGCTCTGCCGAGGTGCTGCGTTACTGGTTCCCCGCCGACGGAAAGGGGTTGGTGGACAACGATCTGATGGTGATCCTGCGCGGCGGCAAGAACCCGGTGCTGTCCCACCTGTTCATCAACCACATGCTGGAGACCGAATCCGCCAAGCAGAACTTCAAGCAAATCGGCTACCAGCCACCACAGGTGTCGATGAGTCCGGATTCGCTGGTGGCGGACGGTTTTGTAGCGGAAAACCTGAAGTCCGCGATCGTTCGGCCCGAGTACTACGACGTCGGCTACCGGATCCTTGAACTCGAACCCGATAACGACGCGGCGTGGCACAACGTCTGGCGTGCCTTCAAGGCGGGGGGATCCTGACCCCGGTGACGCTGACCGAGGTTGCGGCGCGAGCGAAGCCGCAGTCGAAGCGGGCGCGAGGAAGTGCGCTCGGGCCGGCCTTGGCCGTGCCGGGGATCATCTGGCTGCTGCTGTTCTTTCTTGCCCCGCTATATGTGGTGCTGGCTATCGTCTTCGGCCGAACCGATCCGATCTTCCGCACGGCCGTCCCGGTGTGGAATCCTTTGCAGTGGAACCCTTCCCAGGTCAACTATGTACTGAGTCGCTCGGACCGCTCTGTACGTCCTCGTGGCAGGGTTGCTGTGCCTGCTGCTCGCCTTCCCGGTCGCCTACTACACCGCCCGGTTGTCCGGACGGTGGAAGGGCCTATTACTCGCGCTGCTGATCGCTCCGTTCTGGATCAGCTATATGATGCGGATGCTGGCCTGGGTGAACCTGCTGCAGGACGATGGACTGGTCAACCGGTTGTTCAGCCTGGGCGGATTTTTCGATGTCCGGACGCATTGGTTGACCGGCCAACCGGTGGTGGTTGTGCTCGGTCTGGTCTACGGCTACGTGGCGTACATGATCCTGCCGTTGTATGCCGGGTTGGACCGCCTGCCGCAGTCCACACTCGAGGCGGCCCGCGACCTCGGCGCGAGTCGATTCGCGTCGTTCTGGCGCGTCACCCTGCCGATGTGCCGGCCGACGATTGTGGCCGCGGTTCTACTGACCTGTCTGCCGATGCTCGGCGACTACTTCACCTCCGACATGCTGTCGGCCTCGCCGAAGACCGCGATGGTGGGCAACCTCATCAACGACAGCGTGCAGTCGCCGGGGCAGACCGGTCAGGCCGGCGCGCTGGTGATGCTGGTTCTGCTGGTCGCGGTGGTGCCGATGTTCTACTACGTGCGGGTCACCTCACGCGGAGACATCTCGACATGAGAGGCCCGGTCGCGTGGTGGAATGACCCGTGGCGACCCCCGAGAATCCTGGTCGCGGTCACCTTCGGGTACCTGGCCTGGTCGCTGATCCCGGTGCTGATCGCGGTGATCTTCTCGTTCAATGACGGACGGTCGCGGACGGTCTGGCAGGGCTTTTCGACCCGTTGGTACTTCGGCGATGCGACC
>JAPLAO010000324.1 GCA_026393245.1 Mycobacterium sp. | reverse complement strand
TCTGAGATCCGTACAGGATCGGACCGAGGCGCCCGCGCAGGTCCTCGCGCCGTTTGGCCATGACGTCGCTTTCGCGTTCCTCGCGCAGCGCGCGGTCGATATCGGCGGCTTGCTGCGCGCATTTGCCGATCAGCTCGACGCGCTGCTTCACCGAGCTCTGCAGCTTCGCGATCTCGAGCTCCGCGTCGCGCAGCATCTGTTTGTCGGCCAGGTTGAAGTCGCGGATCGACGAGGCGTCTGCCGTGACCGTGCGGATCTTCTCGGCCCGGCGCAGGGTGGCAGCAATCGTCTCTAGATCGGCGCGGAAGTCGAAATCGGCGGGGTCGCCCAGCCAGCCCGTCCTTGCGGCCTCCGATGCTGCGATCGTCGCTACAGATGCGTCGGCCTGCTCGTAGAGCCGCGCGCCGGCCGCCCCGAATTCCTGCTTACGTTGCTGCTTTAGAAGCTCGAGGCGGCGGACTTCGTCCTGCTGGCGGCGGGCTTCATCCTGCTGCCTCTTCTTGCCGAGCCACGCCAAGGTGGGCACGGCAACCAGACCGGCCAGCCACAGCGATTCCAAGATCCAACCAACCACCGACCGCGCGGTGGAGGGGTTCTCCGCCCCGAGTTGAACAGCCAACCAGGTCCCAAGTAGATAGGGCCACGCGACGGCGAGAAAGGCGACAAAAGCCACAATTCCGAATGCCATCAATGAGCCGTCGTCGCTGCTCTTTTTCGCCCCCATGTTTGGATGCTAACCCTCCAGCCACCCAGCCCACCCTCGGTCGGTCAAGACGCCAGTCGATCTCCGTGTCGGTGGCCGAAGTGATGGTGCCGCTTGCGCGCGAGAGTCAGACCTAACCCGTAGCCCGGTGGTCCCCTCTCCCCCGGTGTCAGCCCCGTTGCTTATTCTCGTCGGCCATGGACACCACCTACGAAGACTCCTTCGTCTCCGCCTGGTCGAAGGCGAACTTCCCCGACGAGAACCGCACTTTCGTCAAGTCCTTCTGCGACGAGATCGGCATCGCCGGCTTCGAGTACAAACCACTTTCCTACAGCTACATCGCCGCCACACGCCGCGACGGGACCGGTGAGCTACGCATCCACTGGGGCTGCGCCACCAGCTTCAACGAAGCCGAGGCCCGACACTTCGGCGCCGGCGCAGACGAGGTCCGCATCAGCAGCACACGGAAGAGCACCTGGCTGGTCTCCCCACCCGGTCACCAACAGCAACGGCGACTCGGTGTCGGTGATCAACCTGGCCACCAACACGGTGAGCGCCACCATTGGTGTCGGCTCTTTGCCGTCCGGGGTGGCGGTGAACCCGGCCGGCACCTTCGCCTACGTCACCAACAGCAACAGCAAGTCGGTGTCGGTGATCGCGTTGTGACCGAGCTGATCCAGACCCCGCCGGAGGAAGATGAGCGGTTGCGCCTCGCGGTCGCGGAGAGCGGATTTCCGATCTCAACCGCCTCTTAAGCCCTGTCTCCGCTTCCACCATAAGTGGATTGCCGTGGACACTTTCTGGACGCAGACCGAGGCGAGATCAAGTGATTGCCTAAGAACTCCGGCAATGTGTTTTAACAGCTAGATGTACTCGGCAGGGACGTTGTTGACGGTTTCGTTGTGAAAAGGGAGGACCTCCGGGCTTAGTGGAGATGTCTGACGTCTCTACTCACACACGGAGGTCCTCGTGTCCCACGCTAATGCCCGTTTAACCGTTCATGGTCGGCGACTACTGGTCGATCGGATTCTGATGAACGGCCGCAAGCCTGCCCATGTGGCCGCCGAGCTCGGCGTATCGCGGCAGTGCGCCTACCGGTGGGTGCGCCGCTTCCTCGACGAGGGCTACGCCGGCCTGCTCGACCGCTCATCACGGCCACACCGATGCCCGCGCCGTACTGCCGCGGCGGTGGAAGCCGCGGTGATCGAACTGCGCCGTACGGGTCGCCGCGGCCAAGACCGGATCGGTGCGGAACTGGAAGTATCGGCCCGCACCGTCAGCGCGATCCTGCGGCGCCACCAGATGCCGTATCTGCGTGAGTGCGATCCGCTGACCGGTGCAGTGATCCGGGCGTCGAAGACCACTGCGGTCCGCTACGAACGGGAACGCCCCGGTGAACTGATTCACATGGACGTCAAGAAGATTGGCCGCATCCCCGACGGCGGCGGGTGGAAGGCCCACGGCCGACACAGGGGAGACACCTCCGCCCACAGGAAGGCCCGTATCGGGTTCGACTACGTGCATTCGGCCATCGATGACCACTCCCGGCTGGCGTACTCAGAAATCCTGCCTGACGAAAAGGGCGCGACCTGCGGGGCTTTCCTGGCACGGGCCGCGGACTACTTCACCGCCCGCGGCATCCCCGCCATCGAGCAGGTCATCACCGACAACCACTTCAGCTACCGACGGTCCAACGACGTCGCCGCCGTCATCGCCGCACTCGGCGCCAAACACGTGTTCATCAAGCCGCACTGCCCGTGGCAGAACGGCAAAGTCGAACGCTATAACCGGACTCTGCAAGAGGAATGGGCCTACCGGCAAGTGTTCACCACCAACGCTGCCCGCTGCGCCGCTCTTGCCCCCTGGCTCGAGGACTACAACAATCAACGACGCCACTCAGCCATCGGAGACCAACCCCCGATCAGCCGACTGTCACCAACGTCCTAGCCGAGTACACCTAGTTGTTGGTGTCGGTCAGGGGTTGTTCATGTTGGTCAGGGTCAACAGCCTCGAGGTGGCGCGCAGATACTTCTTGCGATAACCGCCGGCCAGCATCTCCTCGGAGAAGATGGTGTCCAGTTT
>JAPLAO010000148.1 GCA_026393245.1 Mycobacterium sp. | reverse complement strand
TGCGACCCGTAGACCCGGAGCGCGTCAGGCTCCGAAAACCGGCACCGGCGGCCGACCCTCGGCGAGCAGGCTTCGCACCACGGGACCGAGTTCACCCGGTTCCCAGCGGGCGCCCCTGTCCACCTCGGCGCCGTGCTGCCACCCTTCGGCAGCCCGGATGATGCCGCCCTCGACCTCGAACACCCGGCCGGTCACGTCGCGGGATTCGACGCTGCCCAACCAGACCACCAACGGCGAAATGTTTTCCGGCGCCATGGAATCGAAGTCCTGGCCCTGCGTTGACATCATGTCGGCGAAGACGCCCTCGGTCATCCGGGTGCGAGCCGATGGCGCGATCGCGTTGACCGTGACGCCGTAGCGGCCCATCTCGGCCGCGGCAACCAGAGTCAACGCGGCGATACCGGCCTTGGCGGCGCTGTAGTTGCCCTGCCCGACGCTGCCCTGCAGTCCGGCGCCAGAACTGGTGTTGATAATCCGCGCGTCGACCGCTTTGCCCTCTTTGGACAGTGCCCGCCAGTAGGCACCCGCGTGCCGGGTGGTCGCGAAGTGTCCTTTCAGGTGCACCGCGATGACGGCATCGAACTCGTCCTCACTGGTGTTGGCGATCATCCGGTCGCGCACGATGCCGGCATTGTTGACCAGAACGTCAAGTCCACCGAAGGTATCGACGGCGGTCTGGATCAGTCCTGCCGCCTGGTCCCAATCGGCCACGTTGGCACCACTGGTGACGGCTTCCCCACCGGCAGAAACGATTTCGTCAACAACAGCCTGCGCCGCGCTACCACCGCCGGCCGGCGATCCATCCAGTCCCACGCCGATGTCGTTGACCACAACCCGCGCGCCTTCGGCAGCGAAGGCCAGCGCATGTGCTCGGCCGATTCCACCGCCGGCACCGGTGACGATGACAACCCGACCATCGAGCAATCCCATTTCTTTTCTCCTACCTGTTGGCATTGGACGCGGACAGATACGGCGGTGGTTCTCCACCGCCGTGCACCGCAAGTGTTGCACCGCTGACATACGATGCCGCATCCGAAGCCAAAAACGCTGCAGCCCAACCGATGTCTTCCGGTTTCGCCAGCCGGCCGAGCGGGACGGTAGCAGCCACCACGGCTTGAGAATCGCTATCGCCGTAGAACAGCTCAGCCTGTTCGGTGGCGACCATACCGACCACGACGGAGTTGACCCGAACCTTCGGCGCCCACTCGACGGCGAGAGAGGTTGTCAGACTGTCCACCCCGGCCTTCGCTGCGCCGTAGGCGGCGGTACCCGGCGACGGACGGCGACCGCTGACGCTGGAGATCGAGACGATTGATCCGCCCTGCGGTTGCTGCTGCATGACGGCGTTGGCGGCCTGCGATACGTGCAGCATGCCGAGCAGATTGAGTTCGATGATCTTCTGGTGGAATCGCGGCGAGGCATCGGCGGCCAGCGCAAAGGGCGATCCCCCGGCATTGTTGACCACCACATCCAACCGACTGTGCTTCGCGACGATCACGTCGATGAGCGCCGCGACCGCCTCGGCGTCGCGCACATCGCAGCTGTGGAACTCATACGGCAGACCCTCGACAGGTCGGCGGGCACACGTGACGACGGTGGCGCCCTGGCCGGCGAACACGGCGCTGATTCCGGCGCCGACACCGCGTACGCCGCCGGTCACCAGAACGACGCGACCGCCCAGTCCCAGGTTGATTCGGGAACTGTCTGGCGCTTGGTTCACTGTGCTAGCCTACCAAGCAAGTGCTTGCTTAGGTACTTCTGGTATCCACCCCGTCAGGAAGTTCCCCATGACGATCACCGCCCGAACCATTGAACCCGGCATCGTCGCGGTCACTGTCGACTACCCACCGGTCAACGCGATCCCCTCGCGTGGCTGGTTCGAACTGGCCGACACCATCACCGCGGCCGGCCGCGATATGGCCACCCACGTGGTGATCCTGCGCGCCGAGGGCCGGGGCTTCAACGCCGGAGTCGACATCAAGGAGATGCAGCAGACCGAGGGATTCGGCGCACTGATCGACGCCAACCGCGGCTGCTTCGCAGCGTTCAAAGCCGTCTACGAGTGCGAGGTTCCGGTGGTGGCGGCGGTCAACGGGTTCTGCGTCGGCGGCGGTATCGGACTGGTCGGCAATGCCGACGTGATCGTGGCCTCCGATGACGCGGTGTTCGGGTTGCCCGAGGTAGAACGCGGGGCTCTCGGCGCGGCCACCCATCTGTCTCGCCTGGTCCCGCAACACATGATGCGTCGGCTGTTCTTCACCGCCGCCACCGTGGACGCCGCCACCCTGCACCACTTCGGTTCGGTGCACGAAGTGGTCCCGCGGGCCGACCTCGACGAGACGGCACTGCGGGTGGCCCGCGATATCGCCATCAAGGACACCCGAGTGATCCGTGCCGCCAAGGAGGCACTGAACCTCATCGACGTACAGCGGGTGAACTCGAGTTACCGGATGGAGCAGGGCTTCACGTTTGAGCTCAACCTGTCCGGCGTTTCCGACGAGCACCGTGATTCCTTCGCCGGTACGAAGAAGGCGAAGCAGTGAGAGACAAACGCACCACACTCGAGGCGGCGGTGTCGCAGATCGAGTCGGGCATGACGATCGGCATCGGTGGCTGGGGATCGCGACGCAAGCCGATGGCATTCGTCCGGGCGCTCTTGCGGACCGACGCCACCGACCTGACCGTGGTCAGCTACGGCGGTCCCGACGTCGGCCTGCTGTGCTCGGCGGGCAAGCTGGCAAAGCTGTACTACGGCTTCGTCTCCCTGGACTCGCCCCCGTTCTACGACCCCTGGTTCGCGCGCGCCCGGACCACCGGGGCGATCGTCGCCCGCGAGATGGACGAGGGCATGTTGCGCTGCGGCTTGCAGGCCGCGGCACAGCGGCTGCCGTTCCTTCCGATCAGGGCCGGGCTGGGGAGTTCGGTGCCGGACTTCTGGGACGGGGAGTTGAAGACGGTGGAGTCCCCGTACCCGTCCACCTCGCCGGCCGGCTCCGGCCACGAGGAACTGATCGCGATGCCCGCGCTGCGGCTGGATGCTGCGTTCGTCCATCTCAACCTCGGCGATAAACACGGCAACGCGGCCTACACCGGTATCGATCCCTATTTCGACGACCTGTTCCTGATGGCAGCCGATCGACGCTTCCTCTCAGTTGAGCGCGTCGTGGAAACCGACGAGTTGATTAAATCGGTTCCACCGCAAGCGCTTCTGGTGAACCGCATGATGGTCGACCAGGTCATCGAAGCGCCCGGCGGGGCTCATTTCACCACCGCAGAACCGGATTACGGTCGCGACGAGAAGTTCCAGCAGTACTACGCGAAAGCAGCCGCCGAGGAAGATACCTGGGCGCAGTTCGTCGCCACCTACCTCTCCGGTAGCGAAGCCGATTACCAGGCTGCGGTTCGCCGGCCAACGGAGGCGTCATGATCCAAGTGAGCCGAGCAGAAGTGTGCGTCATCGCCTGCGCGGAGTTGTTCCGCGACGCCGGCGAGATCATGGTCAGCCCGATGACCACGATCGTGTCGATCGGTGCCCGCCTGGCCCGGCTGACCTTCTCCCCCGACATTGTGTTGTCCGACGGCGAGGCGCGCCTGCTGGCCGACACTCCGGCGATCGGCGCCACGGGTGCGATCGAGGGCTGGATGCCATTCGGCCGCGTTTTCGAGACCCTCGCCTGGGGTCGTCGCCATGTCGTCATGGGCGCCAACCAGATCGACCGCTATGGCAACCAGAACCTGTCCGCCTTCGGACCGCTGCAACACCCGTCCCGACAGATGTTCGGCGTTCGGGGCGCGCCCGGCAACACCATCAACCATGCCACCAGCTACTGGGTGGGTAACCACTCCAAGCGGGTGTTCTGCGACTCCGTCGATATCGTGTCCGGAATCGGTTGGGACAAGGTCGATCCGGACAACCCCGCCTACCGCTTCACCAACGTCTACCGGGTGGTGAGCAACCTCGGGGTGTTCGACTTCAACGGCCCGGATCACACCATGCAGGCGGTATCCCTGCACCCTGGAGTAGATCCTGAGGACGTCGCTGCCAACACCGCCTTCGAGGTACACAACCTCAACGATGCGCCGGCAACACGGCTGGCTTCCGGCGATGAACTGGAATTGATCCGCGACCGCATCGACCCGAAAGCTTTGCGCGACAAAGAAGTAACGGTTCCCACCGACAAAGGAGTTACAGCATGAGAATCCAGACTGCGCTGACCCGCATGATCGGCATCGAACACCCGGTGGTGCAGACCGGCATGGGGTGGGTGGCCGGGGCACGGTTGGTGTCGGCGACCGCGAACGCCGGCGGACTGGGGATCCTCGCGGCCGCCACGATGACCATCGACGAACTGGCCACTGCGATCACCAAGGTGAAGGCCGCGACGGACCGGCCGTTCGGAGTGAACATCCGGGCCGATGCCGCCGACGCCGGTGACCGGGTTGAACTGATGATCCGCGAGGGCGTGAAGGTGGCCTCGTTCGCGCTGGCACCCAATCAGGAACTCATCGCCCGACTCAAAGAGGCAGGCTCGGTGGTGATCCCGTCCATCGGAGCCGCGAAACACGCCAAAAAGGTGGCGGCGTGGGGAGCCGATGCGGTGATCGTGCAGGGCGGCGAAGGCGGCGGCCATACGGGCCCGGTCGCCACCACACTGCTGCTGCCGTCGGTGCTGGATGTGTTGGACGGCACCGATGTTGCCGTGGTGGCCGCCGGTGGGTTCTTCGACGGTCGCGGCCTCGCCGCCGCGCTGTCGTACGGAGCAGCCGGGGTAGCGATGGGAACCCGGTTCCTGCTGACATCAGACTCCACCGTTCCCGAATCGGTCAAACAGCGTTACCTGGAAACCGGGTTGGACGGCACCGTCGTCTCGACCCGGGTGGACGGCATGCCGCACCGGGTGTTGCGGACCGGACTTGTGGAAAAGCTCGAAAGCGGTTCGCCGGTCAGGGGTTTCACTGCCGCAATTCTCAATGCCGCCAAATTCAAGAAGATGTCTCAGATGTCGTGGGTATCGATGCTCCGGGATGGGTTAACCATGCGCCAGGCCAAGGAACTGACCTGGTCCCAGGTGATCATGGCGGCGAATACCCCGATGCTGCTCAAGGCCGGACTGGTCGACGGCAATAACGACGCGGGTGTGCTGGCCTCAGGTCAGGCGACCGGGATCATCGAAGATCTACCGTCATGCGCGCAACTCATCGACAACATCGTCGCCGAGGCCATCAAGCATCTTCAGTCGGCAACAGCTCTTATCGACTGACGCGTCGCAACTGTGCTGCCGCATGAGCGGCGGTCGACCTCCCCACGAGGGAGTGCCGCGCAATCTGCGTAGATGCGGATCGCGCGGTCACCGAGGCGGCCGACGGAAGCCGTTGGGCCGCACTGCGTCGCGCGCGCATCGGTTTTTCCACAGCGGAACGACCGGAATTCGTTGAGATCGCCGCAGCGGTAACCGGTGCCGTCGGCGGCGTCATACCGATATCGCGAGCCGCGTCGTGGATTCCCTGTCCGATCGCGTTGACCAGGTCGACGGTGAGCGTGATCGGATTGACCAGCGGGATGAGCCGAAATGGCGCCGGCTGACCGTACGGCAGCGATCGGTCGTAACCGGTCTCGATGAGTACCTGTAACGCCGGCTGGATCAGGTCGATCAGCGGGATGGTCAGAAACTCGGTGTGGGTGAAGGCTCCGAATTCGCGAAGTGGTTGCAGCAGCGGCAGATTCGGCGTCGGAATCAGAACGTAGGTGGTGTCGCTGCCCTGAGTGTGCTGCTGGTGGGCCGGGTCGGCGATCGCTGCCGCCAACTCGTCGGGGGTAAGTCCGTTCGGCAACTCGTCAGGATTGCGGCCGTTCGGTGCCAGGTAGCTGCCGTGGATGTACCAGAAGCCGACCGTCGCGTTGAGGTCGGCCAGCAGGTTGATCGGGTACAGCGGAAAGTCGACGACCCCGTCGTATTGGAAGGCGATATCGACAGTCGACATGGCGGTGTCGGTCGGGGTTGGTTGCCCGAACGTCGCGTCCAGGATCGGGACGGTGCCGAACATCGCCAGGCGTTCGAACAATCCACCGTTAGGCCGGTTCGGATTGCCGATCAGGACGAAGTTGATATTGGCCTGATCCTGCGGCGAGAGCAAGCTCAGCTGGGACTTCTCAATGCTGGCGACCGTCGCGCCCTGCGAGTAGCCGAAGATCACGACCGGATCCTGTGCGCTGGGGCTGTAGGCGCCGACCAGATCACTGGTGAGTTGGGCCACACCGCTGGCCACCGACTCGTCGAGCTTGGCACCGGTCAGTCCGCCCCACCCCTCCCAGGGGAACGGCCAGAATTGCGCGAGGTAGGGCACCGGTTCGGGAGTGCACACACTCGCACACGAGGGCGTTGTCGGGCTGATGTAGTAGCCGACGGCGTTCTCCATGTAGCCGGGCACAACCGCGGGGTTCGGAACTGCCGTGCCGGGCACGATCAGTGCCGTCGCCGTGAGCGAAACGGCTGCGGTGACACCGCCACTGACCGCGGTGACGACCGCGCAGAGCGCGGCTGCAAGCGCAACAACCATCGCCCGGACCAGAGATCCGATGAGAATCCTCACGAGACGAATCTTGTCATGCGACTGCCGGGTTGGGACTGGAAGTTGCTAGAGCCGCTCGATGATCGTCACATTCGCGGTGCCGCCGCCCTCGCACATGGGCTGCAGTCCGTATCGGCCGCCGGTGCGCTCAAGTTCGTTGAGCATGGTGGCGAACAGTTTGGCGCCCGTCGCGCCGAGTGGATGGCCGAGCGCGATGGCCCCGCCGTTGGGATTGACCTTCGCCGGGTCGGCCTTGGTCTCCTTGATCCAGGCCAGCACCACCGGTGCGAACGCCTCGTTGATCTCCACGACGTCGATATCGTCGATCGACAAACCGGTCTTCTCCAGCGCGTATCGGGTTGCCGGGATCGGTCCGGTCAGCATGAGAACCGGATCGGCGCCACGGCAGCTGATGTGGTGGATGCGGGCCCGCGGAGTGAGGTTGTGGTCTTTGACTGCCCTTTCGGAAGCGAGCAGGACCGCACTCGCGCCGTCGCAAATCTGGCTGGCCACCGCCGCGGTCATCCGTCCGCCCTCGGTAAGCGTAGGCAGGCCGGCCATCTTCTCCAGGGTGGTCTCTCGTGGAGTCTCGTCGACCCCGAATCCGTCGACGGTGATGATCTCGTTGTCTAAGTGGCCACCCCGGATCGCGGCGAAGGCCCGCTCATGGCTGGCCAACGCGAAACGCTCCATATCGTCGCGAGAGATATCCCAGCGCTCGGCGATCATCTCCGCGCCGCGGAACTGTGAGATCTCCTCATCGCCGTAGCGCTCCAGCCAGAACTTCGACTCATTGGTCGGCGTGGTGAATCCGAACTCCTTTCCGACGATCATCGCCGCGGAGATCGGGATCTGGCTCATGTTCTGCATGCCGCCGGCCAGGATAAGGTCGGCAGTTCCCGCCATGATGGCCTGTGCGCCAAAGGAAATCGCCTGCTGACTGGAGCCGCACTGGCGGTCGACGGTAACGCCCGGAACCTCTTCGGGGTAGCCGGCGGCCAGCCAGGTCAGCCGGCCGATATTGCCGGCCTGACCACCGATGGCGTCGACGCAACCGACGATGGCGTCGTCGACAGCGGCCGGGTCGACGTCGTTGCGGTCGAAGATCCCCCGGAACGCGTGCACGCCGAGGTCGATGGGGTGAACACCCGCCAGCGAGCCGTTGCGCTTGCCGACTGGGGTACGCACCGCATCGATGACGTATGCCTCAGATATGGCCATGGGAATTCTCCTTAGTAAGCGACAGCGTCAGCCGGCGACGGCAATGCCGCCGAGAACGATTGCGAGGTACTGCTTGCCAACCTGTTCAGCGGTCAGCGGACCACCGGGTTGATACCAGCGCACCGACACCCAGGTGGTGTCCCGAATGAATCGGTACACCAGATCCACATCCATGCCGGGCTGGAAGTAGCCCTGCGCGATGCCTTCGTTGAGGACGTCGAGCCACATCGCCCGGTGGCGCTGATTGAGTTCCTCGACGTAGGAGAAACGTGGCTGCGACGAGAGTCGCTTGGCTTCGTCCTGATAGATGACCACCTCGGCGTGGCGGTGTTCGATGGCGTCGAAGGATGCCATGAACAGGCCCTTGAGTCGCGCAAGCGGATTCGGTTCGGTATCGACGATGTGCTGATAGCGGTCGAACAACCAAGTCAGGAACGTGCGCAGCACTTCGTCGACCATCTCCTCTTTCGAGGAGAAGTGGTGGTAGAGGCTGCCAGACAGGATCCCCGCAGAGTCGGCGATATCCCGCACGGTGGTGGCCCGAAGTCCTCGTTCCGCGAACATCGCGGCAGCGAGTTCGAGTAGTTCGTCTCGACGTGTCGCGGGCGGCGGGGTGGGGCGTGTCGCGGGCGGCGGGGTGGGGCGTGTCATGCGTGCTGGCTCGACACCGAGATCACTTCGCCGGTCA
>JAPLAO010000082.1 GCA_026393245.1 Mycobacterium sp. | reverse complement strand
TTCTCCCTAGACCCGGCGCCGCTTGGGCGGACGGCAACCGTTGTGCGGCTGCGGAGTGACATCGGAAATCGCGCCAACCTCGAGGCCGGCGGCCTGAAGCGAACGGATCGCGGTCTCGCGGCCGGAGCCCGGACCTTTGACGAACACGTCGACCTTCTTGACGCCGTGCTCCTGAGCCTTGCGGGCGGCATTCTCAGCCGCCAACTGGGCGGCGAACGGTGTCGACTTACGCGAGCCCTTGAAGCCGACGTGTCCCGACGACGCCCAGGCGATGACATTGCCCTGCGGGTCGGTGATGGACACGATCGTGTTGTTGAACGTGCTCTTGATGTGCGCGGCGCCGTGCGGGACGTTCTTCTTTTCCCGACGGCGGGTCTTCTGACCCTTTTTGGCAGCGGCGGTTTGGCCGGCCTTTTTTGCTGGTGGCATGGTTTATTTGGCCTTCTTCTTACCGGCGATGGTGCGCTTGGGGCCCTTGCGGGTGCGCGCATTGGTCTTGGTCCGCTGGCCGCGAACGGGTAGGCCACGGCGGTGCCGCAGACCCTGATAGCAACCGATCTCGATCTTGCGTCGGATATCGGCCTGCACCTCGCGGCGAAGATCGCCCTCGACCTTGAGGTTGCCTTCGATGTACTCGCGAAGTTGGGTGAGTTGGTCGTCGGTGAGATCCTTGCTCCGCAGATCCCGGTCAATACCGGTGGCTGCGAGGATCTCCTGGGATCGGGTACGGCCGATACCGAAGACATAGGTCAGCGCGATCTCCATGCGCTTATCGCGTGGTAGATCCACGCCTACTAGACGGGCCATGTGGTGGCGTTCCTCTTTTTTCTGCGGAGGTCTGTTCCCAGTCCATCCCGGAGGTTTCCGGGGCCCGGCCTCCGTTCCGGGCGTGCGCACTCGGCGTATCCGGGTGCTGGTTCTGGGAGGTCTTCATTGAGTTGTTTTGCGGCCAGCCTGCCGCGAGGGCTAGCCCTGCCGCTGCTTGTGCCGCGGATCGGGGCAGATCACCATGACCCGCCCATGCCGACGGATCACCCTGCACTTATCGCAGATCGGCTTGACGCTCGGGTTCACCTTCACGGCGGTCCTTCTAGTAGTTCTTGACAGTTGTCGTTCGCGAGCCAGGGTTACGTCTACCGGACTACTTGTACCGGTAGACGATCCGGCCCCGGGTCAGGTCGTAGGGCGAGAGCTCCACCACCACCCGATCCTCGGGCAGGATGCGGATGTAGTGCTGCCGCATCTTGCCGCTGATGTGGGCAAGCACCTTGTGACCGTTCTCCAGCTCAATGCGGAACATCGCATTGGGCAGGGGCTCGACCACGCGGCCCTCGACCTCGATGGCGCCGTCTTTCTTGCCCATATCCTCACAGATTCTTGTTCTTGCGTTCTCGGTCCTGCAGTCGGGCAGTCTCAGCCGACTGCACAACGTGAGCCGGTGGAAAGAAGGATCCAGGACTGGACACGCACGAGTCGGCGCGAAAACCGCACCGTCGGCCTACGATACCCGCTGGGCATGCCCTTCGCCAAAATGGCTCCGGAGATCTCGGCCGATAAGACTCATAGATAAGGTGGGCCGATGCGGCTCTTGGTCACCGGCGGCGCGGGCTTCATCGGGGCGAATTTCGTCCACAGCACCGCGCGCGACCATGCCGATTCCTCCGTCACGGTGCTCGACGCACTGACCTACGCCGGCAGCCGGGAGTCGCTGAACTCCCTGGGCGAGAAGATCCGGCTCATCGAGGGTGATATCACCGACGAAGCTTTGGTCGACCGCCTGGTCGCCGAGAGTGACGTCGTCGTGCACTTCGCGGCAGAAACGCATGTGGACAATTCGCTGGCAGACCCGGCGCCGTTTCTGCGCAGCAACGTCATGGGCACATTCTCGGTGCTGGAGGCGGTTCGCCGGCACCGGGTCCGGCTGCACCACGTATCCACCGATGAGGTCTACGGCGACCTGCCACTGGACGGGGAACTTAGGTTCACCGCGACCACGCCCTACAACCCGTCAAGCCCCTATGCGGCCAGCAAGGCCTCGGCCGATCTGCTTGTCCGTGCGTGGGTGCGGTCTTTCGGCGTCGCTGCCACGATCTCGAACTGCTCCAACAACTATGGGCCCTATCAGCACGTGGAGAAGTTCATCCCGCGCGCGATCACCAACGTGCTGACCGGGCAGCGGCCCAAGCTCTACGGCACCGGCGCCAACGTGCGGGACTGGATACACGTCGACGACCACAACAGTGCGGTATGGCGGATCCTCGAAGACGGAGTGTCCGGGTCGGTCTATCTGATCGGTGCCGACGGCGAACGCGACAATGCCTCGGTGCTGCGGATGATCCTGGCGCTGATGGATCGCGAACCCGACGACTTCGACCACGTGGCCGACCGCGCAGGCCACGATCTGCGTTATGCGATCGACGCGGCCCCACTTCGGGAGGAACTCGGCTGGGCGCCCCGGCACACCGACTTCGCGCAGGGACTGGCCGCCACCATCGAGTGGTATCGGGACAACGAGTGGTGGTGGGGACCGCTGAAGGACGTGACCGAGGCCCGATACCGGGAGTCAGGTGACGTGAGATGAGTTTTCGCGAACTTTCGGTGCCGGGTGCGTGGGAGATCACCCCGCAATTGCGCGGCGATGGCCGCGGATCGTTCTTCGAATGGTTCACCGAGAGCGGGTTCGCCGACATGACCGGGCACAGCTTCGACCTGCGTCAGGCCAACTGCTCGGTGTCGGCGGCCGGGGTGCTGCGCGGTCTGCACTTCGCGCAGGTTCCGCCGAGTCAGGCGAAGTATGTGACCTGCCTCAAGGGGTCGGTGTTCGACGTGGCGGTCGACGTCCGGATCGGCTCCCCCACCTACGGTCAATGGGACTCGGTTCTGCTCGACGATGTCGATCGGCGCTCGATCTACATCTCCGAGGGATTAGCGCACGGATTTCTTGCGCTGCAGGATGATTCGACCATCATGTACCTATGCTCGGCGCCTTATTCGCCGCAACGGGAGCACACCATCGCCCCGGGCGACCCGGCAATCGGTATCGACTGGCCGCTGCCGCACGAGCAACTTCTGCTGTCCGATCGCGATGCCGACGCACCCACCCTGGCCGAGGTGCGGGGCGCCGGCCTCCTGCCCGACTGGGCGCAGACCCAGGCTTTCGTCGCGGGGTTGCGCGCCGGGCCGGACATTTACTAGGATATGCAAGTATCTCGATCAACCCGGCCGGAAGGCAGACCATGAGCACCACAATCCAGCATTTCATCGACGGCCGACGCAGCAACCTGGCCAGCGCCCGAACCGCGGACGTTTTCAACCCCAGCACCGGCAAGGTACAGGCGCAGGTGTTGCTTGCGTCGGCGGCCGATGTCGACACCGCCGTCGCCTCCGCAGTGCTGGCGCAGCGTGAGTGGGCCGCCTTCAACCCCCAGCGCCGCGCGCGGGTGATGATGAAGTTCGTCGAGTTGGTCAACACCAACGCAGACGAACTCGCCGAACTGCTGTCCATCGAGCACGGCAAGACGGTGCCGGACTCACTCGGCGACATTCAGCGCGGCATCGAGGTCATCGAATTCGCCATCGGGATCCCGCACCTGCTCAAAGGCGAGTACACCGAGGGGGCGGGCACCGGTATCGACGTGTACTCGATCCGTCAGCCACTCGGCGTCGTCGCCGGCATCACGCCATTCAACTTCCCCGCGATGATCCCGCTCTGGAAGGCCGGGCCGGCGCTGGCGTGCGGCAACGCGTTCATCCTCAAGCCGTCCGAACGCGACCCCTCGGTTCCGTTGCGACTGGCCGAACTGTTTCTCGAAGCGGGGCTGCCGCCGGGTGTCTTCCAAGTCGTCCAGGGCGATAAGGAGGCGGTCGACGCCATCCTCGCGCACCCCGATATCAAAGCCGTCGGCTTCGTCGGCAGTTCCGATATCGCGCAGTACATCTACTCGGGTGCGGCCGCGACCGGCAAGCGCTCGCAGTGCTTCGGTGGTGCCAAGAACCACATGATCATCATGCCCGACGCCGATCTCGATCAGGCCGTCGATGCTCTGATCGGAGCGGGTTACGGTAGCGCAGGCGAGCGCTGCATGGCGATCAGCGTCGCCGTTCCGGTCGGCGAGGAAACCGCAAATCGGTTGCGCGCCAGGCTTGTTGAGCGGGTCAACAATCTGCGGGTCGGCCACAGCCTCGATCCCAAGGCTGACTACGGTCCATTGGTCACCGAAGCTGCGCTCACGCGGGTGCGGGGTTACATCGGCGCCGGTGTCGAAGCCGGAGCCGAGATCGTGGTCGACGGACGCGAGAAGTCCAGCCATGAACTGACATTCGGCGATGAGAGCCTCGAGGGCGGCTTCTTCATCGGCCCCACCCTGTTCGACCACGTCACCACAGATATGACCATCTACACCGATGAGATCTTCGGGCCGGTGCTGTGCATCGTCCGCGCGCAGAACTACGAGGAGGCGTTGGCTCTGCCCAACGAGCACGAATACGGCAACGGCGTCGCGATCTTCACCCGCGACGGGGACACCGCCCGCGACTTCGTTTCGCGCGTCCAGGTTGGCATGATCGGGGTAAACGTGCCGATCCCGGTTCCGGTGGCCTACCACACCTTCGGTGGCTGGAAACGCTCCGGTTTCGGTGATCTCAATCAGCACGGCCCGAGTTCGATCCAGTTCTACACCAAGACCAAGACGATCACCGAGCGCTGGCCGTCGGGCATCAAGGATGGCGCCGAGTTCGTCATCCCCACCATGAAATAGGTGATGACAATGAACTTCACCACCCTCGATGACGATGAACGGGTGATCGCCGAAACGGCGGCCGCCTTTGCCGCCAAACGCCTTGCGCCGCATGCCCTGGAGTGGGACAAGGCCAAGCACTTCCCGGTCGAGGAGATGCGCGAGGCCGCGGAGTTGGGCATGGGAGCGATCTACTGCGGCGACGATGTCGGCGGCAGCGGCCTGCGCCGGCTGGATGCCGTGCGGATCTTCGAACAACTGGCAGTCGCCGACCCGGTGGTCGCGGCCTTCATCTCTATTCACAACATGTGCGCATGGATGATCGACACCTACGGCACGCCCGAACAACGTAAGTCGTGGATTCCCCGGCTGGCATCAATGGAACTGATCGCCAGCTACTGCCTGACCGAACCCGGCGCGGGATCGGATGCAGCGGCATTGCGCACCAGGGCCGTTCGGGACGGCGACCATTACGTGCTCGACGGCGTCAAGCAATTCATCTCCGGTGCCGGGGTCTCAGACGTCTACGTCGTCATGGCCCGCACCGGTGCGGACGGCCCGCGCGGGATCTCGGCCTTCATCGTCGAAAACGGCACTGCCGGTCTGAGTTTCGGCGCCAACGAGGACAAGATGGGCTGGCATGCCCAACCCACCGCACAGGTGATCCTCGAAGGCGTGCGGGTTCCCGCGGATGCGATGCTCGGCGGTCCCGAGGGTGAGGGCACCGGGTTCGGCATCGCGATGAGCGGACTGAACGGCGGACGGCTCAACATCGCGGCGTGTTCACTCGGTGGCGCCCAGGCCGCCTACGACAAGGCCGCCGGCTACCTGGTGGACCGGCAGGCATTCGGCGGCGCGCTGATCGACGAACCCACCATCCGCTTCACGCTGGCCGATATGGCGACGGCACTGGAAACCTCACGGCTGCTGCTGTGGCGCGCGGCCAGTGCCCTGGACAACGACGAGGCCGACAAGGTCGTGCTGTGCGCAATGGCCAAACGCTACGTCACCGATTCCTGCTACGAGGTCGCCGACGACGCTCTGCAACTGCTCGGCGGGTACGGGTATCTGCGGGAGTACGGCCTGGAGAAGATTGTCCGGGACCTGCGGGTGCACCGAATCCTGGAGGGCACCAACGAAATCATGCGCGTGGTGATCGGCCGGGCCGAATCCGTTCGGGCGCGCGCCTCAGCATGACGGTTCCGAAGGAGACGAACTCACGATGACCACGATCGCTTTCCTCGGCCTGGGCAATATGGGTGGGCCGATGGCCGCCAACCTGATCAACGCCGGACACACCGTACGGGGATTCGACCCGGTCCCCGCCGCGCAGGAGGCCGCTGCCGACAAGGGTGTCATCGTCATCGAGAGTGCCGCCGCCGCGGTGGACGGCGCCGACGTCGTTGTCACTATGCTGCCGAACGGAACCCTGGTGCGCCAGTGCTACGCCGACGTCATGACATCGGCCACCCCGGGAGCCCTGTTCATCGACTCCTCGACGATCGCCGTGGACGACGCGCGCAGCGTGCACTCCTACGCCGTCGACCGCGGCTTCGCCCAACTCGACGCTCCGGTGTCGGGCGGGGTCAAAGGCGCCGTCGCCGGCACGTTGGCGTTCATGGTGGGCGGTGCCTCCGATGCCCTGGAGACCGCCCGGCCGGTACTGGAACCGATGGCGGGCAAGATCATTCACTGTGGTGACTCTGGGGCGGGCCAGGCCGCGAAGCTGTGCAACAACATGCTGCTGGCCGTCCAGCAGATCGCGGTCGGCGAGGCATTCTTACTTGCCGACAAGCTTGGCCTGTCGGCGCAGTCGCTGTTCGACGTGATCACGGGAGCGACCGGTAATTGCTGGGCGGTGCACACCAACTGCCCGGTGCCCGGCCCCGTCCCGACCTCGCCGGCCAATAATGAGTTCAAACCCGGCTTCGCCACGGCGCTGATGAACAAGGATCTCGGGCTGGCAATGGCCGCGGTGGCCTCCACGGGTGCGTCGGCCCCGCTGGGAAGCCATGCCGCGCAGATCTATTCGGGGTTTGCCGCCGAACATGCGGACCTGGATTTCAGCGCCGTGATCGAGACCCTGCGGACTACCTGAGGTCTCAGAAGTCGCCCGCGTGGTGGCGCAGCGTCTCAATCGACGCCACCAGTGCACGCGCGTGCGCCGATGACATTCCGACATCGGCGAAGACCTGCTCGTTGAGGGTGACGGTGGCATCCTCAACGGTTGAGCGGCCCAGATCAGTGATCTGCACAAGTGTGGTGCGACCGTCGGTGGGGTGTGGAATCCGCTGAACCAGGCCGTCGGACTCCAGGCGTCGGATGGCGTGGGTGACGCTGGTGACGTGGACCTGCAACCGGTCGGACGCCTTGGTGATGGGCAGCGCCCCGGTGCGACTGAAGGCCAGCAGCCGGAGTAGCTCGTAGCGCGAGAAGCTCAGATCGTAGGGCCGCAGCGCGTTCTCCACCCGCGCCAGCAGGATCTGATGAGCCCGCATCACCGAGGTGACCGCGACCATTCCGTCGGCGACGTCGCTCCAGCCGGCGCGCTCCCAATTGGCACGCGCCGAAGCAATGGGGTCGCGTTTGTCCGGCGACGAGGACACGGCGGGCAGTCCTACACCGTGAGGATCCGCGGGCCGGACTCGGTCACCGCGACGGTGTGTTCCCAGTGGGCGGCCCGTGAGCCGTCGGTGGTGACCACAGTCCACTCGTCGTCGAGGATGCGGGTCCGGGTGGTCCCCAGCGTCAGCATCGGCTCGATGGCCAGCACCGAACCGACCACCAGTAGCGGTCCGCGGCCGGGTTCGCCCTCATTGGGCAGGAACGGGTCCATGTGCATGCTCTGGCCGATGGCGTGACCGCCGTATCCGGCGACGATCCCGAACCGGCGCCCGTGCGTCTGCTCAGCCGCGCGGGCGCCCTTCTGAATGGCATGCGAGACGTCGGTCAGCCGGTTTCCCGCCACCATGGCCGCAATGCCGGCGTCCATGGCCGCCCGGGTGGCGGCCGAGAGTGCCTCATCGGCGGGAATCAGGGCGCCAACCCCGAAGGTGACCGCCGCATCACCGTGCCAGGAGTCGATGATGGCGCCACAGTCAATCGACACCAGGTCGCCATAGGCGAGCACCTCTGCGGCCGAGGGGATTCCGTGCACCACACGGTCGTTGACCGATGAGCAGATGCTGGCCGGAAAGCCGTGGTAGCCGAGGAAGGATGGCGTCCCGCCGGCTGCTCGGATCACCGCCTCGGCGATGTCGTCGAGGTCTTTGGTGGACACCCCGGGCGCCGCGGCCTGCCGAACCTCGCTCAGCGCGGCGGCCACCACCGCTCCGGCGGCGGCCATGACGTCGAGTTCACCAGCTGTTCGGGCCGGAACGGTCTTGCGGCTGCGCAGCCCGGGCAGGGACACCATCAGGGAACGTCAACGACCAAGCAGGTGCAACGCCCGAGCGAAGACTTCGTCCTGGATGCCGACGGCGTCGAGCGGACCACGTCTTCGGTGTCGTCAGCGCGGCCACGGCCCTGGAGACGGTTCACGAGTTCATCCTCGGGCACCCGGAACTCCAGTACCGCGTCGAGAGATAGGTCACGACGTTCCAACATGTCATGCAGGGCCACGGCCTGCTCAACGGAGCGGGGAAAGCCGTCGAGGATGAAGCCGCCGGCCACATCCGTATCGTTGAGCCGTTCGTCGACAAGAGAATTGGTGAGGCTCGCGGGCACCAGATCGCCCGCGTCCAGATACTGCTTGGCTTCCAGGCCCAACTTCGTGCCGGCGGCGATGTTGTGCCGGAACAGGTCCCCGGTGGAGATCTGCGGCACGCCGAGACTCTCGGCCAGCTTGGTCGCCTGGGTGCCTTTGCCCGCACCCGGCGGACCAAGTAGAACGATTCTCACTTGAGGAACCCTTCGTAGTTGCGTTGCATCAGCTGGCTCTCGATCTGCTTCACCGTGTCCAGGCCGACGCCGATCATGATCAGCACCGCGGTACCGCCGAATGGCAGGTTCTGCACGCTACCGCTATTGCCGATCTGTAGGAACAGGTTCGGCAACACAGCGATCACGCCAAGGTAGATCGAGCCGGGAAGGGTGATCCGGTTCAGCACGTAGCTCAGGTAATCGGCGGTGGGCTTGCCGGGACGGATACCCGGGATGAAGCCACCGAACTTCTTCATCTCGTCGGCACGTTCCTCGGGGTTGAACGTGACCGAGACGTAGAAATAGGTGAAGAAGATGATCAGGCCGAAGTAGACGGCGACGTAGGTCGGGTCAGCTGGATTGGTGAGATGGTCGGCGACGAAGCGGTCCCACCAGCCGTTGCCCGGGCCGCCCTTCCCGCTCTGAATCAGCTGAGTGATCAGGTGCGGGATGTAGATCAGCGACGAGGCGAAGATGACCGGGATGACGCCGGCCTGGTTGACTTTCAGTGGCAGATAGGTCGAGGTTCCCCCGTACATCTTGCGGCCCACCATGCGCTTGGCGTACTGCACCGGTATGCGGCGCTGGCCCTGCTCGACGAACACCACGCCGATGATGATGAGTAGCGTCGCCACACACACCGCGGTGAATACCGCGCCGCCGCGGCTGTCCAGAATGGACTTGCCTTCCGCCGGGATTCGCGCCGCGATACCGGCAAAGATGAGCAGCGACATACCGTTGCCGACGCCGCGTTCGGTGACCAGTTCGCCCATCCACATCACCAGGGTCGCGCCTGCGGTCAGCACCAGCACGATGACGATGAGCGGGAAGATGCCCTTGTCTTCGATGATGTCCAGCGAACAGCCCTGCAGGAGGCCGCCATTGGCCGCCAGCGCCACGATGCTGGTGGCCTGCAGAACGGCCAGCGCCACCGCGAGATAACGCGTGTACTGCGTCATCTTGGCTTGGCCGGACTGTCCCTCCTTGCGCAGCTCTTCGAAGCGCGGAATGACCACCGTGAGCAACTGCACGATGATGCTGGCGGTGATGTAGGGCATCACGCCCACGGCGAACACCGACAGCTGCAGGAGCGCACCACCGGAGAACAGGTTGATCAGCGAATAGATCTGCGATCCCGCCCCGCCACTGACCTGCTCGATGCACTGGTGAACGTTCTTGTAGTTGACCCCAGGCGAAGGCATCGAAGCACCGGCCCGATAAAGAATGACCATGCCGAGGGTGAAGAGGATCTTCCGCCTCAGGTCAGCCGTCCGGAGCGACGAGATGAAAGCCGAAAGCACTGTTCCTCCTGAGCAGCCGGACCCTCGTCGCGACGTGCCGATGCGGCTGGCCGGGCCAGCGTTCGGATAAACCTTCTGCAGCGCCGATCTCCACCGGATTACCCCGGTGATGACGCGCGCGTGGACAGTCTACGAGACTAACAGTTCGCCCCGGTTGGCCGGGAATCTGTTCGGGGCTCCGGACCCCAGGTTTCCGCCGGATGATTATATTAGCTAAGTAAGGGCGGGCCGCGTCCCGCGATGCGAAAGGCTCCGATGGCACGCACGGATGACGACACCTGGGACCTCGCGTCAAGTGTGGGAGTCACCGCAACCCTGGTGGCCGCCGCCCGCGCGCTGGCAAGCCGTGAGGACGATCCGCTGATCGTCGACCCGTTCGCCGAGGCATTGGTGCGCGCCGTCGGGATCGAAACCCTCACCCGAGCACTCGATGGCGGTGCCCCACTGGCCGATCAGGATGCCGCCCGGTTGCTGATCGACGTGATCGCCGTCCGGACCAAATTCTTCGATGATTTCTTTCTTGAGGCGACGCAGGAATCCGGTATCCGCCAGGCCGTCATCCTGGCCTCCGGTCTCGACTCGAGGGCTTACCGCCTGCCCTGGCCGACCAACACCACGGTCTTCGAAATCGATCAGGCAACGGTGATCGACTTCAAATCCCGGATCCTGTCAGACCTCGGCGCATCCCCCGCCGCCAAGCGACGCTCCGTCGGGGTGGATCTGCGCGAGGACTGGCCCGCGGCACTTCGCGACCACGGGTTCGACAACACCTCGCCGACGGCGTGGATCGCCGAGGGCCTCTTGATTTATCTGCCACCCGACGCCCAGGACCGGCTCTTCGACAACATCACCGCGCTCTCGGCCCCGGGCAGCCAGATCGCCACCGAGTACCACCCCGATGGCGGCACCGGTATCGCCGAACGTGCGGCGTCCATGAGTAGCCAATGGCGCGATCAGGGTTTAGACCTCGACCTGGGCGATCTGTTTTACGGCGGCGAACGCCGACCCGTCATCGACTACCTGGAACACCTCGGCTGGCAGGTGAGCGCCCGACCGCGGCCGGAGATGTTTGTCGCCTACGGCCGGCCGTACCCCGACGACGCCGCGAATGCAGCGTTGCGTAAATCGCTGTCGGTCATTGCAATCAGGAAGTAATACGACATGAACTCGCAGAAGTCAGGCCGCCGGGACGGTGACTCATGGGATCTCGGATCCGGTGTCGGCGCCACTGCGACGGCAGTCGCGGCTTCCCGCGCCGTCGCCCACCGCGCCGACCTGATCGACGACCCGTGGGCTGAGCCGTTGGTCACCGCGGTCGGCATCGAGCACTTTTCGGCGATCCTGGCCGGCAGCGCACCCGGTGATGGCTCCGATGTGGAGCGGATGGCCCACGGAATGGCGGTGCGGACGCGGTATTTCGACGATTTCCTCTCCGATGCCACCTCGACGGGTATCCGGCAGGTAGTCATCCTGGCGTCCGGTCTCGACGCCCGGGCCTACCGGCTGCCGTGGCCGGCCGACACGGTCGTGTTCGACGTCGATCAGCCAGGCGTAATCGACTTCAAGGTTGCGACACTGGCCGGCCTTGGCGCACAACCGACAGCCGAAGTCCGCAATGCCGGCGTCGACCTGCGCGACGACTGGCCGGCTGCGTTGCACGCCAACGGTTTCGACGTCGCTAAGCCGACGGCCTGGATCGCCGAGGGCTTGCTGATCTATCTGCCGCCAGAAGCCCAGGACAGGCTGTTCGATCACATCAGCGCGCTCAGTCGCCCCGGCAGTCGACTGGCGACCGAATACATGCCCACCATGGACGCGTTCGCCGGGGCATCCGGCGACGATGACGAACCGGGCGAGGACCGCTGGCGGCGACTCGGTTTCCAGGATGACCTAGCCGGGTTGGTGTACACCGGCGAGCGCAGCCACGTCATCGACTACCTCGAGGGGCTCGGCTGGGAGGTGCACGGCAGTTTGGTGCAGGACCTGTTCGCCGCCAACGGTTTAGCGCAGCCCGACGATGAGATGACTAAGAATTTCGCGGGTTTCCAGTACATCGCCGCGACGCTGACCCGGGCGGTGGACCGTGGCTCGCGCTGACGGCGATAGCTGGGATCTGGCATCAAGTGTCGGGGTTACCGCAACTATGGTGGCCGCAGGCCGGGCGATGGCCACCAAAGACCCCCGTCACCTGATCGACGACCAGTTCGCCGAACCTCTTGTGCGCGCGGTCGGTATCGACTTCTTCGTCTCGATGATCGACGGCACCCTCGACAGTTCGACGTTCAACGACATCGCACCGGATCGGGTGGCGGCCATGATCGCCGGAATGGCCATGCGTACCAGGTTCTTTGACGACTACTTCATCTCCGCGTGCTCAACCGGGGCTATTCGTCAGGCGGTGATCCTGGCCTCGGGCCTGGACTCTCGCGCCTACCGGTTGCCGTGGCCAGCCGGCACAGTGGTGTACGAGATCGACCAACCCGCGGTTATCGACTTCAAGACCGGCGTACTTGCGAGCCTTAGTGCGCGGCCGACGGCACGACACAGGACCGTCGGCATCGACCTACGCGACGACTGGCCAACCGCACTGAAGGCGGCTGGTTTCGATCCGACCATCCCGACCGCATGGTTGGCCGAGGGCCTGCTGATCTACCTGCCCCCCGATGCCCAGGATCGGTTGTTCGACACGATCACCGACCTGAGCGCCCCGGGCAGTGCGGTGGCGACCGAATACGCCCCGGGCATCATCGATTTCGATGATGCGAAGGCCCGTGAGATGGCAGCAAACATGCGCGACCGCGGCCTCGAGATCAACATGCCCGACCTGGTCTACCCGGGCCCGAGAAGCAACGCCCTGGACTATCTGAGCGGAAAGGGGTGGACCGTAGCGGGTGTGCCGCGCGACGAATTGTTCCGCCGCAATGAACTGGCGCCGCCTGACCGCGGCGACCACGACGCACTCGGCGAGATTGTCTACGTCAGCGCGACTCGCTGACGCCTCAGAACCGTGGCGACCACGACGCACTCGGCGAGATTGTCTACGTCAGCGCGACTCGCTGACGCCTCAGAACCGCCAGCGCGACTCGCTGACGCCTCAGAACCGCCAGTCCCCCAGCCACATCGCCCTGGCACCGGTCAGGTCGCGCTCGCCGGTGGCGATCGCGCCCTGCAACATTGCACCCACAAGGCCGGTTGCGGCATCCGACAGTGATAATGCAGCGGGCTGCGATGAGGACTTCGGCCGCAGGAAATCCTTAACTGACGAACCCGGGTAACCCACCAGCGTCACCGTCGCGTCGGCATTAAGGCCGGCCAACACCTTCGCGCGCCGCACCGCGTCGCGTAGACCGCCGAGTTCGTCGACCAGACCGCGTTCGATCGCATCGGCCCCGGTCCACACCCGGCCGCGGGCCACCGCATCCACCGCCTCGACCGACATCCCGCGGGCCTCGGCGACCCGGCTCACGAAATCGTCGTAGAACAGATCCGTCTCGGCCAGGACCAGTTCATGTTGTGTGTCGGTGAATGGTGAATTGACCGACCAGGCATCGGCATTGGCGTTTGTTCGCACCGCATCCGATCCGACACCGAGGCGGTGCTTGAGTTCCCGGGCAACCAACTTGCCGGTCAGCACTCCGATCGATCCGGTGATGGTCGCGGGGTTGGCGACGATCACGTCGGCGGCCATGGCGATGTAGTAGCCACCCGATGCTGCTACCGCGCCCATCGAGGCGACCACCGGCTTGCCGGCGGCCCGGATTCGCCCGACCTCCCGCCATATCGTCTCGGAGGCGTTCACCGAACCCCCGGGGCTATCCACGCGCAGCACAACAGCTTTCACGTCGTCGTCAGCGCCGGCCTCGCGCAGGGCCGCAGCGATGGTGTCGCCGCCGGCACTGCCACGGCCGAACGGTGACAGCCCCGGCCCGCCCCGACCGCTGACGATCGGCCCGGCCACCGTCACCACCGCGACGACGGGTTCCTTTGCGCGGCCGGGAAGCGATGGTCCGTGCTCGCGGGTCTGGGCGTAGCGGGACAGAAAGAGCCGCGGCGGCACATCGTCGGAGTCGGGATCGGCGCCGCTATCCGGCGCACCGGCGAGTTCAGCGATCCGCCGATAGGCCTCGTCCCGGAAACCGATTCTGTCGATCAGACCGCCGGCAAGGGCGTCGTCGCGCAGCAGTGGGGCGCGGTCAGCGAGCGAGTCCAGCACGGACACATCGAGACGACGGGACTCGGCGATACCCGCCCACACCTGAGCGTGCAGGCTTTCGATCAGCCGGCTGTCAGCTTCCCGGTGCGCGTCGGTGTAGCCGCTCTCGGTGAAGATGTTCACCGCGGACTTGTATTCCCCACGCGCCACGAACTGCGCCTCGATGCCGACCTTGTCCAGAGCGTCGCGCAGGAATAGTGCGTTGGTGGCGAATCCGATCAGCCCGACGGTGCCGGATGGCTGCATCCACACCTCGCCGAACGCCGAGGCGAGATAGTAGGACAGGGTGCCCGGGTAGGTCTCGGCCCAGGCCACCGACGGCTTTGCAGCGGTGAAAGCGGCTACCGCTGCACGCAATTCCTGAACTGATCCGGCCGGGGCAGCCGAAAGCTGCACGCGGGCAATCAGTCCCACGATGCGCGGATCCTCGGTGGCGCGGTGAATGGCGGCGACGGCTTGGCGCAACAGTAGGGGCCGTCCGCCGCCGGCGATGAACGCCAGCGGGTCGAATCCGGCCGTTTCCGGCGGCAGGTCCCCAAGATCAAGTTCGAGGATGCAACCGTTCGGCACACCATGGTGGCGCACGGTATCGATCCGACGACCGACGCCGCGCAGATCGTCGCCGAACCCGGGCAGGAAAGCACGCATGGCTACGAGCCTACGCTCGCAATGTGCTAGGCCACCTCGGTGGCGGATCCGCCTGCGGCGGTGATCTTCTCGCGAGCGCTGCCACTGAACTTGTGCGCGGTGACGCTGACCTTGACGCTGATGTTCCCATCGCCGAGCACCTTCACCAGGGTGTTCTTGCGAACGGCGCCCTTCTCGACGAGATCGGCCAGGGTCACCTCGCCGCCCTTCGGGAACAGCCGGCTGATATCGCCGACGTTGACCACCTCGTAGGCGGTGCGGAACCGGTTCTTGAAGCCCTTGAGCTTGGGCAGTCGCATGTGGATGGGCATCTGCCCACCCTCAAAGCCGACTGCCACCTGATTGCGGGCCTTGGTGCCCTTGGTGCCACGGCCGGCGGTCTTACCCTTGGACCCCTCGCCGCGGCCGACGCGGGTCTTGCGGGTCTTCGCACCCGGTGCAGGCCGGAGGTCATGAAGCTTGATTGTCACGAGACTTCCTCAACTTCGATGAGGTGGTGCACGGCTTTGATCAGCCCGCGGGTCTGCGGGTTGTCTTCGCGGACCACGGACTGGCGAATCTTCTTCAGACCGAGGGTCCGCAGGCTCTCACGCTGTTTCCAGCGCGCGCCGACGGTGCCTCGCACCTGAGTGATCTTCAGTTCGGCCATAGCTATGCGCTTCCTTCACGTACCGCTGCCGCGACCGCGTGGCGTGCTGCCGCATCACTTTCACGACGAGCCCGCAGCATGCCGGCCGGCGCGACGTCTTCGATCGGCAAGCCGCGACGGGCGGCCACCTCCTCGGGGCGCTGCAGCATCTTCAGCGCTGTCACCGTGGCATGGACCACGTTGATCGCGTTGTCGCTGCCGAGCGACTTGGCCAGCACGTCGCGCACGCCGGCACATTCCAACACCGCACGCACCGCACCACCGGCGATGACGCCGGTACCGGGGCTCGCAGGACGCAGCATGACAACACCCGCGGCAGCCTCACCCTGAACCGGATGGACGATGGTGCCGCCGATCAGCGGGACTCGGAAGAAGCTCTTGCGGGCCTCCTCCACGCCCTTGGCGATCGCGGCCGGGACCTCTTTGGCCTTGCCGTAACCCACGCCGACCATGCCGTTGCCGTCACCGACGATGACCAGTGCGGTGAAGCTGAACCGGCGGCCACCCTTGACCACCTTGGAGACACGGTTGATGGTGACGACGCGCTCGAGGTAATTGCTCTTCTCGCCGCCGTCGCGACCACCACGGCCACCGCGGTCACCGCCGCGGTCGTCGCGTCGGCCACGATCGCCGCCACGCCCGCCGCGCTGCTCGTCGGTCCGGGTGCCCGCAGAGGGGGCGCCGGTGTTCGGTGCCGACTCGGGGGCCGATTCGGTGGTCGGAGTCTGGTCCGCCATTATGCGGTCCTTCCATTGGTGTGCATGCTCATCAGAATTTCAGTCCGTTCTCGCGGGCGGCGTCAGCCAGTGCGGCGATCCGTCCGCCGTAGGTGTTGCCGCCGCGGTCGAACACCACGGCGTCCACGCCGGCTGCCTTGGCACGCTCGGCGATCAGCTGGCCGACCCGCACGCTGTGGGCCTTCTTGTCACCGGAGACGGCCCGGACGTCAGCCTCAATGGACGACGCGGCAGCGATGGTGGTGCCGTTGGCGTCGTTGACCAGTTGCACGTGGATGTGCCGCGACGAGCGGTTGACCACGAGACGTGGCCGCTCGGCGGTGCCGACGACCTTCTTGCGCAGCCGATTATGCCGACGCAGCCGGGCAGCCCGGCGGGCCGCCGAGGGGGTGGTACCGATCGGCTTGCGCTCGATCGGTGCTTTCTTCTCCGCTGTCTGTGTTTCAGCCATGACTACTTACCTGTCTTTCCGACCTTGCGACGGATCTGCTCGCCCTCATAGCGCACACCCTTGCCCTTGTACGGGTCCGGGCGGCGCAGGCGGCGGATATTCGACGAGATCTGGCCGACCTGCTGCTTGTCGATTCCGGATACCGAGAACTTGGTGGGGCTTTCCACCGCGAAGGAGATGCCCTCGGGCGCCTCGATGATCACGGGGTGGCTGTAGCCAAGGGCGAACTCGAGGTTGCTGCCCTTTTGCTGCACGCGGTAACCGACGCCGAAGATCTCCATCTTGGTGGTGTAGCCCTCGGTGACCCCGGTGATGAGGTTGGCGACCAGGGTCCGCGACAGTCCGTGCAGCGAACGGCTGCGCCGCTCATCGTCGGGCCGGCCGATCAGGATCGTTCCGTCATCGCTACGAGCCACGGTGATCGGCTCGGCGACTGACAAGCCAAGGGAACCCTTGGGCCCCTTGACCGAAACGCTCTGCCCATCGATCACGACATCCACTCCGGCCGGAACCAGAACAGGTTGCTTTCCAATACGAGACATAGCCCTACTCCTCCTATCCCGCTACCACACGTACGCGAGGACTTCGCCGCCGACGCCCTCGCGGGCAGCCTGACGGTCGGTCCTCAGACCGGCGGACGTGGAGATGATCGCCACACCAAGGCCACCGAGTACCCGCGGCAGACTGGTGGACTTGGCGTAGACCCGCAGTCCGGGCTTGGACACCCGGCGCAATCCGGCAAGGCTGCGCTCCCGGTTGGGGCCGTATTTAAGCTTGACCACCAATGCCTTGCCGACTCGAGCATCCTCGGTGTGGAAATCAGTGATGTAGCCCTCCCGCTTGAGGATCTCGGCGATATTCGCCTTGATCTTCGAGTGCGGCAGGGTCACTTCATCGTGGAACGCTGAATTAGCGTTGCGCAGACGCGTCAAGAAGTCTGCGATCGGGTCAGTCATTGTCATCTGGCGCTACTCCTTTTCTACCAGCTGGACTTCTGCACACCGGGCAGCTCACCCGCGTGCGCCATCTCGCGCAGGCAGATGCGGCACAACCCGAACTTGCGGTACACCGCGTGCGGCCGGCCGCACTTATTGCAGCGGGTATAGCCCCGCACTGCGAACTTCGGCTTCTTATTGGCCTTGTTGACCAATGCCTTCTTTGCCATCTGCTCAGTTCTCCTTGAACGGGAAGCCAAGGGCACGCAACAGCGCTCGCCCCTCATCGTCATTGGTCGCCGAGGTGACGACGGTGATGTCCATTCCGCGCGGCCGGTCGATGCTGTCCACGTCGATCTCGTGGAACACCGACTGCTCGGCCAGGCCGAAGGTGTAGTTGCCGTGGCCGTCGAACTGCTTGGGACTCAGACCACGGAAGTCGCGGATACGCGGCAGGCCGATCGAGACCAACCGATCCAGGAACTCCCACATCCGGTCACCGCGCAGGGTCACCCGCGCGCCGATCGGCATACCTTCGCGCAGCTTGAACTGCGCGATCGACTTGGTGGCCTTACGGATTTCCGGCTTCTGACCGGTGATCAGAGCCAGGTCGTTGACAGCGCCGTTGATCAGCTTGGCGTCGCGGGCGGCGTCACCGACGCCCATGTTGACGACCACCTTCACTACGCCCGGGATCTGCATCACGTTGGCGTAGTTGAATTCGGTGTGCAGCGCGTCCCGGATCTCGCTGCGGTAGCGCGTCTTCAGGCGCGGCTGGACCTTTACCTGCTCTGCGGTTGTCATGCCTTGATGTCCTTGCCATTGCGCTTGGAAATTCGGACCCGCTTGCCGGATTCGGAGTCCTCGCGGTAACCGATACGGGTCGCCTTGCCGTCGGAGTCGACCACCATCACGTTGGAGACGTGAATCGGTGCTTCCTGGGTGACGATTCCGCCCGAGGACGCACCGCGTTCGTTCGCCGAATCGGCGGTGTGCTTCTTGATCCGGTTGACGCCCTCGACCAGAATCTTCTGGCGGTCCGGGAAGGACTGGATGACCTTGCCTTTAGCGCCCTTGTCCTTGCCGGAGATCACCAGAACGGTGTCGCCTTTATGGACCTTCATTTACAACACCTCCGGGGCCAGCGAGACGATCTTCATAAACTTCTTCTCGCGCAGCTCGCGGCCGACCGGACCGAAGATGCGGGTGCCGCGTGGTTCGTTGTCGTTCTTGATGATCACGGCCGCGTTCTCATCGAACTTGATGTAGCTGCCGTCGGCGCGGCGACGCTCCTTGACGGTGCGCACCACCACGGCCTTGACCACGTCACCACGCTTGACGTTGCCGCCGGGGATGGCGTCCTTCACGGTCGCCACGATGATGTCGCCGATGCCGGCATAGCGCCGCGCCGAACCACCGAGCACCCGGATGCACAGAATCTCCTTGGCACCGGTGTTGTCGGCGACCTTGAGCCGCGATTCCTGCTGAATCACCAGATCTCCCTTGCATAGTGCACGGCAGGGCAGGCAGAGAAAGGCCCGACTTGCGTGATCTTCGTAATCCCAGGGCACTCAGGGCCGACGATGTAAAACCGGCCGAGGTCTGCCCGAGGCAACCGCCCAATACTAGGTGACGGGCTCCGTTGGGCCAAATCCGTGGTCGGCCCCCTGCGCGAGCAGACGCAAAAGGGCCGAAATCACCGGCGTGTCTGGGACTTTTACGTCTGCTCGGCGGGGACGGCGACGCAGCGGAAACCGATATGAGTGGTCGAAGAGTCCTGGGATTGCGGGGAACGCGCGGCCGGGCGGTAGCGCAGGCAGTAATCCGGCGCGCACAGGTGCGAGCCGCCCTTGAGGCTCTGGATCACGGACGGGTCCGGGTCGGCCGGCGGTGGACAGCACGAGTTGGCCGGCTGGTCGAGGCTGGAGCCATCGGCGCCGGCGTCCCGCCGAGCGTGACCGCGGGCGGAGTACGTCGACGTCGTCCACTCCCACACGTTGCCGATCATGTCGAGCAATCCGAATCCGTTCGGCGGAAACGTCCCGATCGGCGAGGTGCCCACCCAACCCGAGGCGCCAACACCCTGGGCACCGTCATTGCGGTACGGGAACCGGCCCTGCCAGGTGTTAGCCATCAGGTTGCCGTCAACCGTGGGCTCATCTCCCCACGCGTAGGTGGTGGTGGCGCCGGCGGCGGCGGCGTACTCCCACTGTGCCTCGGTGGGCAGCCGTCGGCCGGCCCACGCGGCATACGCCGCGGCGTCGGTATAGGCGACCTGCACCACCGGATGATCCGCACGGCCGGCGATATCGCTGCCGGCACCGTACGGCGCACGCCAGTGCGCGCCCGGCGCCCAGTCCCACCATTGCCGCCAGTCGGAGAGGTTCACCGGCCCGGCGGTGGGCCGGAACACCAGCGCCCCGGGCAGCAAATCCTCTTGCGCCACACCGGGATACAACGCCGGATCCATCGGCCGCTCCGCGACGGTGACGTAACCGGTGGCGTCGACGAAGTTAGCGAACTGCGCGTTGGTCACCGGATGAAGTTCGATGGCGAAGGGCGCGACCGTCGCGGTATGGATCGGCGCTTCCTCGGGATAGAAGCTCGTCGAACCCATGCGGAATTCACCACCGGGTAACTCGACGAGTTCAGTCAGCACGAGCGCAAGCCTATTCCCGGCTTAATCCCGGCTCACCCCCGCGTTGAGTGAGGAACCACATGCACCGCTCCTCGACGATCTTCTGCGGGCTTCCTCACTCAACGCGTGGGTTCTCAGTCCTTGGCGAACGCCGCAGCGAATTGCCGCTCAGCATCCACATACGGCGAGCCGGAGACGTCGACCACCACGCGTGCGATGGTTCCGCCGGTGAACTCGAACGGCGCCCGATAGGACGCCGAGACCGGTTGGCCCAGGTTGCGACCGACGCTGACACCACCTCCGGCCAGCCCGAAGATGAAGGGATGGGCCTTCACGCCCGGCAGCGTGGCCACTGCGGCGCCGTCGATGTATAGCGTCACGTCGCCCAGTGGGATGAAACTGCCCTCCACGGTGCCGGTTCGGGCGTAGCCGACGCCCAGGATGTGCTTGCCCATCGGTACCGGATCGGGCGAGGACACCTTCTGCTCCAGTTCACCGAAGAAGTTGTAGACGAAGTGCAGGCGTCCGTCGGCGACGAACAGCGTGTAGCCACCGTGCCCGGCGCCCTGTTTGAGCAGCACGCCGTGAACATCCGCGCTGTCCACCGTCACCTCGGCCAGCACCGAGAACGAGCGGCCCGCGATGTTCACGCATGCCCCCAGCGGTACCGGCGCGGTGTGCGGGTAATAGATGTAGCTGGAGCGATCACCGGACAGTGAAGGCCGCTGCCGGCCGAGGACCTCCATGATGTTGAAGTCGGCGAGCGGTAGGCCGTTGTACTTATCGGCCTCGGCGAACCACAGCTTCTTCATCTCCTCAAGCTTCTCGGGATGCTCGGCCGCCAGGTCATGGCATTGGCTGCGGTCGGCCTCGATATGGAAGAGCTCCCAGCGGTCTTTGTCGAAATGCCCCCACCCCGAGGGAGTTGCAGCGTGCACGGTGTTGGCGAACCAACCCCTATGCCAGATGCCACGCGTCCCGAGCATGGTGTAAAACTGGGTGTCCTTACCAGTCTTCGCGGACGGATCATCCAGTGCCGCTTTGAAACTCACGCCCTCGAGTGGTTTCTGCGGAACCGCCTTCACCGTCTCCGGCGGTGTGATGCCCAGCAGGTCGTACACGGTCGGAGTGATATCGGCGACGTTGACGTAGTGGTCACGCAACTCGCCGTGCGCGCGAATTCCCCTAGGCCAGGAGATGATCGCGCTGTCTGCGATTCCGCCCTCGTGGGAGGCGTAGCGCTTGTAGAGCTTGTAAGGCGTATTGAATGCCATCGCCCAGCCGATCGGGTAATGGTTATAGGTCTGCGGACCGCCGAGCTCGTCGTAGAGCCGCATGCTGTCCTCGACCGTGTCAATGAGGCCGTTGAAGAACTTGACTTCGTTGACCGATCCGTTGGGTCCGCCCTCGCCGCTGGCGCCGTTGTCGGAGATCACCACGATGATGGTGTTGTCCAACTGCCCGGAGGACTCCAGATAATCCAGCACCCGGCCGATCTGATCATCGGTGTAGGACAGGAAGCCGGCGAACACCTCGGCCATCCGGGCGAAGAGGCGCTTCTCCTCGTCGTTCAGCGAGTCCCAGGGTCGCACGGTGTCCTGGGCCGGCCACGGTTCACCGTTGGGCCCCTTGACATCTGTGTAGGGGTTGACCGCAGACAGTTCGGTGTCGGCCGGCACGACGCCGAGCTTCTTCTGATTCGCCAGCACGATCTCGCGATAGCGCTCGTAGCCCATGTCGAAGCGGCCCGCGTACCTGTCCGCCCACTCCTTGAACACGTGGTGCGGCGCATGCCCCGCGCCGGGGCAGAGATAGGAGAACCACGGCTTGTCCGGTGCGATCACCTTCGCGTCCTGGATGAACTCGATCGCCTTGTCGGCCAGATCCTTCGACAGGTGGTAACCCTGCTCCGGGGTGGCGGGCGCCTCGATGGGGTGATTGTCGTAGACCAACTCCGGGTACCACTGATCGGTTTCGCCGCCGAGGAATCCGTAGAACCGTTCGAAGCCCCGCGACAGCGGCCAGTGCCGTTTGGTGGCAGCCAGGCTGGACTCCTCCAGTGGGGTCAGGTGCCACTTGCCGAGGCAGTAGGTGTTGTACCCCCGTTCGGCGAGCACCTCGGAGATCAGCGCGGTGTCATCGGGGATGCGTCCGTTGATACCGGGAAAGCCCTCGGTGAACTCCTCCACGACGGCCATTCCCACCGACGTCGAATTGCGACCGGTGAGCAGTGCCGCCCGGGTGGGTGAGCACAGCGCGGTGGTGTGGAACTGGGTCAACCGAACGCCGCGTTCGGCGATGCGGGTCATGGCCGGCATATCAACAAGGCCGCCGAAGCAGTCCCAGGTGGCGATACCGACGTCGTCCCAGACGACATAGAGCACATTGGGTGCGTCGGCTGGTGCGGTCGGCGCGGCGTACGGGCCCCAGTCCGGTTCGGAGTCACGGATGTCGAGGGCGATCTTGCCGGTGAACTCAGCTGCCATGCCGGTGGACTGTACCCGCCAGAGGTAACGCAAAAAAATACCCACCGCGAACGGTGGGCATTTTCGTGCAGCTGTTGCTACTTGGCCTTCTCGAGGATCTCCACGAGGCGCCAGCGCTTGGTCGCCGACAGTGGACGGGTTTCCATCAGCGTGACGCGGTCGCCGATGCCGGCGGTGCCGTCCTCGTCATGCGCCTTCACCTTCGTGGTGGTGCGAATGATCTTGCCGTACTTGGGATGCTTCGCGCGCGACTCGAGTTCGACGACGATCGTCTTCTCCATTTTATCGCTCACCACGTAGCCGATAATGGTCTTGCGGCGCCCGCGCAGCGTCTCGGTGACCGGGGTGTGCCTGGGTCCCTTTTCCTGGGCCCCTTTCACCGCGGGGGTAGCCTTCTTGGTCTCTGCCATTTAAGAATCCTCACCGCCGGGTCTGGTAGCCAGACCCAGCTCACGTTCACGCAGCACCGTGTAGATGCGCGCGATCTCCTGACGAACGGTGCGTAGCCGATGATTGTTGGTCAGCTGACCGGTTGCCGTCTGGAAGCGCAGGTTGAATAACTCTTCCTTGCACTCCCGCACCTTCGTGGTCAACTCTTCGTCGGCCAGTTCGCGCAGTTCACCCGCGCCTACCCCTACCGCCATCAGAAGTGCTCCTCTCGAGTCACGATGCGTGCCTTGATCGGCAACTTGTGGATCGCGCGGGTCAGTGCATCGCGGGCAATCTTCTCGTCCGGGAAGCTCAGTTCGAAGAGCACCCGTCCGGGCTTGACGTTGGCGACCCACCACTCCGGAGAACCCTTGCCAGAACCCATGCGGGTTTCGGCCGGCTTCTTGGTCAGCGGACGGTCCGGGAAGATGTTGATCCAGACCTTGCCGCCACGCTTGATGTGGCGGTTGATCGCGATACGCGCGGACTCGATTTGGCGGTTCGTGATGTAGGCGTGCTCCAGAGCCTGGATGCCGTAGTCGCCGAACGTCACCGAGGTACCGCCGCTGGCAACACCGCGCTGACGCGGGTGGTGTTGCTTGCGGTGCTTGACCTTACGGGGAATCAACATGATCTAGCTCTCCGATTCCTGCGTTGTGCTCTCGGTCGCTTCGGCGACCGGAGCGGTCTCGATGGCCTCGGCCGGTGCGTCGTCGCCACTGGAGGCGGCGCGGCCGGCTTCGGTGCTCGTCGCGGTGGTTCCCGATGCGCCACTGCGACGCGGACGGGTGCCCGAGGTCGGGCGGTCGCGACGCGGACGGTCGGCGGCCGGAGCCACCGCGGTCAGCTCGCGCTTACCACCGACGACGTCGCCCTTGTAGATCCAGACCTTGACACCGATGCGACCGAACGTGGTCTTAGCTTCGAAGAGGCCGTAGTCAATGTCGGCGCGCAGCGTGTGCAGCGGCACCCGGCCCTCGCGGTAGAACTCCGAGCGGCTCATCTCAGCACCGCCGAGGCGGCCCGAGCACTGCACCCGGATGCCCTTGACGTTGGGTTGGCGCATCGCGGACTGGATGGCCTTGCGCATCGCGCGGCGGAACGCCACCCGGTTGCTCAGCTGCTCGGCCACGCCCTGTGCCACCAGTTGGGCAACCGACTCGGGGTTCTTGACCTCGAGGATGTTGAGCTGCACCTGCTTGCCGGTGAGCTTCTCCAAGTCGGTCCGGATGCGGTCGGCCTCGGTGCCGCGGCGTCCGATGACGATGCCCGGACGCGCGGTATGGATATCCACACGGACCCGGTCACGGGTGCGCTCGATCTCGACGTCGGCGATACCCGCACGCTCGAGACCCGACGCCAGCAGACGACGGATCGCCACGTCCTCCTTGACGTACTCGGCGTACTGCTTGTCGGCGTACCACCGGGACTTCCAGTCGGTGGTGATGCCGAGCCGGAAACCGTGGGGGTTGATCTTTTGGCCCACTACTGCGAGCCTCCCTTCGCTTCATCCGAAGCTTCTGCAGTCTTCTTGGGCGCCGCTTTTGTGGCTGCGGCCTTAGCGGCCGGAGCCTTCTTGGCAGCTGGCGCCTTCTTGGCGGGGGCTTGCTTGGTCGGGGCCTTCGCCGGAGCGACGCCGGTACCCGCGGCGGCCTTGCTGCCCTGGGCGCGACGCGAACGCGACGACTGGCCGACGCGCTGATCGCGCGGCGGACGGCTCTCCACGATCACGGTGATGTGACTGGTGCGCTTGCGGATCCGGAACGCCCGACCCTGTGCGCGCGGCCGAATGCGCTTAGCGGTGGGGCCCTCGTCGGCGTAGACCGTCGCGACCACCAGGCTGCGCGGATCCAGACCACTGTTGTTTTGCGCGTTGGCCGCGGCGCTGGCGATCGCCTTGGCGACCGGTTCGCTGGCCGATTGCGGCGCCCAGCGCAGGATGTCGAGGGCCTCTTCCACCGACTTGCCGCGGACCAGGTTGATCACCCGGCGCGCCTTGCTCGCCGAGATGCCCACGTACTTCGCGACGGCAGAGGCCGAAGGATATTCAGTCGTTGTCGTCGTGCTCATCGCCGCTTCGCCTTCCGGTCATCCTTGATGTGACCCTTGAACGTCCGCGTGGGCGCGAACTCGCCCAGCTTGTGACCGACCATCGACTCGGTGACGAACACCGGCACGTGCTTGCGCCCGTCGTGGACGGCGAAGGTGTGACCGATGAAGTCGGGGATGATGGTCGAACGACGCGACCAGGTCTTGATGACCTGCTTGGTGTTCTTGTCGTTCTGAACGTCGACCTTCTTGAGCAGATGGTCGTCGACGAACGGACCCTTTTTCAGGCTGCGTGGCATCTTTGCTTCTCCCGCCTAGCGCTTGTTCTTGCCGGTGCGCCGGCGTCGGACGATGAGCTTGTCGCTCGGCTTGTTCCGCTTACGGGTGCGGCCCTCGGGCTTGCCCCACGGGCTCACCGGGTGCCGGCCGCCGGAGGTCTTACCCTCGCCACCGCCGTGCGGGTGGTCTACCGGGTTCATCACCACACCGCGGACGGTGGGGCGCTTGCCCTTCCACCGCATCCGGCCGGCTTTGCCCCAGTTGATATTGCCCTGCTCGGCGTTACCGACCTCGCCGACGCTGGCGCGGCAGCGCACGTCGACACGGCGGATCTCGCCGGACGGCATACGCAGCGAGGCGTAGGCGCCCTCTTTGCCCAGCAGCTGGATGCTCGCGCCGGCCGAGCGGGCCAGCTTGGCTCCGCCGCCGGGGCGCAACTCGACGGCGTGGATCACGGTGCCGGACGGGATGTTTCGCAACGGCAGATTGTTACCGGGCTTGATATCGGCGTTGGGGCCGGACTCGACGGTTGCGCCTTGAACGAGACCCTGGGGCGCGATGATGTAGCGCTTCTCGCCGTCGAGGTAGTGCAGCAGCGCGATATTGGCGGTGCGGTTCGGGTCGTACTCGATGTGTGCGACCTTGGCGTTGACGCCGTCCTTGTCGTGGCGCCGGAAGTCGATCATCCGGTAGGCCCGTTTGTGGCCGCCGCCCTTGTGTCGAGTCGTGATTCGGCCGTGCGCGTTGCGACCGCCGGTGCTGTGCAACGGACGGATCAGCGACTTCTCCGGCGTCGAGCGGGTGATCTCGGCGAAATCGGAGACGCTGGCACCGCGGCGACCGGGGGTCGTCGGCTTGTACTTGCGGATTCCCATATCTGTTTCCTAAAGCTTTCCGCCGGCCTAGGCCGGTGCTCCGAAGATGTCGATCGACTTACTTCCGGCGGCCAGGGTGACGATGGCGCGCTTGGTGTCCTTGCGCTTGCCGAAGCCGGACTTGGTGCGCTTGCGCTTGCCTTGGCGGTTGGCGGTGTTCACCGAATCGACCTTGACCGAGAATATCTTCTCGATAGCGATCTTGATCTGCGTCTTGTTCGAGTCCGGGTGGACGATGAACGTATAGACGTTGTTCTCGATCAGCCCGTAGGACTTCTCGGAGATCACCGGCGCCAGGATGATGTCGCGGGGGTCAGTCACAGTTGCCATCAGGCTGATACCTCCTCGTTCGTGTCCCCGGTGCTTGTGTCCCCGGTGTTCTTATCCGCAGCATGACGCGCGATATAAGCGTCCAGTGCCTCGACGCTGAACACCACGTCGTCGGCATTGAGCACGTCGTAGGTGTTGAGCTGATCCGGCGCGATCACATGCACGCCAGGCAGATTGCGCGCACTGAGCGCACCGACCTGATCACTGCGACCGATGACAAGGAGCACCTTGGCGGTTTTTCCGGGCGTGCGGCCCGGAACCAGCGAACCTAGGAACGACTTAGCGCTCTTGGTCGACGGGTCCTGCCCGGCAATCAGTTCTGTCACCGCGTGAATGCGTTCATTGCGTGCGCGGTCACTCAAGGCGCCACGTAGTGCGGCGGCGATCATCTTCTTGGGCGTGCGCTGGCTGTAGTCGCGCGGCTTGGGTCCGTGCACGATTCCACCACCTTTAAACTGCGGTGCGCGCGTGGAACCCTGCCGTGCGCGGCCGGTTCCCTTCTGGCGGTAGGGCTTGCGGCCGCCACCGGAGACCTCACCGCGACGCTTGGTCGAGTGGGTGCCCTGCCGGGCGGAGGCCAACTGCGCCGTGACCACCTGATGCATCAGCGCGATATTGGCTTCCACATCGAACAGTTCTGCGGGCAACTCGACGCTGCCACTCTTCTTGCCGTCCGGGGTGTGGACGTCGATCTTGAGAGCCATTACCTACCACCTCGTTTGACGGCAGTGCGAACCATCACCAGGCCGCCGTTGCGACCGGGGATTGCACCCTTGATCAGCAACACACCGTTGGCGGCATCGACCTTGTGCACCACCAGGTTCTGCGTGGTGGTGCGGTCACTGCCCATCCGGCCTGACATCCGGGTGCCCTTGAACACGCGGCCCGGCGTCGAGCAGCCACCGATCGACCCCGGCCGGCGGTGCACGGCCTGTGCTCCGTGAGACGCGCCCTGGCCCTTGAATCCGTGTCGCTTCATGGTGCCGGCGAAACCCTTGCCCTTGGAAGTACCGGTGACGTCGACGTAGTTGCCGTCGGCGAAGATCTCCGCCGTCAACTCCTGGCCGACCTCGTACTCGGCGGCCGCAGCCTCGTCATCGAGACGCAACTCGGCCAGGTGCCGGCGCGGGTTGACCCCGGCGGCGGTGAACTGCCCGGTGACCGGCTTATTGACCTTGCGCGGGCTGATCTCGCCGTAGGCGAGTTGAACAGCGCTGTAGCCGTCGCGTTCCGGGGTTCGGATGCGGGTGACCACGTTGGGTCCGGCCTTGACCACCGTGACCGGAACGACGCGGTTGTTCTCGTCGAAGACCTGGGTCATACCGAGCTTGGTGCCCAGGATTCCCTTGCGTGCGTGAGCCATGTTTTCGCAGACCCCTACTGAATATTCACGTCGACGCTCGCCGGCAGGTCGATGCGCATCAGCGCGTCAACCGTCTTCGGCGTCGGGTCGAGGATGTCGATGAGCCGCTTGTGGGTACGCATCTCGAAGTGCTCCCGCGAGTCCTTGTACTTATGCGGGGACCGGATGACGCAGTACACGTTCCGCTCAGTCGGCAGCGGCACTGGTCCGACCACGCTGGCACCGGTACGGGTGACCGTTTCCACGATCTTGCGCGCCGAGGCGTCAATAGCCTCGTGGTCATAGGCCTTGAGCCTGATGCGGATCTTTTGTCCCGCCACGCTTCTCCTACCTTCACTACGTGCTTGTGCTCGCGCCGTGATTACGGGCGCTAGCTCTCGCCGCCGCTGTTTACCTGTCCTGGATCACCGGACCCCCGCGCTCGGGTGGAACACCCGCACGCAGCCTCGACAGCGCGACGAAACCGTCTCGCTCCGAAGTGGGGACCGGACGCGCCAGTGCTGGCGCTGGTCGTTCACCTTGCCTGGCACGATCCCTGGGGATGCGAACCCGGCTCAAGGCAACCCGACCAGTATGCCCCAGAACGAGGTCTGCTCCAAATCAACGGATAAGCCCGCCTGCGGGGCTTACGGTGCCTGCACCGGAATAAGGAGTCGCTATGTACAGAGTCATCCAATGGGCCACCGGTGGCGTCGGTAAGGCCGCCATCCAGGGCGTGCTGCGCCACCCGGATCTCGAGCTGGTCGGCTGCTGGGTGCACAGCGCTGACAAAAGTGGCCGCGACGTCGGCGAATTGGCCGGTGAGGACCCGATCGGGGTGCTGGCGACCAACGATATCGACGAACTGCTGGCACTCGACGCCGACTGCGTCATGTACTCACCGCTGTTGCCCGACGATCAGGTCGTGATGCGCATCCTGCGCTCCGGTAAAAACGTGGTCACCCCGGTCGGCTGGGTCTATCCGGACCGGCAGAGCCGGGCGGTTGCGGCCATCGAAGAGGCGTGTGTGGCCGGAAACGTCACCCTGCACGGGTCCGGCATCCACCCGGGCGGTATCACCGAACGCTTCCCGCTGATGATCTCGTCGCTGTCGTCGGCGATCACCCATGTGCGCGCCGAGGAGTTCTCCGACCTGCGCACCTACAACGCCCCGATGGTGGTGCGCGAGGTGATGGGCTTCGGTCTGACGCCGGAGCAGGCGATGAGCGGACCCATGGCGGTGCTGCTGGAGGCCGGGTTCAAACAATCCGTCCGGATGGTGACCGATCAACTCGGTTTCGACGCCGAGCCCCGCATCCGCTCCACCCAGGAGGTCGCGGTCGCCGTCACCGGCACCGATGAGTTGATCGTGCCGATGGAAGCCGGCACGGTGGCAGCGCGACGGTTCCGCTGGGAGGCGATCGTCGACGATCGGCCGGTGGTCACCGCGGCGGTCAACTGGCTGATGTGTGAGGTGGAGTTGGATCCGCCGTGGACGCTCGGCGAACAGGGTGAGCGCTTCGAGGTGGAGATCACCGGAGATCCGACCGTATCGCTGACTTTTAAGGGCTTGCAGCCGGAGACGGTGGCCGAGGGCCTGATCCGCAATCCCGGTGTGGTGTCGACCGCCAACCACTGCGTCAGCGCAATCCCCTACGTCTGTTCCGCCGACGCCGGCATCAAGACTTATCTGGATCTGCCGCTGATCGCCGGGCGCGCCGCACCGGATCTGGCGGTCGGCCGCACCACCGGTTAGCCCAGTGACGCCCAGAACCCGCACTGATGGCGGGCGCCGAAGTCGGTGGTGACGGTCAGGCCACCGGTCTGCAACGAAAGCCATTGCGGCTCTTCGGGATTCAACTGAGGCCAGTCGGCTTGACCGGGCGCATCGGGAGCGCCTGTTGTCACGAACCTGCTCCAATAGGCGATCATCTGATCCGACAGCACCTGCTGCGCCGGGTTCAGTGCCGGGGCGCCGCCCATGTCGAACAGATAGCGCAACTCCAGAGCGTGGCCGGCGCCGATCGCGAACGGCACCGTTCGCATGGGTTCGGGTGCGGGGGCGCGGAAGTCATTGAACTCATAGGCGTACACCGGTGCACGACGCGCCAGCCCGGTTGCCATGGTCTCGACCGGGCAGGCGAAAACGCCGTCGGTCACCGTGGCGGCGTACGCCAGGCCGACGCTGCCGTCGTACTTCGACAGCGGGTAGCGGGCGGCGATGGCGGGTGCCTGCGCACCGAAGGTGTCCGCCAGCAGCGTCCGGTACGGCGCAAGACGATGGTTGCGCAGATAGCTCAATGCCACGAACAGGGTGAACTCGTCGGCGGTCGTACCGATCAGCATCGGCACCCGAATGGTGCGACCCTGGGTGGCCGCCATCGCCGGCGCGACCGGCAGTCGCTCGGTGCCGGTGACCGGTCCGGTGAGAATGTTGGCGCCGATCCTGACGTACGCCGGTCCGTCTTGCAGGCGGTCGACGGGCAGGCCGCGCAGGCACGCCTGAGCCGAAGCCGTTTCACCGCAACCTTTTTCGGCGGCATAGTCGATGCTGATCCGCTCCGCGGCGGGCAGCGGGGCCTGTGCCTGACACGGGCCGCTCTGCATGATGGCCGCACGGAAGAGCCCGTCCGATTCCGGCGCTACCAGGTGGTCGCACACCGAGATGGCGCCGGCGGACTCCCCCGCGATGGTGACCTTGGCTGGGTCGCCGCCGAATCCCGCGATGTTGTCGCGCACCCACCGCAGCGATGCCTGCTGATCGGCAAGCCCGTAGTTGCCGGGGTCCGGGCCGGCCTTATCGGCCAGCGCGGGATGTGCCAGGAAGCCCAGCGCCCC
>JAPLAO010000057.1 GCA_026393245.1 Mycobacterium sp. | reverse complement strand
GCCCGCGACCGCCGTCGAGATCACGGCCGCGCTCGCCGTCGAGGGATCCGATGACAAGACCTGGGTATCGCGCGGTGCACACAAACTGATCGGCGCCCTGGATCACTTCGGGATCGACGTCACCGGCCGGCGCTGCCTGGATGCCGGCGCATCCACGGGTGGCTTCACCGAGGTGCTGCTGGACCGGGGCGCGGTCGAGGTGGCTGCGGTGGATGTCGGCTACGGCCAACTGGCATGGTCACTGCGTTCGGACGCCCGGGTGCGGGTCATCGAGCGCACCAACGTCCGCGAATTGGCCCCGGATGCCATCGGCGGGGCAGTCGACCTGGTGGTCGCGGACCTGTCGTTCATTTCTTTGTCCACAGTGCTGCCCGCGTTGACTGCATGCGCGGCCCCGCACGCCGATATCGTTCCCATGGTGAAGCCGCAGTTCGAAGTCGGGCGCAATCAGGTCGGCCCGGGTGGTGTCGTGAGCGATCCGCACCCGCGTTGACTGCATGCGCGGCCCCGCACGCCGATATCGTTCCCATGGTGAAGCCGCAGTTCGAAGTCGGGCGCAATCAGGTCGGCCCGGGTGGTGTCGTGAGCGATCCGCAGTTGCGGGCCGACGCGGTGCTGGCCGTCTCCCGCCGCGCCGCCGCACTGGGCTGGCAGACCGTCGGCGCCACCGCCAGCCCACTGCCGGGACCATCCGGCAATGTCGAGTACTTCCTGCGGCTTCGTGCCGAGACCGATGGTGCTCTCGGCGGTGTTGCTCTCGACGGTGACGCGCTCGATGCCGAGGTGCGTCGCGCTATTGAGGAGGGGCCCCAGTGACTACCGACCGGACCGTGCTGCTGGTCGTCAACCCCAGTCGTGACGAGGCGAATGAGACCGCCCGCAAGATCGGGAAAGCGTTGGATGCCAACGGGATCGGACTGCGCGTGCTGGCGACCGAGGCGATCGGCCTCGGCGTCGGCACCGAGGCGGTGGACGGTGACCGTCACGCCGCCGACGGGTGCGAACTCGTCCTCGTCCTCGGTGGCGACGGAACCTTCCTGCGCGCCGCCGAACTCGCGCGCAACGCCGAAATCCCGGTCCTGGGAATCAATTTGGGCCGGATCGGATTCCTGGCTGAGGCCGAAGCCGAGGCCATCGACAGCGTCCTCGAACACGTGATAGCCCGCGACTACCGCGTCGAGAACCGGATGGCACTCGATGTGGTGGTCAGCCTCGATGGTGCGGTGCTCTCGCGCGGCTGGGCACTGAACGAGGCGAGTCTGGAGAAGGGCGGACACCAGGGCGTGCTCGGTGTCATGGTCGCCATCGACGGCAGGCCGGTCTCGGCATTCGGGTGCGACGGTGTGCTGGTGTCCAGCCCGACCGGCTCGACCGCGTACGCGTTCTCCTCCGGTGGCCCGGTGGTGTGGCCGGATCTGGAGGCCATCATCGTGGTGCCCAATAACGCCCACGCACTCTTCGCGCGGCCGATGGTCACCAATCCCAACGCGGTGATCACCGTCGACGTCGATGCGGGCAATGTCGATGCGGTGGTGCTCTGCGACGGTCGCCGGGAGGCTGCCGTGCCCGCTGGTGCGCGGCTACAGGTCACCAAATGCCAGACTCCGCTGAAATGGGTTCGGCTGGACGGTGCGCCGTTCACCGACCGGTTGGTGCGCAAGTTCCGGCTGCCGGTGACGAGTTGGCGCGAGCGGTAGATGCTCGCCGAGATCCGGATCGACTCACTCGGCGCGATCAGCGCGGCCACCGCCGAGTTCGACCGCGGACTGACCGTCCTGACCGGCGAGACTGGCACCGGCAAGACCATGGTGGTGACCGGTCTGCATCTGCTCGGCGGTGCGCGCGCCGACGCCACCCGGATCCGGTCGGGATCACCTCGCGCGGTGGTGGAGGGCCGGTTCAGCACCGAGGACCTCGACCGCACCACCGGCGCGGCGATCGACGAGATCCTGGACTCCTCGGGCGCCGACCGCGATGACGACGGCAGTGTCATCGCGTTGCGTTCGGTCAGCCGCGACCGGCCATCGCGGGCCTACCTCGGCGGACGCAGTGTGCCGGCGAAAACGCTGACCACCTTCACCACCGGACTGCTGACCCTGCACGGCCAGAACGACCAGTTGCGGCTGATGCGCGCCGACGAACAGCGCGGGGCACTGGACCGATTCGCCGGTGTCGCGGCACCCCTGGAGCGCTACCGCAAACTGCGCGATGAATGGCTGATCGCGCGGCGCGACCTCGTCGACCGCACCAACCGTGCGCGTGAGATGGCCCAGGAGGCCGACCGGTTGAAGTTCGCGCTCACCGAGATCGACAGCGTCGATCCGCGGCCCGGCGAGGATGAGTCGCTGGTGGCGCAGATCCGTCAGCTTTCTGAACTCGATGCCGTGCGCGAAGCCGCCGCCGATGCTCGTGACGCACTGTCGGGCGCCGATGAGCAAGCCGTTGACAGCCAAACCCGTTCTGCCACCGATTTTCTCGTCCACGCGATCACGCTTCTCGAATCATCTGATGACACTGCTCTGATAGCGCTGGGCCGTCAGCTCACCGATGCGCTGACCGTCATCGGTGACGTCGGCCGCGAACTCGGCGACTTCCTGGCGGCCCTGCCCACCGATGCCAGCGCACTGGAGAACAAGCTCGCCCGCCAAGGTGAACTGCGCACCCTGATCCGCAAATACGCCGCCGATGTCGACGGGGTGCTGAGTTGGGCCAGCGACTCACGGCAGCGACTGGCGGCACTCGACGTCTCCGAGGAGGCACTGAGCGGATTGGGACGCCGCGTCGAGGAACTCGCGAGCGAGGTGGGCGCCTGCGCGGTGGAGTTGTCCAAGAAGCGCAGGAAAGCCGCCACCGGACTGGCTAGGGCCGTCACCACCGAACTCGCCGGTCTGGCGATGTCCGATGCCGACTTCACCGTCGCGGTGGCCACCATGCCCGCGCGCAACGACGACAGCGCGCCGCTGACACTGCCGTCCGGGGAGTTGGCGCACGCCGGCGCGGACGGGGTGGATGCGGTCGAGTTCGGCTTCACCGCGCACCGCGGCACCCAGGACGCCGACTCGGTGCTGCCGCTGAACAAGAGTGCCTCGGGTGGCGAGTTGTCTCGGGTGATGCTGGCACTCGAGGTCGTGCTGGCGGCCTCGGCCGAGGGCACCACCATGGTGTTCGACGAGATCGACGCCGGCGTGGGCGGTCGGGCCGCGGTTCAGATCGGCCGGCGGCTGGCCCGGTTGGCGCGCACCCACCAGGTCATCGTCGTCACCCACCTGCCCCAGGTCGCCGCCTACGCCGATACCCACCTGGTGGTGGACACCGCAGCCGACGGCGTCGGTGCCGGGGCCAGTGAGGTGCGCCGACTCGATGCTGAGGACCGGGTCGCCGAACTGGCTCGGATGCTGGCCGGACTGGGGGAGTCCGATACCGGCCGGGCGCATGCGCGGGAATTGCTGGCAGCGGCGCAGGAGGAACGGGCCGCGCCCTGATCGCCGCCTGATTGACCCCAATTACCTGCGTGACGCTGTTACCTGTGTGACAGGAAGTAACTTCTGGGGCTGTTGTTACGGCGCGCCTACCCGCATCACGGGTCGGTCACGGCCAAAATCAGGCGCATGAAGATGTCAGCACTGCTCTCGCGTAATGCCAATGCACGTCCCGGCGTCACCGGGACCGCCCGAGTCGATAAGGACATCGATCGCCTGCTGCGTCGCATCGGCGCCGGCGACATCGTCGTCCTCGACATCCTCGACCTGGATCGGGTGACTGCCGATGCCCTCGTCGACGCGGGCGTCGCCGGCGTGGTCAACGCCTCACCCTCGATCTCGGGGCGCTACCCCAACCTCGGTCCCGAGGTGCTGGTGGCCCACAACATCACCATGATCGACAATGCCGGCTCGGAGATCTTCAAGAAGATCAAGGACGGCGCGAAGGTGCGTCTGCACGAGGGCGGGGTGTACGCCGGCGAACGGCGACTCGCGAACGGCGTCGAACGCACCGATGAAGAGATCGCCGACCTGATGCTCGATGCCAAGACCGGTCTGGTGGCCCATCTGGAGGCCTTCGCCGGCAACACCATCGAGTTCATTCGCAGTGAGAGCCCGCTGCTGATCGACGGGATCGGAATTCCGAACATCGATGTCGACGTCTACCGCCGCCACGTCATCGTGGTGGCCGACGGGGTGGGCGCTGAGGACGATCTGAAGGCACTCAAACCATTCATCAAGGAGTATCAGCCGGTGCTGGTCGGGGTGGGCGCCGGCGCAGATATCCTGCGCGACAACGGTTATCGGCCGCAGCTCATCGTCGGCAACCCCGATCAGATGAGTGCCGAGGTGCTCAAGTGTGGCGCACAGGTGGTACTGCCCGCGCACGCCGACGGCCATGCCGAGGGCCTGGAGCGCATTCAGGATCTCGGCATCGGGGCGATGACGTTCCCGGCGTCAGGTTCAGCTGCCGATCTGGCACTGCTGCTGGTGGAGCACCACGGCGCCTCACTGATCGTGACGGTCGGCCAGTCCGCCAGCATCGAGGAATTCTTCGACCGCACCCGCGTGCAGAGCAACCCGTCGACATTCCTGACCCGGCTCAAGGTCGGCGACAAGATCGTCGATGCGAAAGCCGTTGCGACGCTGTACCGCAACCACATCTCCGGCGGCACCATCGCCCTGCTGATCCTGGCCGTACTGCTGGCCGTGGTCGCTGCACTGTGGGTGTCGCGGGCCGATACCGTGGTGATCGACTGGATCACCAACTACTGGAACCACTTCTCGCTGTGGGTGCAGAGTTTGGTGACCTAGCATGGTCACGCTCCGCCATCACGTCATCTCACTGGCAGCGGTGTTCGTAGCACTGGCAATCGGTGTGGTGCTGGGTTCCGGTGCGCTGTCCTCGACGATGGTGTCGGGCCTTCGCGGTGACAATGGTGTGCTGCAGAAGCAGGCCGGCACCCTCACCGATGAGAAGGGTTCACTGTCCGAGAAGCTCACGGCGGCAAGTGAATTCGACACCCAGATGGCGGGCCGGATCGTCCGCGACGCGCTCGCCGGTAAATCGGTAGTGGTCTTCCGGACGCCGGACGCCGCGAACGAGGATGTCGACGCGGTGGCGCGGCTGATCGGACAGGCTGGCGGCACGGTCACCGGCACGATCGCGTTGACCAATGAGTTCGTCGATGCCAACTCCGCGGCGAAGATGAGTTCGGTGGTCAACTCACCGATCCTGCCGGCGGGCACCCAACTGAACGCCACACTCACCGACCAGGGCTCCCAGGCCGGCGATCTGCTCGGCATCGCACTGCTGATCAACCGTGACCCCAAGATCATTCCGGTCGACGACAACGCCCGCGACGCCGTGCTCTCGGCCTTGCGCGACACCGGTTTCCTCACCTACGAACAGCGCCTCGGTGCAGCCGATACGGCGGTGATCGTCACCGGCGGCGCACTGGCCGACACCGCCGGCAACCGGGGCGCGACCGTGGCGCGCCTCGCAGTAGCGATGGCTCCGCACGGATCCGGCGTGGTGCTGGCCGGTCGGGACGGCTCGGCGAACGGCGTCTCGGCAGTGGCCGTCACCCGGGCCGATACTCCCATGGCCGAGGCCGTCACCACCGTGGACGATATCGGGATCGAGTCCGGCCGGATCACCACCGTGCTGGCACTGCAGGCCATGATCGCCGGCGCACCACCCGGCCAATACGGCATCGGTGCCGGCGCGGCTGCGGTCACCGTCCCCCAGTAGCCGCGACTGGCGGGCGTGTCAGCGCCGCGGTGTCCGGGTCGGTGTTAGGGTCAACTTCCGTGGGTCGGCAGGCCCCAACCAGACCATTCGAGAGGGTTCCTCCGCTCGTCCGGCCTGGAAAACCAAAGTCCTGCGCCGTCGTCACGGAGGTTGCTCTTGCCCGCATTGCGCAAGCACCAGCAGGCCCCCACGAAGCACATCTTCGTCACCGGCGGCGTCGTCTCCTCGCTCGGCAAGGGCCTGACCGCCAGCAGTCTCGGTCAGTTGCTCACCGCGCGCGGACTGCAGGTGACCATGCAAAAACTCGACCCGTATCTCAACGTGGACCCGGGCACCATGAACCCGTTCCAGCACGGCGAGGTGTTCGTCACCGAGGACGGTGCGGAGACTGATCTCGACGTCGGCCATTACGAACGATTCCTGGATCGCGACCTGTCCGGATCAGCGAATGTCACCACCGGACAGGTGTATTCGAAGGTGATCGCGCGGGAACGCCGCGGCGAGTACCTCGGCGACACCGTGCAGGTGATCCCGCACATCACCGACGAGATCAAAAGCCGCATCCTGGAGATGGCGTTGCCCGACGCCGACGGCAACCGGCCCGACGTGGTCATCACCGAAGTGGGCGGCACCGTCGGCGATATCGAGTCGCAGCCGTTCCTAGAAGCCGCGCGGCAGGTGCGCCACGAGGTCGGCCGGGAGAACTGCTTCTTCCTGCATGTCTCGCTGGTGCCGTATCTGGCGCCGTCGGGGGAGTTGAAGACCAAGCCCACCCAGCACTCGGTGGCCGCCCTGCGCAACATCGGTATCACGCCGGACGCGCTGATCCTGCGCTGCGATCGCGATGTGCCCGAGGCGCTCAAGGAGAAGATCGCGCTGATGTGCGACGTCGACATCGACGGTGTGATCTCCACGCCTGATGCGCCGTCCATCTACGACATCCCCAAGGTGCTGCACCGTGAGGAACTCGACGCCTACGTGGTGCGGCGGCTGAACCTACCGTTCCGTGATGTGGACTGGACCACCTGGGACGACCTGCTGCGCCGGGTGCACGATCCGCAGGAGACGGTGCGAATCGCATTGGTGGGCAAGTACATCGACCTCTCCGACGCCTACCTGTCGGTGGCCGAGGCGCTGCGCGCGGGCGGGTTCGCCCACCGGGCCAAGGTCGAGATGCGCTGGGTGGCCTCCGACGACTGCGAAACCGACAGCGGAGCGTCGGCGGCACTCGGCGATGTGCACGCGGTGCTGATACCGGGCGGCTTCGGGATCCGCGGTATTGAAGGCAAGATCGGTGCGATCCGGTACGCGCGCCATCGTGGACTGCCGTTGTTCGGCCTGTGTCTGGGTCTGCAGTGCATCGTGATCGAGGCGGCCCGCACCGTGGGCCTGGCGCAGGCGAACTCCGCGGAGTTCGAACCCGACACCCCGGATCCGGTGATCTCCACCATGGCCGATCAACGCGAGGTCGTCGCGGGCGAGGCCGATCTCGGCGGCACCATGCGACTGGGTGCCTACCCGGCGGTACTGGAGCCGGGATCCGTTGTCGCCGAGGCATATCAGTCCACCGAGGTATCCGAACGCCACCGGCACCGCTTCGAGGTGAACAACGCCTACCGCGATCGGATCGCCGAGAGC
>JAPLAO010000042.1 GCA_026393245.1 Mycobacterium sp. | reverse complement strand
TCCGACTGCTGGCAACCCTGCACGATGACGACGGGAATGTCGCGGTAGCCGGTCTTCATGAGGCACAGGCAGCAGCTGTCGACCGCGGGGCGCAGTGGGTCAGAGCCGAGTCCGGACTTCTTGACGGTGTGGGTGAAATCGGCACCGGCTCTGTGGCGCAACGACTCTGGGCCAAATCCGCGATCACCGTCATCGGTATCGACACCACACCGATCGCGAAGGCCTCCAACACCCTGATCCCTAATGCCAGGGCGAAGATCAGCCTGCGGGTGGCGCCCGGCGGTGACGCCACCGAGCACCTCGCGGCCCTGCGTCACCACCTTGAGTCACACGTCCCGTGGGGCGCAAAGATCACCGTCACTGAGGGCGACGCCGGGCAGCCCTACGCGATCGACGCGACGGGACCGGTGTACGACGCCGCGCGCTCGGCATTCCGGCAGGCCTGGGGTGTCGACGCCATCGACATGGGCATGGGTGGCTCGATCCCCTTCATCGCCGAATTCGCCGAGGCGTTCCCCGACGCCACGATTCTGGTCACGGGAGTGGAGGATCCTGGCACCCAGGCGCATAGCGTCAACGAGAGCTTGCATCTGGGTGTGTTGGAACGAGCCGCGGTGACCGAGGCGCTGTTGCTGGGCATGCTCGGCACGCAGGTGGACTAGTCCAGGAAATTCTCCCGGCCGGTCGGATAACCGCCGCCGTGGGTGGAGATGTGGACGTGGGTGAAGTGGTTGGCGTCGGGATTGCCGGTGTCGTCCATCAGGTACGGCTTGCCCTCGGCGGGAATGTACATCCGTTGCCAGATGAGGTATTCGAGTCCGTAACGCCTGCCGTTGTCGGAGATGAACGTGGCGATGCGGTCACCGAGTGCCCTGCCGGCCGGCGTCTGCCAATCCGGAATCATCACATCGATCGCCAGACCTTCGGGGTGCCACTTCATGCTGTCGGGCCGGACCCCACCGATCTCCCGAACGTCGGGGAATCGCGAGACGATGGCTCGTCTGGCCATGATCGTCTGAATCTGCAGTCCGCTCTCGGTGCCGGCAACCGGTAGAGAGGCGCGCTGGCTGGATACCAGCTGAGCGTCAGATTGCTCGGTGGCGTGTGCCGGTGCCATGGGCGCCCCGGCGACTATGACGGGAACAGCCACAACGGCTGCCAGCAAGCTGATCAGGCGTCCACGTCGCGTCATATTCCGACCTCCGGTGCGTCGAGCAGCAGGTTTCACCCGCGCTCTGTCTTGTCACCGTGATGTCGGTCCCTGGGGCTCCTGTGTTACTGCTGGGTCAGAAAGTGACTCCTGCGTCTGAAGCGGCACCGATGCCGTCACGTGTTACCTGCGATGATCTTCTGGATCAATGTTGCCGCACCTGCAGCCTTGACGTTGTACTGCGCCAGCGCGATCTTGCCCTTCTCGTCGATGAGGAACGTCGACCGGATCACGCCCTGGACGGTCTTGCCGTACATCTTCTTCTCACCGAAGGTGCTCCAGGCGCCGAGAACTTTTCTTTCCGGATCCGAAAGCAGCGGAAAGGTCAGCGATTCGGCATCGCGGAACTTCACCAGCTTTTCCGGCTTATCCGGGGAGATGCCGATGACGTCGATGCCGGCATCATTGAGTTGGGCAAGGCTGTCCCGGAAGTTGCAAGCCTGTTTGGTGCAGCCCGGAGTCGAGGCGGCCGGATAGAAGTAGACGATGACTGTGCGGCCCTTGAAATCCGAGAGCTTGACGGGTTTTCCGTCAGCATTGGGAAGGGTGAACGCCGGTGCGGTGTCGCCGACCTCCAGGCGTGCGGTATCGGTCACGTTCCATCCCTTCGTCTCAGCCGGTGTATCGCTGCGCCCACCCTTAGCTTTCCGGGGCCCGGCGCTGTTCTAGGGTAATGGCGGCATGGTTGACGGCGGAAGCGAGGACGGACGTGGTGGACCGGGATCCCGAGCTCATCAAGGCGGACATCACTGCGGCACGTGACCAGCTGGCACTGACCGTCGATTCACTGGCCGAGCGCGCCAATCCACAACGCCTTACCGAAGACCTCAAATCCGCCGTGCTGCGTTGGGTGAAGCAACCCGCAGTGACCGCGACCCTGGTGGGCGTGGGAACGCTGACCGTGGTGATCCTATTTAGGGGAATTCGACGCCGCTAGAGCTCAGCGCCGCCGCAGCCAACCACCCGAGCTCGGGCGGCGCACCGGGGGATTGGCCTGCAATCCCAGTCGGCTACAGCTGTACACCCGCAGTGGCAGGTCGGCGTCGTCGCGACGCTCGGGTGGCTGCGCGTGGGTTCCTGCCCCTTCGGCCGTCATGGTTGCGTCCTATCAGATTGCAGCAAACATAAAAGATAGCACATATTCCACGTAGATGGCATCTTCAAGTGCTAAAACGAGATCTCTGCTGAGTTCCACAGCTACCGGCATTTCGAGCCTATCCGAGGTAGGTTTCGGTCCCCGTCGGATAACCGCCACCCTCGGTTGCGATGTGAACATGCGTGTAGTGGTTGGCATCGTCGGAGCCGAGATCGGCCATCCGGTGCGGCTTTCCGCCGATCGGGTAGTAGGTCTGCTGCCAGATCACGTGCACCAGGTGGAACCGATCGGCATTGGCGAAGGCGTACGCCGCGATTCGGTCCCCGAGTTCTTTGCCCGCGGCACTGCCGTAGTCCGGGATTCCCACGTCGATCGCGAGGCCCTGCGGATGCCACTTCATGCTGTCCGGACGGACGCCGCCGATATTGCGGACCTCGGGGAACTGCGCACTGATGGCACGTTCGGCCAGGATCGTCTCGACCTGCAGACCCCGTTCGTTTCCGACGCCGGGCATCAGTATCTTCGCCGACACCGGAGCGGCCACGATGAGAGGATCCCACTCGGCCGGCGCCGCGGCGGCTAGCAGCAGTGCCATCGGTATACCGATGGCAGCTGTGGCCGCAGGGAACGCAAGTCGTCGTCTACCGGGCATGATGTTCGAAGTATCGCGGCCCGTGATCGCAACGTTACAAAAAAACTTTGGGTGCGCCGTCAGGGTTTCGAACCCCGGACCCGCTGATTAAGAGTCAGCTGCTCTACCAACTGAGCTAACGGCGCGTGTCAGCGACAATAACAGGCGGGCGCCGGTGAGGTGAATTGGCTGCACCTAGAGTTGGGTCAGGTGGGGAGACGAATTGCCCCGGACGGAACCCACCCGTCGCCGTGAGTTTGGAGCCAGTATGCGAGCACACCGACCGGTTCGCCGGCCGCGGTCGCGCGGCTGGCTTGCCACCCTCGTCGTCGTGCTCACGGGGCTGCCCGCAGTTAGTGGCTGCGGTATCAACCGATCCGAGCCCACGGTGCTCGCCGACAAGGGCACGCCCTATAGCGATCTGTTGATCCCAAAGCTCACCGCATCGGTGGCAGATGGTGCCGTCGGGGTCCATGTCGACCAGCCGGTCACCCTCGCGGTCCAAGGCGGAGTGCTGGGATCCGTGGACATGGTCGACGACACCGGCGAACCCGTCGCCGGAGACCTCAGCCCGGACGGTCTCAGTTGGTCGGCCACCGATCCGCTCGATTACAACAAGCGTTACGCCATCACGGCCCGGGCGCTGGGACTTGGCGGAGTCAGTACCCGGACGCTCACATTCGCGTCGCACTCGCCGGCCAATCTCACGATGGCGTATCTGATGCCCAACGACGGCGACGTCGTCGGCGTAGGGCAGGCCATCGCCGTGCGCTTCGATGAGAACATTCCCGACCGACTCGCTGCCCAGAAGGCGATCACGGTGACCACCGAGCCACCGGTCGAAGGTGCGTTTTACTGGTTGAGCAATCGTGAGGTGCGGTGGCGTCCGCAGGACTTCTGGGAGCCGGGCACAACGGTAAACGTCACCGTCAAGACATTCGGTGTCGACCTCGGCGGCGGGTTGTACGGACAGCAGGATCGCAACGCCGCCTTCAGCATCGGTGATTCGCTGATCGGCACCGCCGACGATGCCACCAAGACTCTGACCATGCGGCGCAACGGCGAGGTCATCAAGACCATCCCGATCTCGATGGGCAAGGACGCCACCCCGACCAACAACGGCGTCTACACCATCGGCGATCGTTATCAGCACCTCATCATGGATTCGGCGACCTACGGCGTGCCATCCAACTCACCCAAGGGCTACCGGATCGAAGTGGACTGGGCCACTCAGATGTCCTACAGCGGCATCTACGTGCACTCGGCGCCGTGGTCGGTCGGCGCACAGGGGTCGACCAACACCAGCCACGGCTGCCTGAACGTCAGCCCGGACAATGCGCAGTGGTTCTACAACAACACCAGGCGCGGGGACGTCATCGAGGTCCGAAATACCGTCGGCTCAGTGCTGTCCGGCACCGAAGGCCTCGGTGACTGGAATATCCCCTGGGAGCAGTGGAAAGCCGGCAACGCGCGGGCGTAGCGGGGACCCGTGGCGGGTGGCCCGCCTGCTGAGGGATGGTGATTCGGCTTCGCTCAGGCTATTCTCAGGTGACTCCAGTGACAGGTGGGGTCAAATTGACGGGAGTTGGGCCATGCAGATCTCAGTTCGTTCGTCCCTTACCGCGGGAATGGTGGCCGTCGTGGGGGTCGGCACGATCGCGCTGGCGCCGGTCGAGTCCGGGGCCCTGAGCCCGCTGACGGTTCCCACTCCAGCCGTCGCTGATGTGACGCTGGCCGCGTTGACCCTGCCCTTCACCGACATCGTCTCACTGCTGCAGTCCCTGGGTATCGGCGCCGCGATCCCCGACATCACCAGCCTGGTTCCAGCGGACTTCGCCAACGCCATCGCGACCGAATTCCTCAACCAGGCCACACCGTTGGTCACCGCGGCGGCCACGGATGTCTTCGCGTACTTCAACTCTACGGTCGCCGGTCTGTTCATCGGACCCACGTCCATTCCGGCAAGATTCGGCGACGCCCTGGGTGCCATTCCCGTGGTCCTGGTCACTGCGGTCCAGGCCTTGGCCACCGGCGACCTCCCGACCGCATTGCAGACTCTGAGCACCGGCCTGGTTGCGCCGATCACCTCGATCCAGCAGGCCGTTCTTGATGCCACCGGGTCCTTCCAGTCCTTCGTGACTGCACAGGTCAACAGTTTGACTACTGCATTGCCCGGTGTTCTGCTCTCCGCAGTGTCGACCGTGATCACCAATGATCTGCAGTCCGTGCTCGCCGCGGTGCAGAACGCCATCTCGGCGTTGACTTTTGGGCTGATTCCGCCGGCGGCTAGTGTGCCGGCGGTCGCTGCGGCCCGCGTCACCGCCGTGCCTGCGCTCGCACTCGCGAAGCCGGCGGCGTCTGCGCGGGCTTCGGCTGTGGCCGCGCCGCGTCCGGTGGCTGCTCGGCATGCAGCCGCTGCCGCGGTCTCCGCAGCCCCGGTAGACACCGCCCCGACAGACGCAGCCCCGGCAGTCACCGCCCCGACAGACACCGCCCCGGTAGACAACGCACCGACAGACACCCTCGATCGCGCCGACGCAATCGCCACTGTCGCCGACACTGCCCCGGTCGCGCCGAAGTCAGGTTCGCGTTCGCGTGCCGGCGTGCGGCATTCCGGGAACGTAGCGTCCGACGCGGCGCCCGCGGCGTCGCGTAGGTCGGCTCCGCGTACCGGCTAACGCAGCGCCGCTAGGCCACTCGCGATCAGCGGCGCCACCGCGGCCCCGACTCGATCGTCGCCGTCTTCGGGCTGCGCATCTGGGTCTGCCGCGGCCATCCGGATTCGGAAGTCGATACC